>DAOLPD010000186.1:0-5376 GCA_035417425.1 Bacillota bacterium
TCTCCCTGCCCACATCAAAGTGCAAAACCATATATGGAAAAATGCTTAAGCCTCTCAGTGGCAGCAATGGCAATCTCTTGATATCTTCTTTTCTTTTCCGCATTTTATCAACTCCTGTAATACCATGTGTCTAATCTATTATATCTTTACAAAAATTTTTTATCAATATTTTTAATCAAGTTGTCCTTTTTCCATTACTGCTTTATATCGCTCATAGCCTGTATTGAGGGGGCTTTAGCAATATTTGATGCCGCCAATAAATTTCCTTCGGCAGGCTGAGCTTTCAGGTGCTTGACTTCTGCCTGCCTCATGGTAGCTATGTTGACAGCCTCTACAATACTTTCCACCGGTATGACTTCAATATCAAAAGTACTGAATATCTCCTGCCAGTTCTCCTTCGGTATGATGACCTTTTTTACCCCTGCTTGGGCAGCAGCTTCAATCTTGGGAATAATACCTCCTACGCCCTTTACTTTTCCCCTTATTGTTATTTCTCCCGTCATTGCAATCCGGTTGTCTACGTAGCTGTTGGTTATTGCAGAATATATCGCCACCGCTATTGTAATACCGGCAGAAGGGCCGTCCACAGGCGTGCCTCCGGGGAAATTCAAATGAATGTCGTATTCGCCCGGATCTACGCCCAAATATTTTTTGATTGCAGTGATTACATTGTCGGCGGAAGCCTTAGCCATACTTTTTCTCTTAATGGTTCTTCCGTCTCTTGAGCCTATTTCCTCTTCTTCAACTATTCCTGTGACCAGAAGCCGTCCTGTTCCCCGGCCGGCTCTTACTGCAATTGCTTCTATTTCCATGAGGGTACCCATATTGGGCCCGTATACCGCCAATCCATTTACATAGCCTATCTGCGGTTCATCATTTATCTTCCTTTCCGGCCTCGGACTGTACTGTCCGTTGTTAAGCACCCATTCTATATCACTTACAGTAACTTTATTCCTTTTCTCATTTATATTAACTCCAACTGCTGTCTGTATTATGTTTACAGCTTCCCTCCCGTTTGTCGCATACTTCCCTATCAGCTCAGGAACTCCTTCTTCACAGTCAAATCTGATCTTGCTAAGGGCATTGGAGGTCACTATCTCTATTTCCTCAGAGGTCAGCGCTCTGAAATATATCTCGAGGCATCTTGACCGCAGTGCAGGCGGAATTGACTCCGGGCCCCTTGTGGTAGCCCCGATAAGCCTGAAATCAGCCGGCAACCCGTTTTGGAAGATATCATGTATATGGAAAGGAATATTAGCATCTTCCGAGCTGTAATACGCACTCTCCAGGAATACCTTCCGGTCTTCCAGAACTTTTAGCAGCTTATTCATTTGTATAGGATGCAGTTCTCCAATCTCATCTATAAAGAGTATCCCTCCATGGGCTTTGGTTACTGCACCGACTTTAGGCTGTGGAATTCCTGCAACCCCCATTGCTCCTGCTCCCTGATATATGGGGTCATGAACCGAGCCTATAAGAGGATCTGCAATACCTCTTTCATCAAATCTTACCGTCGTGGCATCAACCTCAACAAACTTTGCATCCTGGCGAAAGGGACAGTTCGGCGTCTTTTTTGCCTCCTCCAGTATCAGTCTGGCAGCCGCCGTTTTCCCTATCCCGGGAGGGCCATATATAATCACATGCTGCGGATTTGGGCTGCATATTGCCGCCCTTAATGCCTTTATACCGTTCTCCTGGCCTATTATCTCCCTGAAATCAGAAGGCCGGGTGATCTCAGACAGCGGTTTTGTCAGCTGAATATCTCTCATATGCTGCAGTTTTTCCATCTCTTTTCGCGATTCTTTTTCTATAGCAACTTTATTTCCCTGTTGGCCTCTCAGAAGGTTCAAAAAGTACATCCCTATTACAACAGCAAAAAAAAGCTGGATAACTATAAGCAATTGTGACATGACATTTTCCTCCCTCATATTTGAGTGTCAATAGTATTATTATATTGAAGGCAGGAAAGTATTCATTACCATGCATTCTGACAGAAGCGGCCAGGTTAAACAATACCGCTGTAAAAAACTGCAGCGAAATTTACAAATTAAAAGACCGGCTGCTCTAACCGGTCTTGTATTTATGCCGTACCTTTTCTTGCTTTCTGGCCTTTTCTGGGCTGCTTTTTCACAGCCTTCTTTGTCCCAGGCTCAAGGTATACTATTTGGGGCTCCTTGTGCTCCAATATAGTTTCTTTGGTAACTATGCATTTATCTATATCATCCCTGGATGGAATTTCAAACATAACATTGAGCATATTCTCCTCAAATATAGCCCTTAGACCCCTGGCTCCCGTTTTCCTGTCCAAAGCTTTTTGCGCAATCTCTTCAATGGCGTCCTCTTCAAATTCCAGATCCACATTGTCAAGTTCAAAAAGCTTCTGATACTGTTTAACCAGAGCATTCTTAGGCTCGGTAAGTATCTTTACCAATGCATTTTTATCCAGGGGATTTAACGTAACTATTATCGGAATTCTTCCTACAAATTCGGGTATGAGGCCGAATTTCAACAGATCCTCGGGCATTATCTTTTTCAGAATCTCTCCGATATCCTGCTGATTCCTGGAATGTATATCTGCAACAAAGCCCATTGATTTTTTGCCTGTCCTGTTCATTATTATCTTCTCAAGGCCGTCAAAGGCTCCGCCGCATATGAACAATATATTTGTAGTATCAATCTGTATGAACTCCTGATGAGGATGCTTCCTTCCACCCTGGGGAGGAACACTTGCCACCGTGCCTTCAAGAATCTTGAGAAGAGCCTGCTGCACACCTTCACCGGAAACATCTCTTGTTATTGAAGGATTCTCAGACTTTCTTGCAATCTTGTCGATCTCGTCAATATACACTATACCTTTTTGTGCTCTTTCAATGTCGTAGTCCGCATTCTGAATCAGCTTCAGAAGTATGTTTTCCACATCTTCTCCCACATAACCGGCTTCAGTCAGGGAAGTTGCATCCGCTATGGCAAAAGGTACATTAAGCATCTTGGCCAGAGTCTGAGCAAGCAATGTCTTTCCCGAGCCTGTGGGGCCTATAAGTGCTATATTGCTCTTTTGAAGCTCTACATCATCTATCTTATAATCTGAGTTTATTCTTTTATAATGGTTGTATACGGCAACTGCCAAAGCTTTTTTGGCTTCCTCCTGGCCAATAACATATTGGTCAAGGAACTCCTTGATCTGTGCAGGCTTTGGAACATCCTGCAGCTCGGTATCCAATTCTTCATAGAATTCCTCGTCAATGATTTCCTGGCAAAGCTCAATACATTCGTCACAAATATACACACCCGGCCCTGCTATTAATCTTCTGACCTGTTCTTGATTTTTCCCGCAGAAAGAACATTTCAGCTGCTTCTTGTCATCAAATTTAGCCATGATATCACCTCACTTTACTTCCTCTTGACAAGGATACCATCAATAAGCCCATATTCCTTTGCTTCTGCCGCTGTCATGAAATAATCCCTTTCAACATCTCTTTCTATTTTTTCTATCGGCTGTCCCGTTTTCTCACTGAGAATCTCATTCAATTTCCTGCGGCTCCTAATAAGCCTTTCTGCATATATTCCCACGTCGGTGGCCTTACCTTGTGCTCCTCCGGAAGGTTGGTGAATCATAACCTCACTGTTCGGAAGGCAAAATCTCTTTCCTTTTGCTCCGGCTGCCAGCAGAAACGCACCCATGCTTGCCGCCAAACCTACGCATATGGTAGAGACGTCAGGCTTTATATACTGCATTGTATCATATATGGCAAAACCTGCTGTTATTGATCCTCCGGGGCTGTTTATATAAAAATTGATATCTTTATCCGGATCGTCAGCTTCCAGGAATAAGAGCTGCGCTACCACCAGACTTGCTGTAACATCATTGACTTCGTCGCCCAGAAAAACTATCCTGTCCTTCAGAAGCCTTGAGTAAATATCGTAAGAACGTTCTCCTCTGTTAGTCTGTTCTACAACTATCGGTACCAAACTCATAGGTATCCTCCCTTTCCATGAAAATAACTATTTGGCCACGCTGTTATCGACAAGGAAGTCAATGGCCTTCTGGATGACTATACCATCCTTTATATAAGTTATTTCGTCTTCTTTCAAAGTTTTCTTGAATTTTTCCAAATCCTGATTGTAATGCTTTGCTGTCTTCTCAATTTCGGCATTCAAATCTTCTTCTGTAGCAGCAATTCCCTCAGCTTCTGCTACTTTTTCCAGCACCAGCTGGCTCTTCACTCTGCTTTTTGCTACATCTCTATATGATTCCTTAAGCTTATCAATATCCATATTCATATATTTAAGATATGCTTCAAGATTCAAGCCCTGATATCTCAGCTGATAATCAAAATCTCTCAGCATTATGTTTACTTGTGCATCTACCATTACCTCGGGAATATCAACAGTCGCATTCTCAACGACCTTGTTGATCACTTCATCCTCATACTGTTGTTTTTCCAGTCTCTTGCACTGTTCTTCCTTCTTTTTCCTTATATCTGCCTTCAGCTCATCCAGAGTGTCAAATTCGCTTACATCCTTGGCGAATTCGTCATCAAGCTCAACTAACTGTTTTTCTTTTATTTCCTTAACCGTAACCTTGAATAATGCAGGCTTTCCTGCCAGCTCTTCGCTATTATATTCCTTAGGGAATTGGACATTGACATCTATTTCTTTGCCTAACTCCGCACCAACCAGCTGATCTTCAAAACCCGGTATGAACTGTCCGGAGCCTACTTCGAGATTAAAGTTCTCTGAAGTGCCGCCCTCAAACTGTTTATCATCAACAAAGCCCTTAAAGTCAATAATTATTATGTCTCCATTCTTTACCGGCCTGTCGCTTACTTCTACGAGCCTGGCGTTCTTATCCCTCATTATCTCGATTTCCTTATCTACTTCCTCATCAGTTACATTATACTCCTTTTTTTCTGCTTCTATTCCTTTATACTGCCCTAATGCAACTTCAGGCTTCACAGTAACGACAGCCTTGAAAATCAAGCCTTTGCCGCTTTCGATATCAATTATGTCTATATCAGGGCGGTCAACAGGCTCCAGATTGTGTTCTTTGACCGCTTCATCATATGCATCAGGACATATGATATTTATGGCGTCCTCATAAAATACCGCTTCACCATAATGCCTCTCTATTATTTTCCTTGGTGCTTTTCCTTTTCTGAAACCGGCTATATTGAATTTCTTGACATTCTTCAGATATGACTTCATTATCCCTTCTTCAAGCTTTTCAGCCGATACTGATATTTCCAATGTCGCAACATTGTTTTCAACTTTCTCTAATTTTGAGTTCATTTGTTTCCTCCTTAATTATGTAATAGTGTACTTTTAGTGTACTTTCGTCATAAACTACACAAAACACTATAATCCATTTGCAGATAT
>DAOLPD010000187.1:0-5374 GCA_035417425.1 Bacillota bacterium
CTACCAGGGCGGTTAATGTGGTCAAATATCTTATAGAGGAAAATGGGATTAATGCATATAGGTTGTCTGCATCCGGTTATTCGGATCAGCATCCTGTTGCTGACAATAATACGGCGGAAGGTCGGCAAAAAAACAGAAGAGTCGACATGGTAATACTCAGAGACGATATTAAGGATTTCAATCCATAATTCTTGGGAGGGAGACGGAATGAAGCGAAATATTATCCTAATAGCGGCTATTGTGCTTTTACTTTTGGTTATAGTATCAGGTATAATAATATATATGCTTTTAAATACACCAAAAGAAGCAAAAGAGGAACCTATAAAAATCGACAAGAATGTAATGATGATTTCATTAGGCAATTCCTTTGTAAATAATGTCAAAGACAGCAAAAAAATATGCAAATTGACATTTAAAGTGGAAATCGACAAAGAGGTTGCCGAATTGGTTGCTTACAGGGAGTCAGAAATCAGGGACAGAATAAATGCACTTGTAAGGTCCAAGACCGAAGCGGATCTGGAAGGAAAAGAAGGGCAGGAAAAGCTTCAAAAGGAAATTGTTGAAATCATACAAAAGATCATTAATTCAAAGAAAATAAAAAATGTATATTTTGACGAGTTCATAGTGCAGTAGAGAAGGAGGTGGCTTTGTGTCCGAGGTTCTTTCGCAGAATGAAATAGATGCGCTTCTTAGTGCGCTGAATTCAGGAGAAATAGATGTTCAAGAGATAAAAGAAGAAAAAGAAGAAAGAAAAGTCAGGGACTATAATTTCAAGATACCGAACAAGTTTGCAAAGGACCACACAAGAACTCTCCAAATCATGCACGAAAATTTTTCAAGACTGTTGCAGACATATCTCTCAGGGTATCTTAGGGCATTAGTTCAAGTCGAAGTTCTTTCGGTTGACCAGCTGACATATAATGAATTCACCAACTCTATGCCTAATCCGTCAGTGCTTGGTATTGTAGAGTTTGCCCCTCTAAGCGGGTCAATAATAGTTGAAATGACACCGGCGATATCATTTGCCATGATAGAGAGGATTCTTGGAGGTACAGGTAATGCCTTCGAAAGAGTAAGAGGTTTTACCGAAATAGAGCTAAGCCTCCTGGAAAGAATAATTACTCAGATTATCAACTTTTTTAAAGACCCATGGAAAAATGTAATAGAATTGAGGCCAAGACTTAAGAAAATAGAGACAAACCCGCAATTTACCCAGATACTGTCACCTAATGAGACTGTTGCGCTTATAACATTAAATACCAAGGTCGGAAATATTGAAGGAACGATTCATATTTGTATTCCGCACCTGGTTATTGAACCGGTAATTCCCAAATTAAGCACCAAATTCTGGTTCTCAGGCATTCACAAGGAAATGACAGGCAGTGATTTGAAGATAATCGAAAAGAAAATTCAGAGCACCCTGCTTCCCATAAGAGTTGTACTGGGGGACAGCGAGATTACTGTAAGAGACTTCCTGGGGCTTGGAGTGGGCGATGTGATACAGCTTAATACATCAGTACATGATGATTTGAAGATATATGTAGGCAATCTGAAAAAATTCAGCGGCAAGCCCGGATTGAAGAAGAACAAGGTATCAGTAAAGATTACAAGAATAGAAAAGAAAGGAGATGATTACGATGAGTGAGATGCTGTCACAGGAAGAAATAGACGCCCTGCTTAAGGGAGATAGCGCAACAGCGCCTCAAGATAATTCATCTTCTCAAGCCGGTTATGATAATGTTCTTACAACAGAAGAAATAGATGCTCTGGGTGAGATAGGAAATATCAGCATGGGTACTTCGGCTACGACGTTGTTTACTCTCCTGAACAACAAGGTAAGCATAACAACGCCAAAAGTATCGGTTGTTACATGGGATGAGCTATCAAAACAATATACGTCTCCGTATGTTGCAGTGCAGGTTCAATATAAAGAGGGTCTTCAAGGGTCTAATTTGCTTATATTAAAAGAGGATGACGTAAAAGTAATCACAGATTTGATGATGGGAGGTACGGGGGAGAACACACCCGGCTCGGTAGGCGACCTTCAACTTAGCGCCATAGGGGAAGCCATGAATCAAATGATTGGATCATCCTCAACTTCCTTATCTGCAATGTTCAATAAGAGAATAGATATTTTCCCTCCCCATGCATTTTTATTATACTTTCAGAACTTCAGCGAGCTGGAGCAATTCAAATCAGACGAAAAAGTGGTCAGAATTGCTTTTAAGATGGAAGTTGGAGATGTAATAGACAGTGAAATAATGCAGCTTTTACCGATAGATTTTGCAAAAGAGCTTGTAAAAAGCCTTATGGACAATATTTCAGCTGAGCCTGAACCAATATTCACAGGCAAAATCGAAGAGCCTCAAGTGAAGCGGCCGGCCGTTAATGATTCTGTCAGTCAGCCAAAGAAGCCGGAAAGCAATAATATACTCAGCAACGGGTATGAAGAAAGGCAGGACCACGAGCCTGCTATAAGAAGAGAGGAACGTAAAGTGGTCAATGTTCAGCCAGTACAGTACCAAACCTTTGATGTCGAACAATTGAGTGCCGAAAAAGAAAGCATAGAGCTTATAATGGATGTTCCGCTTGAAATCACAGTTGAGCTGGGGCGGACCAAAAAATTGATAAGAGATATTCTTGAGTTCAGCCCGGGTACAATTCTTGAGCTGGACAAGCTTGCAGGAGAACCGGTGGATATATTGGTAAACGGCAAATACATTGCCAAGGGCGAAGTAGTAGTAATTGATGAAAGCTTTGGTGTCAGAATCACTGATATTGTGAGTGCATCGAAGCGTCTTAGCAAAATTCAATAGTCAATATTTTAACATATACAAGGAGGAAGTAATTAAATGGCTAACGGTATACTGATTGTTGACGACGCGGCTTTCATGAGAATGATGATTAAAGATGTATTGTCAAAAAACGGCTTTGAAATCAGCGGTGAGGCTGAAAACGGCGCAAAAGCTATAGAAAAGTTCAAAGAGACCAATCCGGATTTGGTTATAATGGATATTACTATGCCTGAAGTTGATGGAATACAAGCCGTAAAAGAAATCAAAAAAATAAATAATGCTGCCAAGGTTATAATGTGTTCCGCCATGGGACAGCAGGCTATGGTCATAGAAGCAATACAAGCAGGAGCAAAAGATTTTATAGTCAAGCCCTTCCAGGCAGAAAGGATTATTGAGGCAGTAAAGAAGGTATTGGGATAAGAAGGAGCAGGTTTGTATGAATACAGGCAGTGCAATATATGGAATTCTATATTTCCTATTCATGTCAGCTGTTATTCTGGCTGCCGCTTATTATGTTACAAGATTTTTGTCAAAAAGAAGCATCAAGAATGCCGGAAATAAGAACCTTAAGATATTGGAAGCAGCACCTCTTGGCTTTGACAAAAGTATTTTACTGGTTAAAGCAGGAGAACAATATCTTCTGCTGGGAAGCACACAGAAGAGCATAACCCTGCTTTCGGAGTTAGACCCGGAAAAACTTTCAATTGCAGATGATGAAAGTTTTGAAGCGTATTTGAACAGCTTTCAGGAAGAAAACAAAACCGGGATGAACTCAATAAAAAATAATCTAAATAAGCTGAAATCAATTGTTAGAGGTAACAGAACAGATGTATAAGAAAAACGGTATTATAAAAATTATATTGATTTTGGTATTGATATTATTAATGGGAATTATTGATGTTTGGTGCGAACCTCTGCCGATACCCAAAATAGGACTTGATATAGAGACTGCCGAAAATCCTCAGGACGTGGCACTGAGCATGCAGATACTTTTTATACTTACTATTATTTCCCTTGCACCGTCAATACTGATTATGCTTACCTCTTTTACCAGGATAATAATTGTACTTTCATTTACAAGAAATGCCCTGGGTACACAGCAGATGCCTCCCAATCAGGTGCTTATAGGACTGGCACTATTTCTGACCTTCTTTATAATGTCACCGGTAATAACAGAAATCAATGAAAATGCATTCACACCGTTCACAAACGGAGAGATCACACAAGAGGCTGCAATTGAAAAAGCTGCAGAACCTATACGCAATTTTATGTTTAAGTATACAAGAGAAAAGGATCTTGCATTATTCCTGAATCTGAGCCAAGTGAAACAACCCTTGGCCATGATCGATATACCAACCTCTGCGCTTATACCGGCCTTTATTATAAGCGAGCTTAAAACAGCCTTTGAGATTGGTTTTTTCTTATATATACCTTTTTTAATGATAGATATGATTGTATCAAGTACACTTATGTCAATGGGTATGATGATGCTGCCGCCAATTATGATTTCAATGCCTTTTAAGATATTACTCTTTGTTTTGGTTGACGGCTGGAATCTGATTGTAAGATCTCTGATTATGGGATTTAATTAGTTGAGGTGTAGTCTATGGATCAAAGAATAGTAATTGATGTTGCACAGGAAGCAATAAAGTCTGTATTGCTGGTTTCAGCGCCAATACTGGGATTGGGGCTTCTGGTCGGCCTAATTGTGAGCATAGTGCAGGCAACAACACAGATACAAGAGCCTACTTTATCATTTATACCGAAGATAATAGCTGTTTCCTTGACTATGCTGGTCTTTGGCCCATGGATGATGAACATAATGTATGAGTTTACAGTAAGGCTGTTCGAGAATATACCCTCTTATATTAAATGATTATGGATAGTATTAGTGTTATTCTGGTTGATAGATTCCTGGTACTGCTGCTGGTATTTATAAGAATGATCTCTCTTTTCGTAATAACACCGGTATTTGGAAGGAGAGAGATGCCGGCATATTTGAAAATTGGACTTGCATTTTTCTGTTCTTACATAATGGTTCCTTTGCTGGGAGATGTCAGTATAGAATATTCCAACCTATTCAGCTTTGCAGCAATTGCAGCCAAGGAATTTCTGGTGGGGATTATTATTGGATTTGTAAGTTTTATGGTTTTTTCAGCCCTTTATCTGGCAGGACAGATAATTGACATGCAGGTTGGCTTCGGAATGGTGAATGTTCTTGATCCGACTACGAATACTCAGATTCCTTTGATAGGAAACTTTATATATATTCTGACCACAATACTTTTTCTTGCAATTGACGGGCATCATGTACTTCTGGCTGCATTGTACAAGAGCTATAGTATTTTGCCTATTGACGGTTTTGCTTTTACCGAAGCTATGACAAATAATATTGCTGCTATTTTTGCTGAGGTATTCCTTATAGGATTCAAAATAAGCATTCCGGTATTGGCTGCTACTCTGATTGCCGAGGTTGCCCTTGGGATACTCTCAAGAACTGTTCCTCAGATGAATGTATTCATCGCAGTTTGCAGACAAACACGATTTCCACCAGTGGCGGAAACCGTGTTTTTTCATGA
>DAOLPD010000188.1:0-5256 GCA_035417425.1 Bacillota bacterium
GTATATCCCTGCAGCGGCACCTACAATTATCGCGCCATTTCAGGTACAAACCGCCTGAGCCCTCATTCATACGGGATAGCCATAGACCTTGCAAGGGACAGGAGGGACTATTGGCAGTGGGCTTCCAGGGAAGAGGGGCAAAAAAGGCTGTCCTCCTATCCCTATGAGATTGTTGAACTGTTTGAAAGGAATAGCTTCATATGGGGCGGAAAATGGGGGCATTTTGATATACTTCATTTTGAATACCGGCCGGAGATTTTGATAAAATCCCGTTACTTCGGAAACAGCCGGGATATTCATAAGCCATGGTATAATGAAGTACTTCTTGAGGATACATATGCAGCGGAATGCATTATAAAAATTGATAAAGCGTTAGGCAGAAATTGACCTGGGATTCTTTAAACCTTATAATAATAATCAAAGAACGGTCAAAGTATTATAAGGAGGGAAAATGCATGAGCAAACCCAAGGTTGCGCTGATTCAAATGCATGTGGAAGAAGATAAGCTGAGAAATATGGTCAATGCATCTGACTTTATTAAGAAAGCAGCAGAACAGAATATAGATATAGCAGTACTTCCCGAAATGTTCAACTGCCCGTATAAAACCTCCAACTTCCCTGTATACGCGGAGGAAGAGGGCGGAGAATGCTACAGTATACTTTCGGAGCTGGCTGAAAAATATGGAATCTACCTTATAGCAGGGACTATGCCGGAAAAGGATAATAAGGGCAGAGTATTCAATACTTGTTATGTCTTTGACCGCAAGGGAAATAAAATCGGGAAGCACAGAAAAATGCACCTGTTCGATATAGCAGTTGAAGGGGGACAGCATTTTATGGAATCCGAAACCTTGACGGCAGGGAATACTGTCACTGTGTTTGAAACGGAATTCGGAAAAATGGGCGTGGCTATCTGCTATGATTTCCGTTTCCCGGAGCTGTCGCGGCTGATGGTGGAAGAAGGCGCCAAGGTGATGATTGTACCTGCCGCATTTAATATGACAACAGGACCGGCCCATTGGGAAGTAATGTTCAGGAGCAGGGCTATAGACAATCAGGTTTACACAATCGGAACTGCACCGGCCAGAGATGTGGATTCCTGTTACACTTCCTACGGGAATTCCATTATAGTTTCTCCCTGGGGAGAAGTGGTTGCACGTTTGGATGAAAAAGAGGGACTGCTTATTGAGACATTGGATCTGGATTATGTGGAAAAGGTGAGAAGGGAGCTTCCCCTTCTTGCACATAGAAGAAAAGACATATACAAATGCTGCAGAACAGAAGAATAATGCGCCTTAGACGCATTATTCTTCTTTCAGTGACAGTTCGGCTGCGGAAACCGCATGGATAGTCATGGTATCAAATACCGGTATGATTACATCCTCCTGCTTTACAAGCAAGGGGATTTCAGTGCACCCGAGGACTATGCCCTCAGCGCCTTTTGACTGAAGCTTGCTTATGATATTTTTAAATATTTCCCTGGAGGACTCCTTTAATATACCAAGACAAAGCTCATCAAATATTATTGAGTTTATTGCTTCCCTATCTTCTTTCTCCGGTATAATGGTTTCTATTCCGTATTTCTGTAATGTATCCTTGTAGCAGCTGCCCTCCATTGTATACTTTGTTCCCAGCAAGCCTATTTTTTTAAGCTTCATTCCGAGTATTTCCTTTGCAGTTGCTTCGGTAATGCTGTGCACAGGTATTCCGATATTTTTTTCTATTTCCGGAGCCGGTGTACCAAGAGTGTTTGAGCATATGATAATAAAGTCTGCTCCGCCTGACTTCAGAACACTTGCTATCTCCTGCATCCGAACTGAAATGGCCTTCCAGTCCCCGGCCTGCATCATATCTGATATTTCCTGGAATTCTACAGAATACATGAGGCACTTGGCGGAATGGAGTCCGCCCAGTTTTTTATTTACAGTTTCATTCAGTATCCTGTAATACTCGACAGTAGATTCCCAGCTTGTTCCGCCGATTATTCCGATAGTTTTCATTGGCTATCCTCCCCCTTGCTAATCTGTGATCTTTATTACTCCCTGCAGTATTGTAACTGCCGTACCCCCGATTTGTACCCGGCTTATTGCCCCTTCCTTCTTGGAAATGCTTGCATATACGCAGCCGGGCCTGTTCACTTCCTGCCCTTCCTCTCCGATCATATTTACAGTATCATCACACTTTGCCAGCCCGTTCTGAACTATGTATGAAGATACGCATCCATTGCAGGTACCGCATACAGGATCTTCGGCAACTCCTACATAAGGGGCAATCCCTCTAAGGTGATAGTCATATTTCGGGTTCAGTGTTTCGAGACAGAAAGGAGTGATACCGATAATGCCGTACTGCTCGCTTATTCTCTCAATGGTTTTCAAATCAGGCTTTGCATTCATAAGCTTATCCAGTGTTTTAACTCCGAATACCAGCCACCATATCCCGGTGTTTACCATTAAGGCCGGTGTGTCCAGCAGATCATCCTTACCCAAGCCTAAGAGTCCTGCGATTTCATTCTTACTCAGATCAATGTTTTCAAATTTAGGTAATGCCTGGGTCATCATGAATACTTTTTCATTATTGATGCTTGTTAATTCCACAGGAAGGACTCCGGCTTTTGTTTCCTGATATAATATGTTCTTATCGGCAGGAAGTTTTCCTTCTTCATATAGAGCTGAAAAAGTGCCTATGGTTGCATGGCCGCATAAGTCCACTTCAAATCTGGGAGTGAAGAACTGCACTTTAAAATCGGCGACCTTTGACGGGGAAACGAATGCAGTTTCCGAAAGATTCATTTCCCTGGCGATTTTCTGTTTCAGCTCATCGCTTAAGCCTGCGGCATCAGTAACCACCCCGGCGGGGTTTCCCCCAAAAGGTATGCCGGTGAACGCATCCACCTGTTTTATTTTTATTTCCATATAAAACCCTCCTCAATCTTGTTTTTAGTCCTATACTATCGGACTTCTTGAATAGCTTCTGCCCGTGGAGTTCGATATGTTTCTTACCTCAACTTCTGTCAAGGCATCCATGAGTAATTTTATTCCTTCATCTATCCTGCTTGAATTCGGGAAAGTAAAGTTGAGCCTCATATAGTTTTCTCCCTGCGTACCATCCGGGTAGAAAGCCTCTCCCGGAAGATATACGACACCTTTTTCCGCAGCCTTTGAAAGCAGCCTGTTATTTGTGACATACTCCGGCAGGCGGCACCAGATGTAATACCCGCCTTCCGGCTTTTCCCACAGAACCCCGGGCAGTTTGTATTTCTCCAATGCTGCATTCATCAGCTCTCTTTTTTTTCTGTATTCACTCAGCACTTTACTAAGATGTTTCTCATAACACCCTTGGGAAAGGAATTCGCTAATCATGTACTGTCCCGGTGTATTTACGTGCATATCCGTAATTTGTTTAAGGTATGCAAACTTCCTGATGACCTGCTGAGATGCAGCAACCCAGCCGATGCGCAGCCCAAGGGAAAGAACCTTGGAAAATGTGCTTAAGTAAATTACATGTTCATAGGGATCCAAAGCCTTCAAGGGTGGTATGGCTTTTCCTTCATAGCGCAGATCTCCGTAGGGGTCATCCTCTACTATGGGGACTCGGTATTTATAGGACAAGTCCAGCAGCTCATACCTGCGCTCAAGGCTCATTACTATTCCTGAAGGATTTTGAAAAGTAGGAAGTACATAAATGAACTTCGGTTTGTACCTTTGTATAAGCGATTCAAGTATATCTGTTTTCATTCCGGAGCTGTCCACAGGCACACCGATAATCCTTGCTCCTGCGGAGCGGAAAATCTGCATTGCACCGAAGAAAGAAGGCTCCTCAAGTATCACAGTATCCCCAGGCTTTATGAAGACTCGGGCAATGTAATCCAGGCCCTGCTGGGAGCCGGATACTATCATTACATCCTTTGGGCTGATATTTATATTTCTTGATTTCATCAGGCTGCTTATGCCTGACCTCAGGGAGGTCAGCCCTTCAACCGGGCTGTGGAGTAAAAGCTGCTTGCCAAGAGTTTTGAAAAGGTTCTCCTGGATGCTGCTCAGATCCTCCAAAGGATAAAGCTCAGCCGAGGGGAAACCGCCGGAAAATGAAATGATATCTTCATTGCAGTTAATATCCATGATATCGCTTATTATATGGTCTCCGCCGGAATCTACACTCTCATTGAAGAACTGATACCATGGAATGGGGTTGAACTGCCGGATGTTATTGAAACGACCCTTGAAGGGCTTGGCTGCAACTATGGTGCCTTTACCGACCCGTGCCTGTACCAGCCCATCGGATTTCAGCTCGTGATATGCTTTTACAACAGTTGTTCTGTTGACATTAAGAAGTTCGCTTAAGATCCTTTCAGGGGGGAGTATATGGCCGGCAGGCAGTTCACCGGAGATTATCATATCCCGGATTTGATTTTTTATTTGCAGATAAATAGGGGTATCAGAGTTCCGGTTAATATTGACGCGCATCATATCACTCTTCTCTCTTCCATATGTATTCTTGGATTGGCCTCATCCAATTATTATTATAGCAAATATTTTACAGTATAAAATCCACCAATTCTGATATTTTATAATCATCCAATTTATGATTGGAATAATCCAAAATGTTGAAACGCGCGGAGGTAAGAAAATTTTTTTCTGCTATCGGAAAATCTCATGCTGATGCGTTATAATATAAGTAGGGGAAAATTATAGCCAAAGGGAATCAGGAGGATATCAATGAATATTGCTTTTTTTCTGACACCAAAAGAAGAAGTTATCTGGATATCAGCGGACTCTACAATGAGACAGGCTATTGAAAAGATGGAATATCACAGATATAGTGCTTTGCCCCTTGTTGACAGCAGCGGAAAATATGCAGGTACAATAACGGAGGGGGATATACTGTGGCATCTGAAGCATGCACAGAATCTGGAGTTCAAAGACACCAATAAGATTATGATAAGGGATGTTTCCAAATACCAGAATAATAAACCGGTTTCCATCGAATCACATATAGAAGATCTGATTCTCCTCTCGATTAATCAGAACTTCATACCTGTTGTGGATGACCATGAAATATTTATCGGTATAATCAAGAGGAGTGTCATTATCAACTACTTCTATAAATTGCTTCTGAATAGGAAGATTTAGATTGGTAAAGAAATTGCTTTCACATAAAAGAGGAAGTATGCAACATAGTTATTAACTTGCAGTCATACTCCAAGAGCACTAGCCTTGTATATCAGCGAGCACTTATTGGCTTTGGGTAACAGAATCG
>DAOLPD010000189.1:0-5234 GCA_035417425.1 Bacillota bacterium
TAGTGACATTTTATCACGATAGTTTACAAGGTGACATTATCACACGATAATCACAGTATACTACGATTTTCCTTGACACGCGTGGTTCAATGTATTAAAATATTATATGTTGCAAAATGTGGTTCATAGCCCCGAATCACTTGCAGCATGTTTATTATAAGAAAATAATGCTAAGCTCTTATTGAGCGGATCAGCGGCTGGCTTTTGTGAATGTGGGACACAATAGCGGACTGTGAGATTCATATCTATTATAAATACCATACAAGGAGTGAAAAGGATGAAGTCATATATACCAAAGGTCGATGAGATTCAGAGAAAATGGTATGTAGTTGATGCAACCGATAAGGTTCTCGGAAGACTTGCAAGTGAAGTTGCAAAGATATTAACCGGAAAGAATAAACCGATTTATACGCCTCATATTGATACGGGCGATCACGTAATAGTTATAAATTGCGACAAGGTTGTTCTTACAGGCAAGAAGCTTGACCAGAAGATGCACAGGACAGTAACAACCCGTGTCGGCAGTATGAAGGAGACTCCATACAGAAAGTTCATGGCTGAACAGTCTGACAAAGCCGTATATGAAGCAGTTAAAGGCATGCTTCCTAAAAACAGCTTGGGCAGAAAAATGCTTAAAAAGTTAAGAGTTTATAAAGGCGCCGAACATGAAAACGCAGCTCAGATGCCGGAAGCTCTTGAACTGGACATATAGGTTTGAAAGGAGGAAGTAACTGTGGCGAAGAAAGTTCAGTATTTTGGAACAGGAAGAAGAAAGCAGTCTGTTGCTAGAGTCAGGCTGGTTCCCGGAGAAGGTAAAATAGTAATTAATGATAGAGATATAGATGACTATTTCGGATTAGAGACATTGAAGCTTATTGTGCGACAGCCTCTGGTTCTTACGGATACCCTTTCAAAATTCAATGTATTGGTAAATGTTATCGGCGGTGGCTTTACAGGCCAGGCCGGAGCCATAAGGCATGGTATTTCGAGAGCGCTTTTAGAAGCGGACGAGACTCTCAGGCCTATGCTCAAGAAAGCAGGATTCCTTACAAGAGATCCTAGAATGAAGGAAAGAAAGAAATACGGGCTCAAAAAAGCAAGAAGAGCTCCGCAGTTCTCAAAGAGATAATCGGCAAATTTACAAACCTCAGAAACTCAGTGTTTCTGAGGTTTTTATTCTGAATGCAAAAAGATTCCCGTGGCCCGGCAGCAAGCTTTGATTGGCCTGTTAAGCGAGGGTTGCCAGGCTTTTCTTATGCCGATTTGTCAAAAAATGAAAGAGGTACCAATTCCTCCATACAAATAATAATAGCTGCAAATTATCACAAACATAATGTCGAAATTGGCAGATTTCTGTTATAATGTTAGAAAGCACTTTTTACATAACTGCACATATCGGAGGAGAAGCAGATGAAGGAGTTCAAACCGGGACAGTTTGTAGTAATACTGTCACCTTTCACAGAAACAGAAATTTACGGTAATATAAAGTTTGTTTCCGACAAGTCAATTACATTGAGTATAAAGAATATAGGGATCCTTAAAGTCGGCTGGGATATACTGTGCCTTATAATAGATGAGACAGATGTCTTTGAATTTTACAGCAAGGTTGAATTCCTGGAAGGCAATGCTATTAAGATAGAAAGGCATGTGGAAGCAAACCTTTGCACTATAGAGAAGAGAAGATTCAACAGGGTGGATTGTGAGATTGGCTTTGTCGGAAGGCCCATGATGATTAACAATGTTTCAATAGCAAAGTCCGGCAAAACCTTTATGGGAACAATAAAAAACATCAGCGCCGGAGGAGTAATGGTTGAAACAAATCTATGCTTTCCGACTGATATGGTCTTCAGCTTCAAGCTTAAAATCAACTATTTCGTTGACTGTATCGCAAAGGTGAGAAGGGTCAGCGAAGTGCCGAATCAGAATAAGTATGAAATGGGCTGTGAGTTCATAGATGTGAGTGTTGAGGACATGAAAGCCATAGCCATGTTTGTCTTCAAGGAACAGCTCAAGCGGAAAAGAAAGGAACTGTACGACAGTATTTTCAAATAAATAGGGGGAATCATAGATGGAGAAGTGTGAAGCTACACAGTACAAGAGCATCAGCCTGCCGAGGCTTAATAACCTTAAACCCAATATAGAGTCCACAGCCCTTAAGCTGATGGAAGAAGCAGGCGAACTGGCGCAGCTTATCGGAAAGTACAGAGGGTTGAACGGAGAAAGCTGCAGGATGGAAGAAAGACAGTGCGTTGACAGAATAGCCGAGGAGCTGCTGGATGTGGCCCAGGTGGCTGTTTCAATGATGTTCGTGCTGGAAGAAAGCTACTCGATAGATATACAGGAGAAGGTTGAGAGTCATATTAAGAAGCTTAAAGGGAAAGGATATATAAAGGGCTAACAACATGATAAACGTATTAGCTATCTATGGAAGCCACAGACGAAGACAGAACAGTGACATCCTGGTCGATAAGATTCTTGAGGGTATCGGAAGCAATGAAGCAAGCATAGAGAGAATATATGCTTCTTCACAGGGCATAAAAAGCTGCACGGCTTGCGAGAGCTGCTACAAGCTGGGACGCTGTGTTATAAAGGATGAGATGCAGCAGGTTTATGAAGCTATGGATAAAGCTGATATTGTGGTCTCATCATCGCCGGTATACTTTTATTCAGTATCTTCCCACATGAAGAAGCTTATCGACAGGTGTCAGGCTGTTTGGGCAAGCAAGTACAGGACGGACAGCAGCCTGATATCAAAAAAACATAGGATCGGTTATATAGTGTGTACTGCAGGAGAGCCTGAGGGCAAAAGCCGTTTTGAATGTGCAGTCATGGTTTTTGAACTGTTTTATAAGTGCATAAATGTTGAACTAGCCGGTAGCCTGCTTGTTTCTGATGTGGATAATCGGCATGTCAGAGATAGGGAGGATATTCTGCAAAAGGCTTTTGAAGCAGGACTTCTTTTGAGAGAAAGCATATCATAAATCAATTTAAATCATTCCGCATATAACTCCTTGATACTTTCGGTTCTTTTGTACATGGTTCAGTGAATATCTTAAACTGAACAGTTACTTTAAGTAAAGCCGGAGTATTTGGGGGTGTGTTCAATGAGACTCTATATAATCGACAGAAGCAAGGCTGTCGGATATATGATCAAATTTGCATGGATATTGTTATTGTTCTTAAGTATAGGTTTTATAAGCAAAAACACTACTGCGGCATTTTCCCTTCCTATAAGAAGTGCTGTTGTTGTAATAGATGCAGGGCATGGGGGAAGAGATCCGGGAGCGTCGGGCAGCAGCGGTATAACAGAAGATGTAATTAATTTGAAGATTGCGCTTAAGCTCCGAAGGCTCATAGAGCAGGGAGGAGGCACAGCTATTATGATAAGAGAGGATAACTCCGGACTTTATACCGAAGGCGGAAACAGACTTATAACAAGAAAAAGCGAGGATCTTAAGAACAGGCATGCGCTGATAAACAGCTGCGGGGCGGATATTCTTATAAGCATACATCTGAATAGCTTTCCTCAGTCCCAATATTTTGGAGCTCAGACCTTTTATATGAAGAATGATGAAAAATCCAGGAAGCTGGCAGAGGGCATCCAGAACGAGCTGATCAAGGTGCTGGATAGAGGGAATGAAAGGAAGGCAAAGGCCACTGATTCCATGTATATCCTGAAAAGCAACAATATGCCGGGAGCCCTTGTAGAATGCGGATTCCTTTCAAATCATGAAGAGGAACGGCTGCTGGATGACGAGCACTATCAGGAGAAGATTGCATGGAGCATTTTTGTGGGCATTGTGAAGTATATGGAGGAGGAGAAGAGGGCAATAGAATAAGAATGCGGCTCAAAATGAGCCGCATTCTTATTTACAGGTTATTTCATTTCGTGTTTTACGTAGTATATCCTGTCCTGGGCTTGCTTGTTGTATAAGGCGTTTCCTCCGCCCCTCCTTATAGCGGCATGGAATTGTCTCACAGCTTGATTGCGGTCGTTTTTCAGCAAATATAGCTCTCCCAATATGAGGCAGCACTGCTGATCCTGCTCGTCGGTCAACCTCGTCAGGGAGCTTCCGTACAATACATTGTAATAGTGCTCAAGAGCTTGATCTGTTGCGACAGCATACATTTTCTCATCTCCGGCGTCCTTATAAAGCCAGGACAGCTGAAGCCAAATCCTTGCGCTTTTAAGAGGACCGACATTCATAGCTTTTGCACTGTACAGAGCCAGATAGTAAGCCGTAAAAACCTCATCCAGCTTACGGGGCCGGGAATACTTAAAAGCCAGCTTTTTGCGGATGGGGGCTGTTTTTTCCGTGAATGTCTTGCAGAGGTTGTCCATATGAATGTCAAACTCGTGGGAATATCCGGCAAAATAACAGCCAGGACATACCAGGATGTTATACCACAGAGGCTCAAATTCCTCATATCGATGTCTGAAATCGAAATCAATCGAGCTGAGTCTGAGCTTGTGCTGGGATGCAACCGGCAGCTCGAATTCCTTGCCGCATATGGGACAGGCTATTTTCTTATCATAAATATATAAACTGTCCGTATCCGGGGATTCCCCTTCGTAAGTTCCATGTTCAGCATGATACAGGACACCTTTCAGATCTTCCGGGTTGGCTGCAGAAATGCATGGCGTGCTGTCTGATAAAGCATCGGCTGAATCTATCGGCGGTATGACATATTGACATCCCTTTTTTAAGCTGCTTAACTCTTCATCCAATGCCCTTATTCTCGAGCTTAAGCCTTTTAGCAGCTTAAATGCCATACTTGGCTGTTCAATTATAAATGCTTCAAAGTTATCCTTATTAACTGAAAGGGCTACTGTGTTTTCAATCGCTAAAGCAGTAGCAGTACGGGGCTCCCCCTCAAGCAGGGACATTTCTCCGAAAAAACCCCCTGCGCTAATGTCGCACAGCTTGATTTGGAGATTATCCTTGGATTTGATGAAAATCGACACTCTGCCGGACAGGAGAATATACATATCGTTGCCGGTATCTCCCTCATGGAATATATATTCGTTTTCCTTAAAGGTTCTTACATTACTTATATTCTTCAGCTTGCTAAGGTCGGACAAAACCGGTACCCCCCTTAAAAGTATTATTTGCTTTATTATACTATAAAGGAAATTACATATAAATAGAAGAATGCGTCGTATCTGAAGTTTGCAGTCATCCTGCAGAGCACTAGCCTTATATCCCGACTCGCACGATATTAGCTTTGGACAG
>DAOLPD010000190.1:0-5214 GCA_035417425.1 Bacillota bacterium
GGGTACATTCTGTACATTTGAAGAATTATTTGAAGCAGCTTCAAGTATTTCTCCCGTTGCCGCAACTACCTGCTCTATGCCGGAGGTTATCTGTTGGGTGGCGGCACTTACTCCCTGCACCTGGGATATTATGCTGTCAACCCCCTTTGATATTTCTTCAAAGGATGAATTAGCCTGGCCTACAACCTTTGTCCCCGAATGTACCTCTGATGCCTCATCTTCGATTATGCTCACAATGCTTCTGATTTGATCATTCATGCTCCTGATTATATTGGATATTTCGCTTGCAGCAGAGCTCGACTGTTCAGCCAGTTTTCTTACCTCCTCCGCTACAACGGAAAACCCTCTTCCCTGCTCTCCTGCTCTTGCTGCTTCAATAGCTGCATTGAGAGCTAAAAGATTGGTCTGACCCGAAATCTCGGTTATCATGTTTGTAACAGCCTCTACTCTTTCGGACATGGCCTCAAGTGATCTTACCGCCTCTACCGAATCTTTCGATCTTGTACTGATTTTTTCCATTTGATTTATCACATCTTTAAGAGCTTCATATCCTTTGTTTGACAGGCTGCTCAGCGTCACTGCATTATTACTGACATACTGCATATTTGAAGCGATCTGCTCTATTTCCGCAGAAGTCTCATCCATGGCACTTGATATACTATCTATATTGAATTTCTGATTTTCAATTCCCATAGAAACATCCTGCATGGAAGCAACTATCTCTTCCAAAGCGGAAGATGCAGCCTCACTCCCTGCCATGAGTTCCCGGGCGGAAGCTGCCACCCCGTATGAGCTTTGCATTGTTTTCTCCGCAATTGTCTTCAGGCTTGCCAGCATTTTATTAAAGGATTTTGCCAAATCACCTATCTCATCTTTGTTGCTGATATTTATATCATCTACAGTCAAATCCCCCTCAGCAATTTTCTCCACACTTGCGGACAATTTCACCACAGGCTTTGATATCACTCTTGAAATATACAGCGATAACAGAACTGACACTATAATCGTGGTAAAGGTCAATATCAGCAAATTCGTAATAACGGCTTGCCCATTCGCCGATTGCGCCTCATTTCCCTTATCCAATGAGCTTTCCGCCAGTATAACGATTGTATCGGCGCTTATGACAATATCCTCCAGTATCTGAGCTCCCTTGCCGTTTATTACTTCCATTACCCTTTCATCTTCTTTGTTTACCAACAGGGCTTTTATCTCCTCAATGAGGTTATTATACTCAGAGTTTGCATTTGAAAGTGCTTTTAAAGCATTTTTGCTTTCATCTGTCACAAGCAGCTTTTCAAGATTATACTTTTTTTCATTGAAGGATATATCATACTCAGCTATCAAGTCTAGATTCTTATCATCGCCGCTTATGATGAATTTACTGAGGCACTGCACCTTTTCCAGCGCATCCGACTTCATACCTTCAGCCAGTATCGCGCTTTTTGTAGTTTCATTGATAAGCTTTTCATACCCTATGTTCAAGCTTTTTATCGTATTATATGAATATATTGTGGATGCTGAGAAAACAACCACAACTGCCAGGAATCCCAGAATTATTTTTTTCCCTATGCTGAATTTAATTCTTTTGCTGTTGCTTTTGCTTTTCATGTCATACCCCCCTCAATTGTCATTTTAAATAATAATCATATATCCCTTTAAATATGTACATTCCGGCAGTAGCTCCGGGGTCCTGCCTGCCTATGGTCTTTTCCCGATATACAGCAGCTTTCCCGTGAACCGACTGCATTGCCTTTGTGTCCTCAACGCCTTTTTTTGCTCCCTCATATGTCACTCGGAATACCTCCGTCAAAGGCAAGTCATTCTTAACCGCTGCTTCACAGCTTTCATAGGCAGAGTATAGAGAATCCAGTATGGTCTTCTCGCCTCTTTTGGCTTTGCCTCTCTGTTCTATTCCTGCTATTGCGTTTTTTATCATCTCGGGTATGTCCTGCCTGTCAATGCAGGCCTTGCCTTTAACTGCATCACCGGACTTCATTATGGCAGTCGCAATAAGAGTACCCATGGTGGAAGGTGCCGCAGCAGCCATTGCAAATCCTGACTTTTTCAGAAGAACTCCCATATCCTCTTCCGCCTCAAGATTGCTGAAGTTCTCGCATATCTTCATGAATCCTGCCTCCATGGTAAGTCCCAAATCTCCATCCCCTATTGCGGAGTCAAGCCTCAGCAGCTCTTCCTTCTGTTCGGAAAATACTTTTCTGATCTCATTGAATATCCCGATCAAATCTTTCTTATCAATACAATCCATTATCAGCACCTCGTTATAACAAGATTTCAGCAAGGCGGGAGACATGCTCACCGCCTTCTGAGGGCATCTTTCCGCTTCGTTATACTTGTTTGAAAAATGGGGAATCACAAGGTACATCTATCAATCTCTTAAGTTCGTCATCCAGCTTGAGAAGCGAAATGGACATTCCCGCCATTTCCATGGAGGTCGCAAACTCCCCTATATAGACCCTGTGTACCTTTACTCCTTTATCCTTTAACGTAAGATAGACTTTTCGGTAAATTATATATAATTCTTCAAGGGGTGTAGCTCCCAAGCCGTTTATTATTACCGCGGCTTCATCCCCGGCCTTATACTCAAAGTCCCTGAATATATGCCCGAGCATAACATTGACTGTATCATCGGCTGTCATAAGCTTTCCCCTGTTAATCCCCGGTTCTCCGTGTATGCCCATTCCGATTTCCATTTCATCATCGCCTATACTAAAGGTCGGATGCCCTACTTCGGGTATAATGCATGGAGACAGGGCAACACCCATGGTACGGGTATTATCTACGGTCTTCTGTGCAACTCTTGCGACTTCTTCCAGGGATGCTCCCTCCTCCGCATAGGCACCGGCCGTTTTAAATGCAAACATTAATCCTGCGACCCCTCTTCTCTTGTTTTCCTCACCCTTTATTGAAGAGGCGCAATCATCATTTCCCAGAACATGCATGGTCTTTATTCCGTCCATATCCGCCATTTCAGCGGCCATTTCAAAGTTGATTATGTCTCCGGTATAATTTCCGTATAAATAGAGAACCCCGCTGCCCTGATCAATTTCCTTCGTCACCTGATACATCTGTTCCGCGCTTGGAGATTGAAAAACCCCTCCAACTGCAGCCCCGTCAATCAGGTTATTCCCGATATAACCCAAAAATAACGGGAGATGCCCCGAGCCTCCGCCGGTCATGATTCCTACTTTGCCTTTTTTGATCTTATCGGCTCTTACAAGACACCTTAAATCATTGTTAATGCACTTCAGCTTCTCTGGATGAGCAAAAAGTATACCTTCTATCATCTCATTGACAAAATTCTTAGGGTCATTAATGAACTTTTTCATTACAATACCTCCTCTTAACTTAATGCAATATCCAAAACCTTTCTGAGCTTCTCAACATTCTCACTGTCCAATTCACCAAGAGGCCTTCTGGGTTTGCCTACAGGTATTCCCTGCATATTGACGGCTGCTTTGAATATTTCCAGCCAGTGGGGCTTCTCGTTGACTTTCTCATATGTAAGGTAATTAATAAAAGGTATGAGCTTGTTCATTATCTTCCTGCCTTTTTCAATATCCTTCTCTACTGCTACCGCATCATAGATCTGCCTGCACTGCTTCGGCAGTGCGCTTAATATTCCCGACAGCCATCCGTCGGCGCCTGCAGCTATCCCTTCCAAGCCTGCATAATCATGGCCATAAAAAACCTTTAGTGCGTCACCGCATTCAAATTTCAGCTCATGTATTCTTGCAGCATCACCGTGAGCAGACTTTACGGAATTTACTGCTCCTTCATCAACAAGCTGCTTAATATCCTTGGCATTCAGCTCATAGCCTGCGAACCACGGGTTGTTATATACCATGATCGGTATGTTTATTTCTTTTGATACAGCTCTGTAATGATCCATTGCAGCTCCCTTGTACGGCTTTAAATAATACGGAAGAATTATCATTACGCCGTCAGCTCCGACAGCTTCGGCATATTTACTGAGCTCAATGGTGGCACTTGTTGTATATCTGCCGGTACCGATATAAACAGGTACCTGGCCTGCGACGGTTTTTACCGTAACTTCTATTATCTTCTTCTGCTCCTCCATATGCATGGCAATATTCTCTCCGGTACTGCCGCAGGCAGAGATCGAGTGGGCTCCGTTATCCAAAAGCCACTGCAGATAGCGCTCCATCCCTTTTTCGTTAAAGGTTTCATCCTCATTCCAGATTGTCAATGCCGCAGGCATTATTCCGTATGGTTTTTTCATACTTATCACTCCTCGTAAACATAATTGATTCGTCAGAAGTTGTACGTTGGGGACGTGGGACATGGGGACGTTTCTCCTGTCCCTCTTTGAAAAAGAGGGACAGGAGAAACGTCCCCAATGTCCCAGTATATGCCTTTATCTTGCCAGCCATCCGCCGTCTACAGCCAATGTATATCCATTTACATAAGCAGCCGCATCGGATGCAAGGAAAACCGCAGCTCCCATAATATCCGCAGGTGTTCCCCACCTGCCTGCGGGTATCCTTCCCAGTATCTCGGCGCTTCTTTTCTCATCATCTCTCAGTGCTTGTGTATTTTTGGTAGCTATATATCCGGGTGCTATTGCATTGACATTGATATTATCCTTGATCCACTCATTGGAAAGAGCCCTGGTTAAACCCATAACGGCACTTTTGCTTGAGGTATATGCAGGCACCAGAATACCGCCCTGAAAGGACAGCATGGAAGCAATATTAATTATCTTGCCTCCTCCCCCCTGCTTGATAAACTGCCTTGCAACCGCCTGGCTCAAAAAGAACACTGTCTTCAGGTTCGTATTTAATGTATCATCCCAGTCCTTTTCGGAAAAATCTATAGCAGGAGTCCTCCTGATAATTCCGGCATTATTGACCAATATATCGATGTGCCCGAATTCCTTTACGGATTCCTCCACTATCCTGTCTATAGGGTCAATAGATACCAGATCTGCCTTAACAGGCAATAGCCTCCTGCCCGCAGCTTCCACAAGCTTCTTGGTTTCGCTCATGTCGCTTCTGCCTACTCCGACTATATCAGCACCTGCTTCTGCAAATCCAACCGCTATGCCTTGTCCAATGCCGGAATTGGCTCCGGTCACTATGGCTACCTTACCGTCAAGCTTAAACATGTCAAGCATCAAAATTAATCCCCTCCTCAAGCTATAATTTTATGACTATTTTGGATAAGTTAACGCCT
>DAOLPD010000191.1:0-2456 GCA_035417425.1 Bacillota bacterium
TTTGGATAAGTTAACGCCTTTTGTCATCATGTCGATAGCTTTTGGTATTTCTTCCAGGGTCATGACATCACTTATCAATTTCTTCAAGTCAAAGGTATTGTTGTTTATAATACTTTTTTCCACCGCTACTGTATCTATGAAGTCCTGCATCGGATAAACCCTGCAGCCGACCACCTTCAGCTCCTTGAATATAATCGGCATATGGTTGTACTCATAGCTTCCGCCGGAAAAACCGACATGAACTACAGTTCCTCTGACTTTACATGCAGATAGGGCTGATGCAACCCCTGACTTTGATCCGGTTACTTCGTATACGACATCGAATCCTTCACCGTTTGTAAACTCTTTAACTTTTTCCTGTACATTATCTTCAAAGGCGTTGATTGTATCAAATCCAAATTCTTCTGCGAGCTTGATGCGTTCTTTGTTTCCTTCAGATACAACAACCCTAACTGCTCCTGCCAGCTTTGCCATCATGGATACTACGAGCCCTATGGGGCCGCCCCCTATTATAAGGGCTGTCTGGCCTATTTTTAATTCTGACCTTCTGACTACATGAAGGCCGACTGCCAGGGGTTCTATCAGCACCGCAATATCCATCGGGATGCCATCAAGCTTAACCACTTTATCGATATCTGCCTTGACATATTCCGCGAACCCGCCGTTAACATGGATACCCAGCAGCTTCAGAGTATTGCATACATGCTCGTTTCCGTTTCTGCAGGCTTCACATTCACCGCAGCTTAAAAGGGGTTCTACGGTAACCTTGTCCCCAACCTTGAGATTCTTGCTTTCTCCATTCATTTCAGCAATTTCTCCCGCTATTTCATGGCACATAACCATAGGCACCTTTGCCGTTGCATGATGCCCGTTATATATATGTACATCCGAACCGCATACGCCGGCATAGTTAACCTTTATCAAGCATTCACCAGGTTGAAGCACAGGTTTTTCAATCTCTTCCACTTTAAGCTCTTTCCAGTTCTTCAAAACTGCAGCTTTCAAATTACTCTCCTCCAGTCATCTGAATATTGTCTGTATTTTATTTCAAGCCCTCTACAAAAGCTTTTATTCTCCTTAATCCTTCCTTTATGTTCTCCTCTGAGGTTGCATAAGATATTCTTATAAAGCCTTCGCCGGCCTCTCCGAATCCGGAGCCGGGCACTACTACAACACCGGTCTTCTTCAGCAGTTCAACGGCAAATTCTTCTGAACTCATTCCTGTCCCGGTGATATTGGGAAATGCATAAAATGCGCCTTTGGGCTTTATGCATGATAATTTCTCAATGCTGTTTATACCTTCAACAATCAGATTTCTTCTTGCCGCATATTTCTCAAGCATGTATCCCAGGTAATCCTGAGGGCCTTCCAATGCCTCAATTGCACCATACTGTGATGAAGTAGTGATGCAGGATACTACATTTTCATGGAGTTTAATCATATTCTGCAATATTTCCCTGCAGCCGGCCGCATAACCTATTCTCCAGCCGGTCATTGCATAAGCTTTTGAAAAGCTGTCGATTATTACTGTTCTTTCCTTCATTCCGGGGAGTGACGCTATGCTTACAAATTCAGCCCCATCATATATCAGGTGCTGGTACACTTCGTCAGTAATTACTATCAGGTCATGTTCTATTGCCATTTTTGCAATCTCTTCCAGCACTTCCCTGCCGGCAACACCCCCTGTAGGATTTGCGGGAGAGTTGATCAGTATAGCCTTGGTCTTGCTGTTTATTGCTTTTCTTACATTATCGGGGTTATAGGCGAAGCCGTCCTCTTCATATACCTTAACAAACCTGGGAATTGCTCCTGTCATTAAAACCTGTGAGGGATGGTTCGTCCAGAAGGGGTCGGTTAGTATTATCTCATCTCCCGGATCCAGTGTCACCATCATTACAAGCATAAGTGCTTCCATTCCGCCTGCAGTTACCATTACCTCGGTTTCGGGGTCTATTTCCACGTTGTTTTTGTTTTTGAGTTTTTTGGCTATTGCCTGCCTTAAGCGCAATATCCCCGCATTGGGAGTATAGTGGGTAATACCGTCCTGGAGGGCCTTGCATGCAGCATCAATTATATTTTTTGAAGTGGTAAAATCAGGCTCTCCGAGAGCGAAGCTGACTGTATCAGTCATGGAGCTTGCCATATTGAACATCTTCCTGATTGTAGAACCTTTAATTTCCTGTGCAATTTTTGATACCTGTACCATTTTAATATCCTCCGTTTATGCTCCAAGATAAGCTTTTTTGACTTCTTCATTTTTTGCCAGTTCACAGGCAGGACCCTGCAATACGATATTCCCCGTCTCAAGCACATATGCCCTGTTGGCTATACCAAGGGCCATAAAGGCATTTTGTTCAATTAGAAGTATAGTTGTGCCTTCATTATTTATCTCTTTAATGATCTTAAATATTTCTTCCACTACTATAGGTGCAAGGCCCATGGAAGGTTCGTCCAAA
>DAOLPD010000191.1:2466-5159 GCA_035417425.1 Bacillota bacterium
AAAGCATCAGTCTGCCCCTTGTCATAAGTGCCCTTCCTACTGCGAGCATCTGCTGCTCGCCGCCGCTTAAAGTACCGGCAGACTGGTTCTGCCTCTCTTCAAGCCTTGGAAACAGTTCGAATACTCTCTTTATATCCTTTTTAATATTGTCAAAATCTTTTCTGAGATTTGCGCCAAGCTTCAAGTTTTCCATTACCGTCAAATTGGCAAATACTCTTCTTCCTTCCGGCACATGGGCTATACCCTGCTTTACAATATCATGGGGAGGCATTTTTGTTATATCGGTTCCCATGAATACTATTGAGCCGGAGGCGGCAGTTTCAAGCCCTGATATTGTCCTGAGAGTAGTGGACTTTCCCGCTCCGTTTGCCCCAATCAGCGTAACAATTTCTCCTTCTTCTACATTGAAGGAAATGCCTTTTACAGCTTTTATCGCTCCATAGGAAACATGCAGATCTTTGACTTCTAACATTCTTTATGCCCTCCTCCCAGGTAAGCTTCGATTACCTTCGGGTTTTTCTGTATCTCTTCCGGAATCCCTTCGGCTATTGTTTGGCCAAAGTCCAGAACCTTGATCCTGTCGGCAATTGTCATAACGACATTCATATGATGCTCAATCAGCAGTACCGTCAGACTGAACTTTTCCTTGATTTCCTTGATCAAGGCTATCAGGTCATCTATCTCATTAGGATTCATGCCTGCTGCAGGTTCATCCAGAAGCAGAATCTTCGGATTGGTCGCCAGTGCTCTTGCTATCTCCAGCCTTCTCTGCTCACCGTAGGGGAGATTTTTTGCAAGGAAATCGGCTTTTCCATCCAAGCCAAGTATTTTAAGCAACTCCATGGATTTTATCTCCAAGTCATCTTCAACATTATGATATTTGCGTGTTCTGAAAAGCGCTTCACCCAAACCGTACTTTACCTGCAGTGTAAATGCTATTTTTATGTTGTCAAGCACAGTGGCGTTATTAAACAGCCTTATATTCTGAAATGTCCTGGCAATCCCTCTTTCGGTGAAGTCATGAGGCTTCAAGCCCACCAAGCTGCTGCCGTTAAAAAGAATATCGCCTTCCGTCGGTTTGTATAATCCTGTAAGCATATTAAATACTGTCGTTTTACCTGCTCCATTTGGTCCGATTATTGCTACCAGTTCCCCCTCTTCAAGGGAAAGGTTAAAATCAGTTACTGCTTTAAGGCCGCCAAATTGTATGGAGAGGTTTTTTACATCAAGCAGAGCCATAAAAGTTTACCTCCTATTTACCTCAAACTTTACTTTCGTTTTACTTCAGTTTGTAATCCCCGCGCTTTGACTGTCAGCTATAACGGTTCTTTTCTTTGGCTTCAGCCATTTAAATTCTTTACCGCCGTATAGGCCTTCGGGCCTCTTAAGCATCAGCATAACAAGCACTAATGCGTAGATTACTATACGCCAGTTAGACATGAATCTCAGCATCTCAGGCACTATTGTAAGTACCAGACCGCTTACTATCGAACCGCTTATACTGCCTGCTCCTCCTGCATAAAGGAATACAAGATAGTCATTAGACTTCAGGAAGCTGAAAGTATCAGGCTGGAGAAACATAAGAAGGTGTCCGAAAAGTCCTCCGGCCACACCGGCCATAAATGCAGCAAATGTAAAGGACAATACCTTATACTTGGTAGTGTTTATTCCCATAGTTTCGGAAGCAACTTCATTTTCCCTTATTGAAATACAAGCCCTTCCAAAGGAGGAATTTACAAAGTTCCTTGCTCCGTATATCGCCAGGAATGTGAATAAAAATACCCAAAACAGGTTAGTATATCTGGGAATACCTGCAAGTCCCCTGGGGCCCCCTACAAAGTCGATAAGCCTTATTGAAGCCCTTACAACTTCTCCAAAAGCCAGAGTCACTATTGCAAGATAGTCTCCTTTTAATCTCAATGTAGGCAAGCCTATCAAAAATCCGATAAAGCTTGCTGCTACGCCGCCCATAAACAGTGAAAAAATGAACATGGGTATCTGTGTATACGCCGGCCAGCTTGCTGTATTAAAAAGAATAGTTGTAAATAATGCAGAGGCGTATCCGCCAATAGCCATAAATCCGGCCTGGCCTATTGAAAACTGTCCGGTAAAGCCGTTTACTATATTTAAGCTTACAGTCATTATGATATTAATTCCGGCAAGCATTATAATCTGCAATAGATAAGAATTGACCAAACCAAACTTGTTAAGTGCACTAATAACGACATAAAGCAAAACTATGATTAAATATACTTTCTTGTCTTTTAAGAAATTCATATCTGCCACCTACACTTTCTCTATGGTGAACTTGCCCATGATTCCCGCAGGTTTGAACAGCAGTATGAAAATAAGGATTACAAAGCCTGCGCCATAACCCAAGTCGGAATTTACCGCAGTAGCCAAAACTTCAGCTACTCCCATAATAAATCCGCCAAGCATTGCTCCCCTTATATCGCCGATTCCGCCTAAAACTGCAGCAACAAAAGCTTTTGTACCAAGCCATATTCCCATATATACATCAATCATAGGATATATGCTTGCATAAAAAACACCGCCGGCGGCAGCTAAAGCCGCACCGATAAAGAAGGTAATTGAGATTGTGTTATTTACGTTAATACCCATAAGGGCAGCAGCATCTTTGTCAAACTGCACAGCTCTCATCTGGCTGCCAACCTTTGTTTTTGTAGTAATGT
>DAOLPD010000192.1:0-5155 GCA_035417425.1 Bacillota bacterium
TTACAAGTATCAAGCTCTGATTCTGTCCAAAGCTAATATCGTGCGAGTCGGTATATAAGGCTAGTGCTCTTCAGGATGACTGCAAACTTCATATAAGTCGCATTCTTTTATTACTATACTCCTATTTTTTACTCGAAAACCTCAATCAGGCTGCCGAAGAGTTCACTGTTCTCCTTAATTTTCATTTCACTTCCCAATACACAATAGCTCCGTCTCTTCATAAGCTCAAACATCATATCAGACAGTTCCCTGATATCCTGCTGCCTTGTGCCGAGAATTTCCTCTCTTTCCTTCTGCAAATCCTCTGCTGTGATTTTCCTCATATAATTCTCAATGGCCCTTTCACCCTTCATAAACGGGGTCAACGGCAAGTCCAGCTTGCTGATTGTTCCGATAATATATTTTGTCATTTCCCTTTCTTCAATCTGGAAATTCTTCATATAGCCATACATTTCATCATATACCTTTAAAGTTTCCTTCAGATTGGGATCACGGTACGAAACCATGAACATATTGCCGTTCTTTTCAAAGCCTGAAAAAGCACCATAAGCTCCCCCCTGAACCCTGATACGGTTCCAAAGGTAGCTGTATCTGGATATTGTCCTTAGTACCTGCAGCTTCCCTGTATAGGGATAACCCAGCTTGATGAAGTTATAGCCCTGAGCTACATACTGAACCTTACCCTGGGTCATCAGCCCTTCATTAAGTGACTCAGCTTTAAAAGCGTATTTTACCGCCGGATGCTTCTCATTGCCTAAGTCCTTAAGCACCAGGCCCAAGCCCCCGGCAAACCTGTTATAATCATCCTCTTCACAGGTCACTCCTGCAATAAGGCCTTCTTTTCTGAATATCAGCCTCTGCAGCTTATGAAGGTTTTCTTTCACCTCTTCTATTCTGCTTTCAAAATTCCTTTCTATATCAGCGATGAACCTGTAATAAGTGAGTCCGGAGATAGCCTCCAGATAGCTTCCTTCCTGGGAGAAGTATGAAAACAGCCTTTTGCAGGCAATTGTGTATCCCTCATTGGATATCCTCATTTCAATTCTGGACTTGTTCTCTTGTATTATTTCCTTGATCCTTCTGGAATCATCGAATTTAGTCTTTGCAACAATCTCACTTATAAGCTCAAACATCTTTTCTGTCTTGCTTGCAAGAGCCCTGCCCCTTATTGAAAATACAGGGTGGTATTTGCTGTCATCATCCTTTTCGCCGTAAACTTGAGTGCTGAACCTGATGCCTCCGGTATGCATGTCAATTTCCTTTGAAAGCTCCCCATAACTGTAGTTTTCAGTACTTATCCTCCCCAGTATCCCTGACAGCAAAGGAATATACGGCAGCAGCTCCTGAGGCACGGCTGTAGTGTCAAATAAAAGGGCAGCATATACAATGTCATTGGTAAACATGTGGTGTGCAAGCACCTTGACCTCCGCTTCCTCCTTAAGCTGTTGAGGAATCACCTCACTCTTTCTGTCTATATCCTCTATTGAAAGCATCGGTATAAGTGCAAGCTGCTCAGGTGTATCAGGAGTATCCTGCCACTTTTTAAGCTCCCTGGTCTCCTTTACCAGTTCCTGAAGCTGCTCTTCGCTCATTTTGGACTTGATGCTCCTGAGCCTGGCTTTTGTCTCTTTATCCTTCTCCTCTGACAGGCCTTTCTTAGGCTTAAGCACCAGCAGTGAGCTGTGGTTGTTTTTCAGCAGGTATTTTTCTATCAGTCCTTCAAAGTATCTGTTATTAAGCTCTGCTCTTATCTTTTCAAATATATGCTCATATCGGAGATGCATTGCGGGGTCCTCGTCGTAAAGCCAGCTGTCCATTATTTTTATATTATATATGAGCCCCTTGGGATAGCCTTCAGAATCCGCTTCCCTCAGCTGGAACTCTTTCAGGTTGACCGCCGCCTCCGCCAATTGACTGTCCAGCCCGTCACGCACAAGGCCTTCCAAGGTATTTGAAACCACTCTTTTAAAATCTTCCAGGGCTTCTGTGTTTGAATTCTTTACAATAATACTAAAAACAGGCTGAAGTATGCTGTTGTCATATTTACCAAAAACATCCCTGCCGAGATCGGCTTCAATCAAAGCTTTCTTCAGAGGAGATGCAGGGGTTGCCAGCAGTATATGCTCCAATATCTCCATTGCAATATAAAGCTCAGGGTCGGTAGACAGCCCCACGGCATAATTCAGGCTGAGGTATGTCTTGTCTCTTTCATCTTCCTGGATGGATATGGGATATTCCAGTTCATAGCTTTGCATTGCCTCAAAAGCTTTCTGCACCGGTATGGCTGAATCCACATGGATTGCTTCATAATCCTTAAGGTATTCTTCATCAATAAACTTCAGGCGTCCAAGCACATCCAGCTTGCCATACAGGAACATATAACTGTTTGAAGGATGATAGTACTTTTTATGGAAGGAAATAAACTCCTCCTGTGTAAGCTCCGGTATCACCTCAGGGTCGCCCCCGGATTCGTAACCGTATGGGCTGTCCGGGAACAAGGTCTCCTGGAGCTTTCTCGAAAGCACGGATTCCGGTGATGAGAGTGCCCCCTTCATTTCATTATATACGACACCCTTGTATCTTAGTTCCTCGGAAGTGTCTTCCAGCTCATAGTGCCAGCCTTCCTGCTTAAGGATCTCCGGATATTTGTATATGTTTGGATGGAACACTGAATCCAGATAAACATCCATCAGGTTCTCAAAGTCCTTGTCGTTCCTGCTCGCCACCGGATACATCGTCTTGTCACCGAAGGTAAAAGCATTCAGAAAGGTATTCAGGGAGCCTTTCACCAGTTCTACGAAGGGCTCTTTTGTGGGAAACTTCCTGGAGCCGCAGAGCACGGAATGTTCCAGTATATGGGGCAGTCCCGTACTGTCCCTAGGGGGCGTTCTGAAAGTAATCGAAAACACCTTGTTGTCATCTTCATTTTCCATATAAAATAGTCTGGCTCCGCTCTTTTCATGTCTAAAAAGCCTGACTTTCGAATTTGCCTCCTTGACATCCTTTTCCTCAATCAACCGGAAACCGTGATATATATCACCAATTTTAAATTGCATCTCTTCCCAGCCTCCAAAAAAATAATTTATCATTAATCAATATTATAATATATGCCTGCCATATTTTACATGCTATTATGTGAACACTACCTCACATATAGATGAGTACGCCGTGCAAAAGCGGTTCTTTTCCACCGCTGCTTGATCCAAGGTATCACATAATAGTCCAGGCCGAAAGCCCTGCCTGCGCCGCCGAACATTGCAATACCGGCAAATATATGCCAGAATATTTCAGAGCCTGCCATTGCCGACAGTATAAAATTCAGGCACAGAAATATGGAGCCCAGAGATGCAAGTATGGTGAATAAACCTGCAATAAGTGCAAGGCCTATGGCTACCTCCGTAAGTACAATCAGGACCTGGAACAGGTAAGCATTTGGCTCTATAAAGGTTTCCATGAACCACTGAAATGCCCGGGGGGGCTCTTTAAGCAGCGGTTCCGGATAATACTGTGTAACCTGGGTTGCGTTAGTTACGGCATCGGTGGATTCCAGGGGCACATCTTCAGGCCTCGGCATTGCCGAAATAAAGCTCTTCCCAGGGTCAAGCCAACCCTCATTTATTTTCTTCACACCTTCAATGAGCCATATAACACCTAGATATACCCTGAGTATGGCCAGCCACAGTATAGGGGTCCTGGCGGACAAATGTCCTCCCAGTATGGACCTGCCCTCCCTCACATAAATAAATTCATGCATTATATAATCCCATATCCTTGCAAATCCCCCCACCCCATATTGATAGTGGATATTTACCAGGTGCTTCAATGCCATTGCGAAGAATCCCTGCATGGATCTTCCCCCTATGTTGGCTACTGCGTACCGGCCTCCTATGGATACCATGAAACCGTGGTAATTGGACTTGAAGGGCTTTTTATCCTTCTTATCAATTGATGCAAGTATGTTATGCACCGCTGTTTCTGCTGTCTGGAGTGCCGCTTCTACGATCTGGGGGATTGGCTTCTTTCCGCCTTTACCGTCCGGCTCCTCATAGAATGCATTGTCGCCTACGGCAAAGACATTTTGGTAATCTACCGACTGCATGTACTCATTTACCTGTATCCTCCCCCTGCCTCCGTGAGTAAGCTCTGTTTTGGCAGCAAAGTCACTCCCCTGCACACCGCAGGTCCAGATGAGGGTCCTGGTAGGTATCTCTCTTCCGTCCTTCAATAATATGGATTCCTTTTTTACCTCTGTTATGGGTGCTGATGTTATTATTTCAACATCATGCCTCTTCATATATCTTTCGGATTTCTTTATGAGCCTCTCATTGAGTATCGGGAGTATACTGCCCATTGCCTCCACAACCATAAGGCTCACTTCCCTGCTGTCAATTTCATATTCCCTGCAAAGCTCCTTTCTCCACTCCAGAAGCTCCCCCATTGTCTCTATCCCCGTAAAGCCTGCACCCGCTACGATAAATGTAAGCATTGACCTTCTTCTGTTTTGGTCCTTTTCTGTCCTGGCTTTGTCAAACATATTTTTCACATGTTCTCTGATCCTTATTGCGTCTTCAAAGGACCATAGGGTAAAACCGTTTTCCTTTACTCCCGGTGTTCCGAAAAAAGCAGGTTCTGCTCCGGTATCTAAAATGAGATAATCGTATGAATAGCTTTCTGATTCTGACTCAAGCTTCTGGCCCTTAAAATCTATGTTCTTGATTTCCTCTGTTGCCACATGAACCCCTGATGCGCCGAATATCTCCCTAAGGTCTATCTGTACCGACTCAGCTTCTACCCTGTTTCCTGCCACCTCATGGAGCTCCGTCATCAATGTGTGATATGGCTTTTTATCCACCAGCAGTATGCTTATATCCGTTCTTTTTCGGGCAGCCTTGCTTAAAAGCCTTGCTGCATGAACTCCTCCGTAGCCGCCGCCGATTATTGCTATCCGCTTTGTATCTTTTCCCATTTTATCAAGATTCACTTCCTTATGATTTTAAATACAATCAATATGAAGTATTCCACAAATGCTCTCGCAATATGAATTCATTAAGAATAATGCGACATAGCTATAAGTTTGCAGTCATACTCCCGGAGCAATAGCCTTGTATACCGACTCGCACGATATTAGCTTTGGACAGAATCAGAGCTTGATACT
>DAOLPD010000193.1:0-5079 GCA_035417425.1 Bacillota bacterium
CCGAGCCTCTTTGCCTCATAATATGCCAGCAGTACTCCTGCAAGTATTCCTGCCGAAAGCAGTATTCCGTACCATCTTATTGCTATCCCGTATATTTCAAAAGCTATAGGATCCATAGCCTCTCCTCCTGTTTTGCTTATGCTGCATATATGCAGTATTATCCTTTACTGTTTGATTATAAATATACCGTGATCGAATTGTCAAGTAATAAAGGGCTGCTGCTGCCCCTCATTCTGTTATTCACTCTGAATTAGAAAGGTCAAGGACTCCGTTGACGGTCTCTATAACCGACATGAAATTTTTGCCCTGCATATAATCATCATATGCCAGATACAGAGCCCATATCAAATGCCACATATCCCCATCGGCATATACTATTTTGAGCCCCAGATCATTCAATGCCTCTTTCCTGTTGATGCAATAACCGTGGGAGAAGTATTTCTCAGTCATGGTTTTGGTTACCGTCTTTGCCCTGTCCTTGTTGTCCTTGAACATATTATTCTCAAGGAGAGCTTCGGCATATTGGTAGGAAGCCTTGATAGACTTCTCATAATCTCCGAGTATCCATGGATCGAGCTTATTTGAAATCGGATACAGGACCGAAGCAGTGATTTTGGTATCCTTGCTTTGGGAAAGCTTTTCCTCCATGAAATCTATGCATAGCCTGATGGACTGGACAGGAACCCACAAATCGGTAAACAGCGGGTGCCTCACAAGGGGATCTATGGGCCCCAGCTCCGAAATAGGCCCCATCACAATCTCATCTGCGCCGATAGCCACCATGGTAGCAGCACTCTTTGCCACAAAAGGTATGATAACGCTGAAGTTATCACAAAATTCCCTGATCAGGTTGACGATTTTATAGGGAGTATCTACAGCACCTCCATAACTGTTTAGAAAAAGGTCTATCCTTTCTGTCTTTCCTATGCTGCAAAGCTGTTTGTACAGAGGAACCAATACATAATCATCCATAGGGGAGAAGGATATATATGATAATAATCTGGAATTACGCATCTTTTCAATGCCCTTGAGCAGGTTCAGCCTTTTCTTGTTCGTTATTTTCAACACGCAAATCCCCTCTCGCTCACGAAAAACTGCAGACAGTTTTTTCTACTACACATAATATGTGCTTTCCGGTGTTTTGTGATGAAATCCATGTCAGACATGCAAAAAGTATAAATAGAACCAATATTGAAATAATATGATGTAATCGCATATTTCTGCAAAGCATTCAGGAGGTGAAGCTTGTGCCGCTCATAAACAATGGTGAACTCACAAGTATGAAGCTCTCAATTATCAATAATCTGGAAAAGACACTGAAAATCGTATATGAACATCAGTATAGGAATATACTGTCCAAAATTGTGAGCAATAAGAAAAGATTCATAAGGAAGCGCCTGCCTTTGGATGCCTCAGAGGATATGTGCAGATATAACTCACTGACTGTAGGGCTTACCAATTACCTGATAAACCTTTTTGACGTATTCGGTGAAAGTGCGGTGCTGAACGCAAAGAAAACCTTTGAGGAGAATGGATTTAAATGGGGAAAGAAGCTGCGGAAAAAGCTGTTAATACAATCGGATACTAATGATATAAATCATATTGTCAAACACCTCTATATAGATGTCCCTGAGATAGATTATATGGAAATATCCGATAACGGCCTGGTATGGCATTTCAACAAACTGGGCCACAGCAGCGTCAACGAAGGCTTCGTAAAATTTCATCCTGCCTTCTATAATATAAAATCAGCCTGGCTGCATTCCTTTATAAAGTCCTTTACCGCCCAGTACACCGGTATTTTTGAAAAGAAAAGCGAAAATGACAAGGAAATCGTCACCAGTATTGAGTTTAAAGAAGAGCAATGAGACACGGAGAGGAGACACGGGGACGTTTCCCCTGTCCCGCTTGCGGGACAAGAGAAACGTCCCCGTGTCTCCCCTTGCCTTTTATAATTCGTTTACTATGCTGACAGAAGCACTGGCCCCTATTCTGGTTGCCCCTGCTTCAATCATCTTTAGTGCACTTTCCAGATTTCTTATTCCTCCTGAGGCCTTGACACCCATATTGGGTCCTATTGTCCTTCTCATCAGTTTTATATCCTCTACTGTTGCACCGCTGACGGAAAAGCCTGTGGAAGTCTTTACAAAATCAGCACCGGCTTCCATGGAAAGCAGGCATGCCGTTACCTTCTCTTCATCAGTAAGAAGGCAAGTTTCTATTATTACCTTTAGCAGAGCCTTGTCTTTGCATACATCGACTACTGCCTTGATATCCTCTTTCACTGCATCCGGCTTGCCTGATTTCAGTGCTCCGACATTAATGACCATATCTATTTCAGCCGCTCCGTTTTCAATAGCCTGTGACGCTTCAAAAGCCTTGGCCTCCTTTGTTGTTGCCCCCAAAGGAAAACCTACAACTGTGCAGACCCTCACCTCTGTTCCCTGAAGAAATGAATAGGCCAGCTTCACATAAGAAGCATTCACACATACTGACGCAAACTTGTATTCCAGGGCCTCTTTACAAAGCTTAATTATGTCACCTTCTTTTGCATCCGGCTTCAACAACGTATGATCTATATAACGGGCCAACTCAAACTTATTCATTTATTCTCCCCCATTATGTGCATTACTTATCGTATTATCTCTCCCAATGCACCGTTCTGAATACCGGCGGCATTTCCTTCTTCTATATCAATATGCATATCCAAAGCATAGGTAGGATGAACCCTTACTATAACATTTTCCAACACTAATGCCCTTTCGTCACCTATTCTTACCTTTACAACATCTCTGTCCTTAAGGCCAAACCTTTCACTGTCGCTTGTATGCAGGTGAATATGTCTTGCCGCTACTATGACTCCTTCTTTTAACTCAACTTTGCCCTTAGGTCCGACAACGGTGCAGCCCGGTGTACCCTGAATTTTTCCTGAAGGCCTTACCACGCCTTCTACTCCCATGGTCCTTGCATCAAACATAGAAATCTCCACTTGGGTATCCGGTCTTACCGGTCCCAGTATCCTGACACCTTTAAGGGTTGATTTAGGTCCTACTATATCTACTCTTTCGTCACATGCATACTGTCCGGGCTGTGAAAGATCCTTGATATTGGTAAGCTCATGCCCTTCTCCGAACAGTATCTCAAGATGCTCCTTTGTGACATGGATATGTCTGTTTGACATGTTGACCGGTACAAATTTCTCCATAATAATTCCTCCAATCGAAATTTAATTTTGCAATTTTTCATATGCCTTAATCATTATTGCACACTCTATCCTCTTCTTCTGCAGTTTGCATTCAATGTCATAGGGTTCCTTAAGGTTATTATTGAAAGCAGCTGCATTTGCCTGGCATCCCCCGCTGCAATAAAACCTTGCCCAGCATTCCCTGCACTTCTTCTTATGGTAAACGGTGTTCTCAGAAAACTCCTTCTGCAGTGTCTTATTTGAAACACCCTTCCATACATCTCCCATCAGATATTCCTTTCTGCCGACAAACTGATGGCAGGGATATAATTCCCCGTCCGGAGTAACTGCAAAGTATTCCACCCCGGAACCGCAGGAAGACACCCTCTTGTAAACACAAGGTCCCCCGTCCAGATCCAACAGGAAATGATAATACCTGAAGCCTTTTCCTTTTTCATAATAGTCTATGTACTTTTCTGCAAGCCTGTCGTATTCCTGATAAATCCTTGGAAGGTGCTCCTCCTTGAGAGCATAAGCCTTTCCTTTTTCTGCGGCAACAGGTTCAATGGAGATTTCCTTAAAACCCTCGTCGGCCAAGTACAGCACATCACTGCAGAAATCCAGGTTGTTTGCAGTAAAGGTCCCTCTGATATAATAGCTTTTATCTCCTCTGGATGCAACAAAGCTTTTCAGCTTCGGCATTATATCATCGTAAGTGCCTGATCCGTCCGTAAACTTTCTCATCCTGTCATTTACCTGCTTCCGTCCGTCTATGCTCAGTACTATGTTGTCCATATTCTCATTTATGAATTCCGCTGTTTTCTTATCCAGCAGTGATCCATTGGTAGTAATGGTAAAGCCTATCTTCTTGCCGTACTCCTTTTCCCTTTCCCTGGCAAAAAGAACAGTCTCCTTTACCACATCAAAATTCATTAAAGGCTCTCCGCCGAAGAAATCCACTTCCAGCCTCTTTCTGTTCCCTGAACCTTCAAGAAGGAATTCAACAGCCCTTGAAGCTACCGAAAAAGGCATCAGCTTGCGTCCTTCATGATAATCTCCGGTGCTTGCAAAACAGTAGCCGCACCTCATGTTGCAATCATGAGCAACATTCAGGCACAAGGCCTTGGTATATATTTCCCTTTTGTCCTCAAGAACCCTGTCCATATATACATCACCGGAATTCAGGAGTCCTTGGCTTTCAAGCTCCCTTATCTCGCTCCATGCTTCCCTTATATCGCATTCCTTATATTTGTCCTTAAGTATTGCGGCAATATTTTCAACGCTGTCCGGATAGTGTTCCAATATATCCCAAGTCAGCTGATCGACGACATGCACCGCTCCGCTGTTGACATCCACAACTATTTTCAAGCCTTTCTGTTCATATCTGTGAAGCATAAGTGACCCCCGGATTCATAAAATTACACCGCTAAATTATTGGTTCTATTGTGTGTCAATGACTATTCTATAATAATTTGCCAGGTGTGTCAATCAAGCTGCTGCAAAAGTTAAGCCGTCCAAAGGACGGCAATGCTACTGCAAATTATTATTCAAGTCCTCCACCAGTTTTTCTGCATCTATCCGATATCTGAGAGCAGCCTGCTCTACTGTCATATACAGAGCTCCGCCTCATCCGAAGCACTTTATTCCGTGTTCCTTGAACACTGTCTCAAGCTGCGGATATTTATAAAGGATATCGTCTATAACCATATTCTTACTAAGCATTTTTTCACCCCTTTTTATTATATGTAATTATTAATATAATATATACCTATACGGGGTATATGTTATCTTAGTAATATTATATTATTACTCCCTTATACTGTCAATATTATTTTTTTCGAGATGTGATTATCGTGTGATAATGTCACCTTGTAAACTATCGTGATAAAATGTCA
>DAOLPD010000194.1:0-5072 GCA_035417425.1 Bacillota bacterium
CGTTCTGCCAGAGAAGCACATAGTCATTATTATCATCCAAGGTAAACAGATATTCTTCCAAAGCCAGATTAAAAAAAGGGTTTGTACTTTCATTTCTTATGTACAGCATGTGAAACCTCCCAAAAACTATAATGGAAATAATATTATATCATAAATCCGCAAGGATTTATGATTGTGCCATGCGCGTTTTCGGCAAGTCCGAAATTCTCGCGCGGCAATTAAATAAAAGTTATAATATGCGTTTATGCATATTATAGCATATATAATCAGCATTATAATACTTCGGCAGGCTATTAAGAATATTTTGCTATTTTCTTGACCCTGTGGGAATAAACTTATAAAATTGAAGAGTAATACTATAATACTTGCCGAGACAGGCATATATTCGGAGCAAAGGATATTGCCTTGAAAACTTTGCGCATTGTGAACCGTATATAATATATAGGATAGATGCTATTGGTTATGCAAAAGATAAAGCTGCATCCGGAAAGTGAGTGAGGCACAATGAGTTTTTTATCGGGCTTTTTTAAAGGTCTGCTGATAGGGGTAGGCGGCGTTGCTCCAGGGGTAAGCGGAGGAGCAATAGCCGTAATATTTGGACTATATGAGAGGATAACAGATGCTATTGCAGATATATTCAAGGATTTTAAGAAAAACGCGGTATTCTTTTTCCCTATTGCACTTGGTGGTGGGGTGGGAGTACTCGGTTTCAGCAAAATCATGCAATATCTTTTTCAATATTATGAGGTCCAGGTCAAATACCTTTTCATTGGGCTTATGCTGGGGACGCTTCCTGTTGTCTTCAGGCAAGCCAACAAAAAAGGCTTCAGAGCAATATATATTGTTCCTTGCATAATTTCATTAAGCATAACAATAATAACAGTAATACTGGAGAATTCAGGCATCGATATTATTCCTGATACAGCTCCGGGGATGCTTCAGCTTGCTTTATACGGCGCAATTATAGGATTAGGCACGATAGTGCCGGGTATAAGCGCATCCTTCGTGCTTATGTATCTTGGAGCATATAAGATAGTTCTTGACGGACTTGCAAATATCAATCTGTCTATTCTTGTACCTGTGGGAACAGGATTTGTAATCAGTATAATTTTATTTGCCAAGTTCATAAGCTTTTTGTTCAAGAAAGCATACGGTTTTACATACTATACAGTGATTGGATTTGTAATCGGTTCAATAATTGCGATATTTCCAGGCATATCATTCAGTTCTGAATATTTAATCAGTATATTGCTTTTTATCATAGGCTATTTTATATCTTTTTCACTAAGTAAACATTCAAAGGACGTATAAAGCGATTAGAGTAACAAAGGACATGGGGGCATAAGAAATGTCTCCATGTTTTTTGTTATTTAAGCCAAAAAAATATTGACAAGTATAATTATACATATTATATTATATATATGCATACGGTTTATATTTTTAAACAATAATTTCAAACTTTAAATTGGTCCTGTGAGGCCAGAAAGAAGGAAATATATGTGCAGACCTTTTCCGGATCATGGGATAACAAGGAGAGCTCATATGTGAATCTCTTTGCTATCCTTATTTAAATCCATGACTTATTAAGTGCAATAATAGGAGGATTAATATGCCGAAAAGAACTGATATAAACAAAATCCTGATTATCGGATCCGGCCCCATCATTATTGGGCAAGCCTGTGAATTTGACTATTCCGGGACCCAAGCCTGCAAAGCCCTGAGGAATTTAGGCTATAAAATCGTACTGGTCAATTCCAATCCAGCTACCATTATGACTGACCCGGGAATTGCAGATTCAACCTATATTGAACCCCTTAACATCAAAAGCCTAACAGAAATAATAGATAAGGAAAGGCCTGATGCCGTACTGCCGAATCTTGGAGGCCAGACAGCTCTTAATCTTTGCCTGGAGCTTTATAAGAGCGGTATCCTGGATAAATATGGCGTAGAGGTTATCGGTGTTCAAATAAATGCCATTGAACGGGGAGAGGACCGCATTGCTTTCAAAGAGACAATGAACAGGCTTGGAATTGAAATGCCGCGAAGCAAGGCGGCCTACAGCGTTTCCGAAGCCGAAAAAATTGCAGGGGAGCTTGGGTATCCTGTGGTCATCAGGCCTGCTTATACAATGGGCGGCACAGGAGGCGGCATGGCACATAATTCTGAAGAACTGAGAACTATTGCCAGCCGAGGAATCGCTGCCAGTATGGCAGGGCAGATTCTGGTTGAAGAATCGGTTCTGGGCTGGGAGGAACTCGAGCTCGAAGTAGTGAGAGACAGCAAGAATCAGATGATTACAGTCTGCTTTATCGAAAATATTGACGCTGTTGGTGTGCATACGGGAGATTCCTTCTGTGCCGCTCCAATGCTTACAATCAGCCCTGAACTTCAGCAGCGCTTACAAAGATATGCTTATTCCGTGGTGGAAGCTATTGAGGTAATTGGCGGAACCAATGTCCAGTTCGCTCATGACCCAAAAACCGGAAGGGTTGTTATAATAGAAATAAACCCCCGGACTTCGCGTTCCTCGGCACTGGCTTCAAAGGCAACGGGCTTTCCGATTGCTTACATATCTGCCATGCTTGCAGCCGGCCTTACCCTTGATGAGATTCCTTATTGGAGGGACGGGAGCCTGGATAAATACACCCCCTCCGGGGATTATGTTGTTATAAAGTTTGCACGCTGGGCTTTTGAAAAGTTCCCCGGAGCACAAGATAAACTGGGAACTCAAATGCGTGCAGTCGGGGAGGTTATGAGCATCGGAAAAAGCTACAAGGAAGCTTTCCAGAAGGCCATCCGTTCCCTGGAGATAAATCGTTACGGCCTGGGCTTTGCCGGAAATTTCAATAATCATACTCTTGATGAACTGCTTTCCATGCTAACTGAGCCGACCAGCCAGCGGCAGTTCATTATGTATGAGGCATTACGCAAGGGCGCTGATGTTGAACAGCTTTATAAACTGACACATATAAAACCCTATTTCATTGAGCAGATGAAGGAGCTTGTTCTGCTTGAAGAGGAAATACTCAAGTACAAAGGCGGCGAACTGCCGGATGAACTGCTGGTCAAGGCCAAAAAGGATGGCTTTTCAGACCGGTACCTGGCTCAGATCCTTGATGTGTCAGAGGCATCAATTCGAAGGAAAAGAACCGGATTAGGCATGACAGAGGGTTGGGAGGCAGTGCCTGTAAGCGGTGTCGAAGATGCATCCTATTATTTTTCTTCCTATAACGTATCCGATAAGACCTCAGTAACTGACAAGCCAAAAGTCATGATTCTTGGAGGAGGCCCCAACAGGATCGGCCAGGGAATTGAGTTCGATTACTGCTGTGTTCACGCGGCCTTGGAACTTAGAGATTTAGGCTATGAAACGATAATGGTAAACTGCAATCCTGAAACTGTTTCAACTGATTATGATACATCGGATAAGCTTTACTTTGAGCCCCTGACGGTGGAGGATGTACTAAGCATTTATGAGAAGGAAAAGCCCTTGGGAGTGATAGCTCAATTCGGAGGCCAGACTCCTCTCAATATTGCAGGAGATCTGGAAAAGGCCGGTGTAAGGATTCTTGGAACCTCACGGGAAACCATAGACCTGGCTGAGGACAGGGACAGATTCCGCAGAATTATGGATAAGCTTGGCATTCCTATGCCGGAGTCGGGTATGGCGGTAAATGCCGAAGAAGCAATTGCTATAGCAAATCAAATAGGTTATCCTTTAATGGTTCGTCCGTCATATGTTTTGGGCGGGCGGGGAATGCAAATAGTGCATGATGAGGAAATGCTGTGCACCTATATGGCTGCAGCGGTTGGAGTTACTCCCGAAAGACCGATTCTGGTAGATAAATTCCTTGGGCATGCCATTGAAACAGAGGCAGATGCAGTCTCAAACGGAACAGATGCATTTGTGCCGACAGTAATGGAGCACATAGAGTATGCCGGCGTTCATTCCGGAGATTCTGCATGTATTATTCCTCCCATAGGTATTCCTGAAGAGCACATTAGGACTATTGTTGACTATACCGAGAGGATTGCCGAAGAGATGAATGTTATCGGCCTTATGAACATGCAATATGCCATAGCGGATAACAAGGTTTATGTTTTGGAAGCCAATCCAAGAGCATCAAGAACTGTTCCCCTTGTTTCCAAGGTCTGCAATATACAAATGGCACGTATAGCAACAAAAATAATTATGGCTGACTGCTTAGGAGAAAGGTATTCTTTGGACGGCCTTGTAAATAAAAAATTACCTCACTACGGAGTTAAGGAAGCAGTCCTACCCTTCAATATGTTTCCTGAGGTCGATCCGGTATTGGGTCCGGAAATGCGTTCTACCGGGGAAGTATTAGGCATCTCGGATTCATTCGAATTGGCATACTATAAAGCTGAGGAAGCAGCGCAGGAATTACTTCCTTCTTCAGGAACAGTGCTTATTAGTGTAAATGATGCTGATAAGCCCGATGTTCTGGAGGCTGCCAGAGAATTTTCAAGAATTGGCTTCAAAATCGTTGCTACGGAAGGAACCTGCAAATTCCTTCAAGAAAATGGAATCAGCTGTGAAAAGGTCAGAAAGGTATACGAAGGCCGGCCAAACATAGTTGACAGCATGGAGAACGATGAAATAAGCCTGATAATCAATACACCTCAAACCAGACTGAGTGAATTTGATGATTCCTATATCCGCAAGATTGCTATAAAGCGTAAGGTACCGTATATAACCACAATGACCGCAGCCCTGGCAAGCGCAAAGGGAATTGCGGCATATATAAAAAATGGATTTCATGGGAAGAAGATTAAATCTCTGCAGGAGTATCACAGAGATATTGCAGGATAGAAGAATAATGCGATGTAGTTTGCAGTCATCATACAGAGCACTAGCCTTATATCCCGACTCGCACGGTATTAGCTTTGGACAGAATCAGAGCTTGATACTTGTAAAATCCTGACGCACATAAACCCTACCTCCTGTAGGTATGTGCTGGATTTACCTCACGTAAATCCCACGGATTTTACTGCTTATCTTCTCTCGATTCTGTTACCCAAAGCCAATAAGTGCTCGCTGATATACAAGG
>DAOLPD010000195.1:0-5071 GCA_035417425.1 Bacillota bacterium
GTTTAATCTGTCCCGCTGAAAGCAGGACAGATTAAACGTCCCCGCGTCCCTGGTCAACGTCCCCGCGTCCCTGGTCCCCATGTCCCTCAGATGCGTCGCATCATTCTTATGTTGTGTAGCAGCCGCTTTTTTTAATGGCCTCATTGACAGAATTTACTAAACATTCTATAATTATATTGACTAGACAATCAAATTTTTCTCAACATGCTCAAATGGAAATTATAAAAGATATTAGATAGTAGGGGAGATGCAGATGGAAGAAATAAGAAAGCTGGTTAGCCAATTTGAAAAGCTTGACAGCAAGGCTATGTACAACAATGATTTTCTTTTAACATGGGAAAAAACCGACGATGAGATTCACGCTGTATTCCAGGTGGCGGAAATACTCCGTAAAATGAGGGAGAACAACATATCTCCCAGGATATTCGACAGCGGGCTTGCAGTATCGCTGTTCAGGGACAATTCAACAAGAACCAGGTTCAGCTTCAGCAGCGCATGCAATCTGCTGGGCCTTACCGTACAGGATCTGGATGAAGGGAAATCACAGATAGCCCATGGGGAAACAGTACGGGAGACTGCAAACATGATTTCCTTTATGGCTGACGTTATAGGTATCCGCGACGATATGTATATCGGCAAGGGCAATACATATATGAGGGAGGTTTCCAAAGCCGTACAGAAAGGTTATGAAGAGGGAGTCCTGGAGCAGAGGCCGACCCTGGTGAATCTGCAGTGCGACATAGATCATCCTACACAGTGCATGGCTGATATGCTTCACCTAATAAACTATTTCGGCGGTGTGGAAAACCTTAAAGGCAAAAGGATAGCCATGACCTGGGCATATTCTCCTTCCTACGGCAAGCCTTTGTCAGTACCTCAGGGGGTAATAGGCCTGATGACAAGAATGGGAATGGATGTGACTCTGGCGCATCCGGAAGGCTATGAGCTTCTATCCGACGTTGAGGATGTAGCAAGAGCAAACGCCGCAAAATCAGGAGGGAAATTTACCAAGACCAACTCAATGAAGGAAGCCTTTACAAATGCCGATGTAGTATATCCCAAAAGCTGGGCTCCTTATTCCGCAATGGAGAAAAGGACGAATCTTTACGGAGAAGGAAAGTTTGATGAAATCAAAGCTCTTGAAAAAGAGCTCCTTGCCCAGAACGCCGGGCATAAGGACTGGGAATGCACAGAAGAAATGATGAAGCTTACAAGGAACGGGAAAGCCCTGTATCTGCACTGCCTGCCTGCTGATATTACAGGAGTCAGCTGCAAGGAAGGGGAAGTTGCCGCATCTGTGTTTGACCGGTATCATACACCTTTATATAAGCAGGCCGGTTATAAGCCGTATATCATTGCGGCAATGATATTCCTGAGCAAGGTCAAAAGGGTACCTGAAACCATTGAAATGCTTCTGGACTCAAATTCCCCCAGGTTCTCCGGAAAATAAGCCGGAATCAATGGAACGGGGTATATTTTTAACGGAAATCGAGGTACTGCTATGTCTAATGACGTTACAAACAAAATACTGGACGCAGCTTTAGAAATAGTTGCGCGGAATAAGATCAGCGGCACGAGGATGCATTTGATTGCCGAGGAGGCAGGGGTGGTACAGTCCAACGTGCACTATTATTACCCGACCAAAAATGATCTGATGATTGCCTTGCTGGACAGAATCCAAAAGAGATTCACCGAAAAAAGGATGAGTTCAGTGGACCTGGAGAAAAAGTCTTTTGAAGAAAATCTCCGGGGGCTCTTTCATGAGAAGAAGGATGACATATATAACCATAAGAAAATTGATTATTTACAGTTCGATTTCTGGGTACAGGGAACTGCAAACCCTGAAATAAGGGAAAAATTCATAGATGCTTTTAATATCTGGAGAAGTAACATAACAGAGGTATTGAATCAGATGCCCGGTTTTCCGGAATGTAAATCGGAGCAATGTGCAATGCTTCCGTATTTGTTAGTTTCCATAATGATAGGAGCGTCTATGCAGTACCTTATTGATGAAGGTAAATTCAATCTGGATGATTATTTTGATGCAGCAGAGAATATGATACTTAATTTCATTAAATAGAGCAAATAAGGCAGGTGGTGCACTTGATAAGCTTCAAGGTGAACGGAAGGGCAGTAAATGTACGGGAAGGGACCAATCTGTTGAAATACCTTCGGGAGGAAGAAAGGCTGACATCTGTCAAGAATGGCTGCGACAGCGGGGTATGCGGCAGCTGTACGGTTTTGATAGACGGTAAGGCAGCAAGGTCATGCACACTGAAGGTTGATAAGCTGCAGGGCAAGGAAGTGCTTACTGTCGAAGGGCTTGACGAATCAGAAAAAGAAGTGTATTCAAATGCTTTTGCTGAAGCAGGGGCTGTACAATGCGGCTTCTGTATCCCGGGAATGGTGTTGGCTTCAAAGGCGCTGCTGGATATTAACCCGGATCCTGCTGAAGAAGAAATAAAGAAGGCAATCAGGAACAATATATGCAGATGCACAGGCTATGTGAAGATTGTCAAGGCAATAAGGCTTGCTGCTGAAGCTTTAAGGGAATCAAAACATATCAGGTTGAATACATGCAGTTCCAATATCGGGCAGAATTGGCGCAGGGTAGATGCCGTACAGAAGGTACTGGGCGAAGCAGTATACTGTGATGATGTTTTCATGGAGGATATGCTTTATGTTTCTGTCCTGAGGGCAATGAAGCCCAGGGCAAGGGTGCTGTCCATAGATACGACCGCAGCTGAAGCCCTGGAAGGGGTGGAGGCGGTTCTGACAGCAGCAGACATACCGGGAGAAAACTATCAGGGATATATTTTCAAGGATTGGCCGACCTTTGTGCCTGTTGGAGAAATGACCCGCTATGCCGGAGATGCCGTAGCAGCGGTTGCCGCCGAAACTAAAGAGCTGGCGGAAGCCGCGATAAAACTTATTAATGTAACTTATGAAGAAATGGAGCCTGTTACTGACGCAAAATATGCCATGAAGAGCGATGCGCCGAAAATTCATGAGAAGGGCAATATTCTCAGCAGGACTCATGTAAAAAGGGGAAATCCCGAAAAAGCAATGGCAGAGTCCAGGTATGTGGTGAAGAACACCTACAGGACGCCTCCCATCGACCATGCCTTTATTGAGCCTGAAAGCGCGGCAGCATTTTACGACGGGGATGTTCTGACAGTGTATGCTGCTACTCAGAGCATCACTCACGACCATCATGAGTTATGCCGTGTTCTGGGATTGCCTCATGACAAGGTAAGAGTGATTCTTCATAATGTAGGCGGCGGCTTCGGAGGCAAGGAGGACTTAAGCGTCCAGCATTATGCCGCTTTAGCTGCCTTTTATACAAAGAAGCCCTGCAAATACACCTTTACCAGGGAAGAAAGCCTATTATGCCATCCCAAACGGCACGGTATGGAGCTGGAGGTTGCCACAGGCTGTGATGAACGTGGCATGCTGACCTTCATGACTGCAAGGATAATAGCCGACACAGGGGCTTATGCGTCTTTAGGGACTGCAGTCCTGGAGCGGGCATGTACTCATGCCTGCGGCCCATACAGTATCCCAAATGTAGAACTGGAGGGCTTCTGCGTATATACCAATAATGCTCCGGCAGGCGCATTCAGAGGCTTTGGAGTGCCCCAGTCCAATTTTGCGGGAGAGGCCAACATGGATCAGCTGGCAGACCTGGCGGGCATCGACAGGTGGGAGTTCCGCTACAGAAATGCCGTTGAACCGGGGATGGTACTGGCAAACGGTCAGATATGCGGCGATGATACGGCTGTTAAGGAAACCCTCCTTGCAGTCAGGGATGAATACTACCGGAGCAAATATGCCGGAATAGCATGTGCTTTTAAGAATACAGGGATAGGAGTAGGCTTGCCTGATGTCGGACGCTGCCGTATAAGAATAAAAGACGGCAAGGTTGTTGTATATTCTGCCGCATCCTGCATAGGGCAGGGCCTGGCTACCGTAATGATTCAGATAGTGTCAGAAACCCTCGGCATTGACGGCTCCAATATTATCTTCAGTCAGCCGGATTCCTTATTGTGTCCCGACTCGGGAGCAACAACGGCGTCAAGGCAGACACTTTTTACCGGTGAAGCCTGCCGCCGGGCTGCACTCAAGCTGAAGGCGGCATTGGCGGAAAAAACTCCGGAAGAGCTGGAAGGTTTGGATTTTGAGGGTGAATACAGCGGGGTAACGGATCCCATAAACTCAAGCAGGGAAAATCCTGTAAGCCATGTGGCATACAGCTATGCCACTCACATAGCAATACTTGATGCTGAAGGCAGGGTAGCAAAAATAGTGGCAGCTCATGACATTGGCAGGGCGATAAACCCTCTAAATATCGAAGGACAGATTGAGGGGGGCGTAGTAATGGGCCTTGGCTCAGCGTTGAGGGAAAGGCTTGTATATGAAGGAGGAATTTTGAAATCCAGGTTTGGAACCCTTGGTTTGCTAAGGGCAGACGAAATACCTGAAATAGATGTGAAAATAATAGAAAAGAATCAATCAGAGCTTGCCTACGGTGCAAAAGGGATTGGAGAGATATCACTGATCCCGGTGGCAGCTGCTGTTGCTTCAGCCTATCAAAGGTTTGACGGCATAAGAAGGTTTGAACTCCCCCTGGAAGGGACCCCCTATAATAGAAAGAAGGTGGAGGAATGAGCAAAGTATTAAAGCTGAAATGCGTCAAGTGCGGAAGAGAATACAATGAGTCTGAGATATTTTATACGTGCCGTGATTGCGGCATAGACGGAATTCTGGATGTTGTACTGGATTATGAAAGGATAAGGAAGGAATTGACCCGGGAATATCTGAAGAACAACAAGGATTATTCCTTGTGGCGGTATCTTCCCGCAATACCTTTGGAGGAAACCGGCGGAATACAGCCCCTTCAAGTGGGATGGACACCACTTTATAATATAAAGTCCCTATCAAAGGAAACGGGACTGAGCAGTTTTTTTCTCAAGGATGACTCAAGAAATCCCACAGCTTCGTTAAAGGACAGGGCAAGTGCAGTGGGAGTAGCAAAGGCGATAGAGCTCGGCAGGACTGTCATGTGCGCGGC
>DAOLPD010000196.1:0-5062 GCA_035417425.1 Bacillota bacterium
GAAAAAACACGGTTTCCGCCACTGGTGGAAATCGTGTTTGTCTGCAAACTGAAACCGCCTATCAAGGCGGTTTTTTTATACCCTCTGTGCATAACTTGTCCCGCACATTATACAGCATTTTACGACAGCAAAGCACTTGCACAGGGATTTTGATATCCACCAACCGACAAGATAAATCAAAATAATATTTTACACTTTGTTCGCTCGACATTTTTCACCCACAAAGCAATTCACATTTTTTCAACAATAGAAAGTTAATAGATTCAAGTTATCAACAGACTTATCAACATTATGCACAGATAACATAAAAAAGATGTGCATAACTTTGTGCATAATGTGATTAACTAAGAAATATGAGGGGCGAGGGCAGGTTCCCTTTAATTTATACTCTTGTTCGCTTTACATAACTTTATGGTTTCAATTATGCTTGCTTTTGCGGCTAAAATGCTGTAATTTTGCTCTTTCCGGCCGCTGAATATAATTGTTTGAAAGTTGTGAAAATGAGAAGGATTATTTTCTCATATGTAGAATAAAATATGTATAAACGGTAGCATAATAGTTGCGAAAGGAGATGTGTTTATGCGTACTACAGTCAGCGGAAAAAACATTGATATCACCAATGCTCTTAAGGAAAGGGTAGAAAAGAAGCTTTCCAAATTTGAAAGATATTTCGGCCCTGATACTGAAGCCCATGCTACTCTAAGCGTTGAAAAGAACAGGCACATCATTGAGGTCACAATTCCTTTTAATGGAGTTATCCTGAGAGGAGAAGAGGCTACCGGAGATATGTATACTTCTATAGATAACGTTGTAGAAAAATTGGAAAGGCAGATGAGACGCCAAAAGACAAAGCTGGAAAAGAGAATCAAAGATGGCAACATCAGATTCGAGAACTGGGCCGTCCCTTCGTCAGAGCTTGAGGATGAGGAAGTAAAAATTGTAAGGACAAAAAGATTTGCCATGAAACCTATGCCCGTTGAAGAGGCAGTGCTGCAAATGGAGTTGCTGGGACACAGCTTCTTTGTGTTTTCCAATGCAGATACGGAAGAAGTCAATGTTGTATATAAGAGAAAGGACGGAAACTACGGTTTGATTGAACCGGAATTCTGATGAAACAGCCGAGTAAATCGGCTGTTTTTTATTTTAGGAACTAATGCACGGAGGTATGGTATTTATTTTGTAGCAGTTATTATATGTATAGTTCAAATTGCCCATTCGATAGTGCAATTTGACTAATTTGTATAAAGAGGAAGGAATAAAAAAGTATTTATAGAAACTATTATATCGCATGTCCAATGTTTCCCGCGGCACAAATAACTTTAGGAGGAGTTCCCTTTGAGCAATAATAAAACCATTCTGCAAAATGATATCCAATCACTTATATGCAAGCTTCCTGAAATAATAAACTGCAGCGTCATATGTGATAAGGAAGGCACAATTGAAGAGATCCATGTTTTGGCTTCGTTAGGCAGGAATATCAAGCAGATGGTAAGGGATATACAATCGGCAATAAGTGCGAAATTCAATATATCTGTGGATTATAAAAAAATAAGCATTGCCCAGATCAATGAGGCCGAGTTCAAGGAAACAAGAGTCAGGATTGAAGGTATTCAGGTTAAGAACGTGGACAATGCAATAGAAGCTGAAGTGACGCTTTCCTACGATGACAAAGTTTATAAAGGAAGGAGCAGCAAAGTCAAATCCAAGTCCAACAGGGTCAAGGCAGTTGCTGAAGCAACACTGGCAGCCTTGGAGGCATGTATCGGAATAAGCGGAGTGTTGTATTTGGAGGGGCTGGAAAGCCTTAAAGTCTCTGACAAGGAGGTATATGTGTCTTTAGTGGGTTTTTCTAAAGACAATGTTGATGAATACTATTCAGGAAGCAGCATAATCAGTCTCGACGAGAACGAGTCTGCAGTTAAAGCTGTACTATCAGCAGTAAACAGAAAAGTGAACACGGTAGCATAAACAAAGGGTAAAATATGGCCGGTATATTATTTAAGCGGAGAGTTTGCCTGTCTTGAATAGCGGTGAGGCAGAGCCTTGATTAAAGGAGGGCAAACAATGAAAAAGATACTTGGTATTCTTATGGCTATTTTCACATTGGTATTAGCCGGAGGAGCTAACCAGAGCTGGTTTTAAGGGTAGTATAACATATACCGGCCATTTTATGAGGTGAATAGATGCCTATCAAGCTTAAAGCATACATAGCAATTATAATATTATTAGGAACAGCATTTTTTGTATTTACATTAAATCAGGCCCACGAGGTTGATGTGGTGGGTCTGATTGTTTTTACCCTATTATCTATTATTGCTGAATCACTGGTTATAGTTACCCGGGGGCAGAGGGCGCTGTCTGTTGGGTTTGTAATTGCACTTGCTGCAATAATGCTATTTGGTGTGCCTGAAGCTGCCTGGATAACTAGTTTGGGAATAATGCTTAGAATAATAAGGCATGAAGGAAAAATATTTCATCCCTTTAACTTTCCAATAGAAAAGACATTATTTAACGGGGCTAATATTGCATTATCAGCTGGCTTGGCAGGATTGTGCTATGAGTACTTGGGGGGAACTCCAGGAGTAATAGATCTGAACTCATCGATAGCCGCGATATTTGCGGCTATAACAGCGATGATAGTATATATACTTGTTAATGCCGCAATAATGTCAATTCTTATGCATCTTATCACCGGCGAAAACTTTTTTTCCAATTTCCTAAATAATATTGCATGGGTAATTAAGGATTACATTGCAATGGCTCCTTTAGCTATTCTTATGGCAATAGCTTATATTAGCTATAAGATTGCAGGTATTTTGATAATCTTCGGGCCGCTGCTTTTTGCAAGATATTCCTTCAAAATGTATATTGATATGAGGGATATATATATAGATACAGTAAAATCGCTTTCTCAGGCAGTAGAGGCGAAGGATCCCTATACAAACGGACATTCCCGCAGAGTTGGGGAATATGCATGCAAACTGGCTGAAAGGCTCGGGTTGTCTCCCAAAAAGGTTGAGAACCTTAAGATAGCGGCTATACTTCATGATATTGGCAAAATAGGTATAGATGAAAGTATACTTAACAAGCCCGGAAGGCTTACAGAGGAAGAATTTGAGAAGATCAAGCAGCACCCTGAGATAGGGGTCAAAATTATTAAGGATATTGATTTTCTTAAGGATGCTTCCGAAATTATACTCAGCCACCATGAAAGATATGACGGGACAGGATATCCCGAAGGCAGGAAGCATAAGGATATAATACTTGAAGCACAGATACTCAGCATTGCTGATGTATTTGATGCATTGACTTCAGAGCGGCCATACCGAAACGCAATGACAGTTGAAGAAGCCCTTGATATTATTGAAAAAGGAAAGGGCATCCAGTTCGACAGCAAGCTTGCGGATGCTTTTATCAAAATGGTAAAGGATGATAAGGAGATGAAAAAGGTTGCTGGTTGAGAGTGTAGGGACTTCCCTTGTAGTTGGAAAGCTGAGAGGAGGAAGCTTCTCAAATATGAAGGATGCCAGCCTTAAGAAGTGGTATTTTTTTATTTTGGGATTCATGGTTGAGTTTACTGCAGTCTATATGGCTTCAAGGGGCGTCGGGTTATTCAGAGAGAATATTTTAACTGTTCATTTCATATCATATCTTCTGCTGTTCATCGGTATTTATTTTAATCGGGGCTCATTGGCCTTCAGGATAGTATTCATCGGAGTTTTTCTGAACTTCCTTGTAATAATGGCAAACGGAGGGCAGATGCCGGTTTCGGGAGACACAATGGCAGGTATAGGCCTGATGGATAATATGATTGCTATAAGAGACGGAAAGATCATTACCCATACATTAATGAATGATAATACGGCACTGAAGTTTCTGGGAGATATTTTTGTACTGCCGAAGCCTTACCCCAGGCCGAAAATTTTCAGCATAGGGGATGTATTCATGGCTCTGGGTATATTCATATATATTCAGGAAATTATGATAAAAAAAGCCGAAAAGTAATGGGACACGGGTGGGACACGGGGACGTTTCTCCTGTCCCCATGTCTTTTTTTATTTTTTGCGAATTTTACAGACTATAGTATGAAATTATGATAAAATATTAAGGATATATTGGAATCCGTGATTATCAGGGCAGGTGAATCTTAATGCCGCACAACAGTTATAATAATATAAAAAAATATGCAGCCTTTATTTTTATGGTTTTTACAGTGATTTCAGGATCATCCGAAGTGTTTGATTCTGATATTAATATAGTTGCAGCCAGCAGGTTCGTTGCACAGAATGCAAGGTTTTCGTTAAACCGGACGCACATTCAAAGCTCCATTCAGAATAATGAGGGCTTGAGAAAGTTTCCGGATGCGGAAAATATTCAAACCTGCATATCATTTACAATACTAATATGCAGTTTAAATAACATAATTATGAAAAACAATATATGGAAGAATGCAGTATTTTGATTATCCTTATAAATATGTCAGACAGGGAACTAAATAATTATGAGGAGAGATAACTTAATGTTTTTAGATAAAATCTTTGGTAATCCCAATGATAAAGAGATAAAGAAATTAATGAAGACGGTCAATGAGATCAACAAATTGGAGCCTGCAATGCAGAAGCTTAGCAACGAGCAGCTGCAGAGCAAAACCGATGAATTCAAGAAAAGGCTTGCCGACGGAGAGACCCTGGATGATTTGCTGGTGGAAGCCTATGCGGTGGTAAGGGAAGCTTCTGTGAGGGTTCTGGGAATGCGGCACTTTGATGTGCAGATGATGGGCGGAATAGTACTGCATCAGGGCAGGATTGCAGAGATGAAAACCGGTGAAGGTAAGACACTGGTTGCAACACTCCCATTGTACCTGAATGCTCTTACAGGCAGAGGTACACATCTTGTTACAGTTAACGATTATTTGGCAACATACCAGAGTCAATGGATGGGAAAGCTGTACAACTTCCTCGGAATGTCCGTGGGGCTTATTGTTCACGGGCTTGAACCGGAAGACAGGCAGAAGGCCTACAGAGCTGATATAACATACGGGACCAATAATGAATTCGGCTTT
>DAOLPD010000197.1:0-5048 GCA_035417425.1 Bacillota bacterium
ATGGCCTTCCCGGGAACAGGGGCGGTACTTTCAGGGATGTCGGCAGGTTTGAAGTCTCTTGGAATAAAGGATGTAAACGTTGTAGGCTTTGCGGGAGACGGAGGCACCGCTGATATCGGGATACAGGCTCTGTCCGGCGCGGTTGAGCGGGGGGATGACTTTATATATGTATGCTATGACAACGAAGCGTATATGAACACGGGTATACAGAGAAGCGGAATGACTCCTTACGGGGCGACAACGACAACTACTCCTTCGGGCAGTGCCTCCATCGGAGAAAAACACTTCAAGAAAAATATGTTTGAGATAATGATTGCCCACAGGATTCCCTATGCTGCCACTGCATGCTCCTCATATCCGACGGATTTTATGAATAAGATAGAAAAGGCTAAAAACACCAAAGGGCCTGCTTATATACACGTTATGGCTCCATGTCCCACAGGATGGGGATTCCCATCGGATCTGACGGTTGAAATAGGGAAAATGCTGGTAGAGTGCGGGCTGTGGTATCTTGCCGAGTATGAGAACGGCAAGGTCAAAATGAATTTAGTGCCCAAGGAACTGAAGCCGGTAAAGGATTACCTTTTGGCGCAAAAGAGATTCAAGCATTTAAAGGAAGAGGACATAAAAGCCATTGAAGAAAACAGGAACCGGGAATGGGAACTGATCAGGGAAAACTGGATGAAATAGGGTGGTTATAATGCGTGTGCTGATACTGCAGGGAAGCTCAAGGCAGAATAAGGGTATTACGGAAATGGTAGTTGAAAGCTTCATAAAGGGTATGAAAAAAGCCGATCCATCGGCTGAAATACAAACGGAATACCTTGCAGGCAAAAGTATAGAAAACTGCAGAGGATGCCTGAGCTGCTGGATCAGAACTCCCGGATCCTGCTGCATCAGGGACGACATGGATGAAATAATTGGGGAATATAATAATTCCGATGTCATAATAACGGCAACACCGGTTTATATTGACTCAATGTCTTCTCATGCCAAAAGGGCCTGGGAGAGGTTATTGCCGGTAATGGAACCGTATTTTGAATGCGACGGAAGAGGGGTCAGGCATAAGGTCAGGGGCGAAAAGCAGAAGTCACTTTTTGTAATAAGCACATGTGCGATGCCTGAGCTTGAACATTTTGATCCCCTGATTGAAACCTTCCGCAGGATATCCCGCAACTTTAATATGAAATATGCAGGGCATTTGTTGAGGCCGGAGTCCCATTCCCTTACATATGTTAAAAGATATGCGGACAGGATTGGGGATGTATTGGAGGGTATTGAAAAATGCGGTGAAGAGTTTGTTGAAACTGCGGCAATATCCCCGGAGACATTGTCGAGGGCGCAGCAGTGCATTATGGAAGGGCCTCAGGCTTTTGCTGAGATAAACAACAGAATGTGGGACAAGCTGCTGGATACAAAAAGGTGATGGAATGGATATTCGTGTAGGCTTGAAATATTGCGGCGGATGCAATCCCGGCTATGACAGGAAGGAAATTGCAGACATTGTCGCAAAACAGCCGGGAATCAATCTGCTGCCTTATAACGAAAACGAGATTTTTGATACAGTACTGATAATATGCGGATGCAGTGCGGATTGCATAAATACGGCCAAGTACAGGGGCAGGCATGAAGCTGTGCTGATAAACAGCCCTGAGCAGGTTCATGAGGCAATTAAGCATATCCGCGCTTTAAGATAAGAGAATCAATGCAAAAATTAAATTTATAACGGAGGTAAAATAATGAAGACCAAAGAGCAATATATAGAAAGCTTGAGACAGCTTCATCCGGTAGTATACTGCAACGGGGAAAAAATCGAAAGTGTTGTGGATCATCCTATGACAAGGCCCCATGTCAATTCCGCAGCCATGACCTATGAGCTGGCATATGATCCGGAATACGAGGATTTAATGACAACCACATCACATCTTACAGGCAAGAAAATCAACAGATTTACATCGATTCATCAAAGCACCGAGGATTTGATAAAGAAAGTCAAGATGCTTAGAATGATAGGACAAAAAACAGGCACCTGCTTCCAGAGATGTGTCGGTTTTGACGCAATGAATTCAACATTTATAACGACATATAAGGTTGACCGGGAATGCGGCACCGATTATCATGAAAGGTTTAAAAAGTATCTTGAATATGTTCAGGAAAATGACCTTATGATTGCAGGCTCCATGACGGACCCAAAGGGGGACAGAAGTAAAAAGCCCGGTCAGCAGGAAGACCCCGACCTCTATGTCCATATTGTTGAAAAAAGAGAGGACGGCATAGTGGTAAGAGGAGCGAAGGCTCACCAGACAGGCATGGTCAATTCCCATGAAATGCTGATACTTCCAACCACCAACCTTGGTGAGGAAGATAAGGATTATGCGGTTGCAGCAGCTATACCCGTGGATGCGCCGGGAGTCGTCCATATTTTCGGGAGGCAGACCAACGACCAGAGAAGGCTTACAGGGGATATAGACACAGGAAACTCCGAATATGCAATAGTCGGAGGGGAAACTCTTACAATACTCAATGATGTTTTTGTACCCTGGGACAGAGTGTTCATGTGCGGGGAATACAAGTATGCGCAGGAATATGTGGAAACCTTTGCGGCATATCACAGGCAGAACTACGGCGGGTGCAAGGTCGGGCTTGCGGATGTAATAATAGGTGCAACTGCCGCTATGGCGGAGTTTAACGGCGTGCCCAAGGCTTCCCATATAAAGGACAAATTAATAGATATGATAAACATGGCGGAAACAATGTATAATTGTTCAATTGCATGCTCCTGTGAAGGCTGTAAGACCCCGGCAGGTTCATATTATGTAAACACCCTGCTGGCAAATACCGTAAAGCTGAACTGTACCAAATACATGTATGAAATATCAAGGCTTGCCCATGACATAGCGGGAGGGTTTATTGCAACCCTGCCTTATGAGGCAGATTATAAGGACCCTGTGACAAGAGAGTATATTGATAAATATCTGAAGGCAAATCCGGAGGTTCCGACGGAACACAGAATAAGGCTTGCAAGGTTGATCGAGAATATGACGGGAGGCACTGCTCTTGCTGAATCAATGCACGGCGCAGGTTCTCCCCAGGCCATGAAGGTAATGATATACAGGGAATCCAATATGGAGCATAAAAAGAAGCTCGCAAAGAAGCTTGCAAAAATAGATAAATAAAAGGAGAGGACAAAACATGAAAGAAGTAGTAATTGTCAGCGGTGCCAGAACCGCTACAGGCAAATTCGGAGGAACACTAAGCAATATACCCGCTCCTGAACTTGGAGGCATCGCCCTTAAAGAGGCTGTAAAGCGATCAGGCATTGATGGGAGTACGATTGATGAAGTTATCATAGGTACTCACTTTCAAGCCGGAATAAAAGCAAATTCCGCAAGGCAGGCAGCGATATATGCAGGATTGCCCGTTGAGATTCCGGCATTTACCCCTAATAAGAACTGCGGTACCGGCCTTAAGGCAATAAATCTTGCAGCGCAGTCAATACAGGTCGGCGACAATGAGATAGTCGCTGCAGGGGGATGCGAAACAATGAACAAGATCCCCTATTTGTTGAGCAATGCAAGATTCGGATATAAGATGGGCCCGGGAGAACTGCTGGACGGAATGCTGTATGACGGCCTTGTTGACCCCTTTGTAAATTATCATATGGGTATCACCGCTGAAAATGTGGCTGAAAAATGCGGCATTACAAGAGAGATGCAGGATGAATTTGCATTAAGAAGCCATACTCTTGCTGCAAAAGCATGGAGTGAGGGAAAATTTGATGCGGATATAGTACCTGTCACCATACCTCAAAGAAAAGGCGACCCTATAGTTTTTGACAGGGATGAAACCTTCAGGGAAAATGCAAAAATAGAAGACTACAGCAAGCTCAAGCCTGCTTTCAAAGCCGGCGGAACGGTTACGGCAGGAAATGCCTCCGGGATAAACGACGGAGCGGCTGTTGTAATTATGATGTCCGGAGATAAAGCAAAGGAACTGGGCCTTAAGCCTTTGGCAAAATATGTTGCTTCTGCTTCTGCGGGAGTTGAACCGGCTATTATGGGATATGCGCCTGTATATGCAGTTCAGAAGCTATTGAATAAAACCGGCCTTAAGAAGGAAGACATCGGTTTGTTTGAATTAAATGAGGCATTTGCTGCACAGGCTGTTGCCTGTGTTAAGGATTTGGGATTGAATCCTGATATAGTAAATGTTAATGGCGGAGCGATAGCACTGGGACATCCGGTGGGATGCACGGGAGCAAGGCTTGCCATTACACTCATCGGTGAAATGAGAAGAAGGGGAGTAAGATACGGTATCGTAAGCCTGTGCATAGGCGGCGGACAAGGCATAGCTACATTATTCGAGCTTTGTGAATAATAAAAATATATAAAAGGGAAGGGGTATTATAATGGCGGTTAAAAATATATTTATCGTAGGTACGGGTGTCATGGGCAGCGGGATTGCCCAGACGGCAGCCCTGTCAGGCTATGATGTGACTATGGTAAGTGTCAGGAGCTTTTCTGCTCCCGATGGGACCGAGGACTTTGCCAAAAAGTCCCGCGACAAAATAGAAAAGAATTATGCCAGGCTGGTAGAGAAGGGCAAAATCAGTCAGGAGGATATGGATGCAGCCATGAGCAGGCTGAAGACTACGGCAAAGCTTGAAGATGTGGCTTCCTGCGATTTGGTCATTGAAGCGGCAAGTGAGGATGTGGAAGTTAAGAAAGGTATATTTAAGAAGCTTGATGAATTATGCGGCGAAAATACCATAATAGCAAGCAATACTTCCTCCATATCCATTACAGAGCTGGCGGCGGCAACAAAGAGAGCCGGCAAGGTAGTAGGAATGCATTATTTCAATCCAGTACCCGTAATGAAGCTTCTTGAAATTGTGCAAGGATATGAAACATCCGAAGATACGATAAATATTGCAAAAGAAGTCGGGGAAAAGATGGGAAAAGTCAGCGTCGTATCAAAGGACAAGGCCGGCTTTTTAGTAAACAGGCTCCTGGATCCTATGCTGAACGAGGCAGTATACCTTCTGGACG
>DAOLPD010000198.1:0-5041 GCA_035417425.1 Bacillota bacterium
AATGCCTTAATGATGTCAGGCAAGCCGAGAATACCTCCAGCATATTGCAGCAATCCTGTTCATATATTTCACCCATATTAGCCACCTGAATCATATTTTGTTTTGCATAATCACCCTTGCCAATATAAAATACATATCCCCGTTTTTCCATTTCTGTAAGGAAGACAGAAGCTGTAATACCGGCAGGTAAAAAAACCGAGGTAACAGTATTCGACATATGACCATCTAAAAGGAGACGGCATCCAAGCTTTGCCAAACCTTCACGGATGATCGCAGCGCAACGCTGGTAACGCTTAATACGGTTTTCCAAACCTTCGTTAACTACATTTTTCAAAGCGGTATTCAGCGGCCAAAATAAGTTCACATTGGGAGTATTGGGGGTTTGATGCGCATTCTTGGCATTGACATAGTGTTTATACAAGCTTAAATATACGTTCTTGCATTGTTCGGCTGTCAGGCTTTCTAAAAGAGATTCCTTGGCACATATATATGCGGAACCCGGAAATGCTCCAAGACATTTTCCGCCTACTGATGTGGTGATAGTAATGTTGTTTTTAACAATGTCAATATTTTCTCCTCCTGCTGCAGAGACAGAGTCTACAAAAAAAATCTTGCCATACTTATTGCAAAGCTGACCTACCTCATAAACAGGATTGATCATGCCGGTGCTTGTCTCATGAAAAACCATGGCAACCACCCGTATATCTGGATTGTCCCTTATCAATTCTTCTATCTTGTTGATGTCGGGATAAGTTCCCCAGGAAAATTCAGAGCATACTTTAGGTACTTTGTATTTGTCAATGATTTCTTCCAGGCGTTCGCTGAACATACCATTCTTAATCAGCAAGACGGCTTCACCCTCCTGGAAAATGGAAGAAAGAACTGTTTCATTGGAAGAAGTACCAGAACCGGAAACGATGACCGAATAATAGCTGTCATCTGCTTTGAAAAGCTTCTTAATTAATATTTGCGTCTCTTGGAACATAGCTTCAAACTCTGCTCCCCTATGACAAATGTCGTAATGCAGTAATGCATGCCGTACATTGTCTCTTACTAGGACAGGCCCCGGACTGAATAGTTTAGGTGCAGACATTTTAATCCCCTCCGTAAAATATATTAGATATAAAATAGTGTATATGTTACTTCATTATCATATTTCGTTGATTTCTTTATCATATCCTTGTCACATCTTGTTGCTTCATCACCATTATATAACTTATTCTTATTTTTGTAAATACGAAGACTACTATTTTTTAAATTTAAAGTATCATATGTTGGATAATTGTCCCTAGGTTCTTTGACAGTTGGATAATTGTCCCTAGGTTCTTTGACAGTTGGATAATTGTCCCTTTCTTTAAGATATGATTAATTTCTTACAATATTGATATTTAATTGTACTCATTTATTATTAAATAATTATCATATAAACAATTAAATCTGTTATTTATTTATATAGATTGTTGTATTTAAATATTTAATAATATATAATTTAATAAAATATACTATTTTATTAAAAACTGGAGGAATCTTAATGCTCTCAAGAGAACGTCAACAAAAAATCCTTGAAATGATGCAGAGAACCAAAGTTATTAAGATCACGGATATTACATCCAAATTTGGTGTATCTACTGAAACTGCACGTCATGATCTTGATATTTTACGATCACAGAATTTAATCAAAAGAATCTATGGCGGTGCGGCATTAATAACGCCGATTACTTCTGAGCCATCCTACTCTACCCGCGAAGTACTGCATAGCGCAGAAAAAATCGCAATCGGAAAGAAAGCCGCAGAATTAATAGAGGATGGGCAAACAATCATACTGGATGTCGGCACTACTACAATTGAACTTGCCAGAAGCATAAAGCATAGAAACAGTATAATCGTTCTGACCAACTCTCTGCCAATTGTCAATGAACTCTCCAATTCAGATATTAATCTCCATATCATGGGAGGCAAATTAAATAAGAGTTTCTTGTCAATGTCCGGAAGCCTTACATTATCTGCCCTTAAGCAATATTATGTAGACATTGCTTTTATTGGAGCAGGAGGTGTCACCTTCCAGGATGGTATATCCGACTTTAATATAGAAGAAGCACAGGTAAGAAAATTTTCCATAGAACGTGCGAAAAAAACTATACTTCTTGCAGACAGCAGCAAGTTTGGAATGAATGCTTTTGCAATTGTTTGTCCTCTTAAAGCCGTTGATGTTATAGTAACGGACTGGAATATAGATCCATTAGTATTAAATGGATTAAGAGAACAAAAGATTACAGTCGTAGTAGCTGATAAACCTGATGATATTTAGATTCCTGCTGCAGTCTTTTATAATGCCAGCCCCATAATCACACGTATTCGAACAAGAAAACGTCTGATTCAGGGGCGAATTTTATTCTATGACCTGCCATATGCTATATCGTTTATATGATAACCTTCCAAATCGGAAAAAGGGTAAAATGAATCAGGAATCTTTCGAAACTTAAGGGATAATAAGTGTACACTGGCAGCACCCGGTGTGTTTGTATCACAGATTTCTTTGGCAAAAATCCCATAAGCCGCTCTGAATGAAGTACAAGCCTTTACTACTACCAGTTGATAGAATGTCGGCTCAATTCCAAAAGCCCTGTATAACTGGGGATCACCATTTCCCATCATATGATGGCATACCACAACATCAATATCCCCGATTGAAAGTACTGCTGTACGCCCGATGTTTCTCACAAGCCCGCGGCCTGCCGGTCCTTCCTGTACAAATACCCCTTCATGAAGTGATTTAACAATGGCTTCCACCTTGACAGATTCACTTGCTGCGGGATCTTTTGTGCCTCCTATTGAAAATATAGCCTTACTGCCGACACCTAATTGATGTGCCAGCTCCGCTGCAGGAGGATCATCAATAACAATTGCAGTTTTTATATTAAGCTTAGACTCAAGCAGCTTTTTCAACACATAAGCATTGTCCCCGACTGCACCTGCATTGGTAGAATCAGCAGAGTCAACAAGTATAATCGGCTGTTTTGATTTGTTTTCGGCTGCCATCCTGAATACCTCATCTACTGAATACAGTTTGGGATTGAACTCTTTCCGCATATCAAGCAGGCGCTGCGCCATTTCCACTGCATATGATTCAGCAGCCTTAGGGTCTGATGCAATCGCCAGTACAACAGATCCGCCTTCCGCAACATCCAGCCAGGGCTGCATCTGGAAAATAGAAAAGTCAAACAGCTTCCCTTCTTTTACCAGTGACTCCCCATATGCCATCAACTCCGAAAAAGGGCCTGATATTGTTGTATAACTGCTGGCAGGTACAATCATTGGAATCATAACACGCACCATAGGGGTTTTTTTCTTGCCGGTCAAGTATTCCATACCCAGTTTTCCGGCTCGATACCCGGTCTCAAAAAAATCTTCGTGAGGATATGTATGATAACCACACACAATATCTAAATTATTTATCATTTTTTCAGTTACATTGGCATGAAGGTCGCAGGAAGCAGCTATTACTACAGTTTCTCCTACTTCTTTCCAGATTTTCTCTGCAATAAGTCCGCATACATCATCATACTGTGTTGATTGTGTGGCACCGTGCATTGATACAAATACACCATCTACAGGCAAACTCCGGCGGATTACAGCTAAAGTTTTCTGAAGAAATAAATCCAGAACTTCCTGTTCAACAGGGCCGCCGCTTTGGGCATACATTGAATATGCGGGTATAACTTCAGCTTTTGCCTCTTTAATTGCCTGCAGCATCCCTGCAACTGCACAAGGCTTGTCCTTAAGTTCCCTGATTATTTCTTCACCCTCATATACTCCGCCCTGTTCATAATTCTCCATTTTGGTTGTTATAGGGTTAAACGAATTAGTTTCCTGATTGAATTCACAAACAATTATTTTCATTAATTCTTCCTCACTTCTATGCATTTATTAAATATAAATAATGAGACCAATATCAGAAGCTTATTACTTCAAACATGCCGCCGGAAATAAATCCATGCACCTCTCTAACAAAACACTTCCTTCCCGCACTATATACTTGCAAATGAATACAGCCAACAAAACATCATAAACTCTTAGTAATATTTTAAACTATATACCTGTTTACATCAACATTGTTATTAATTCTTTATAATTTGTTTATAATCTTGTGTGTTTTTAACATTATTATAAGACTAGAAGTCAAATTTGTAAAGGATTATAACAAAAAAAGAAAGGATATTGTCACCCGGTAACCCGGAAAACAATATCACTTTATTTTTACCTATTCAGGTTATCAATAAACACCGTTAATTTCGTCATATAACCCGCTAAGGGATGGATAAAGGTTCAAATATATATTGTACAACTTGTTATATACTTCGACATTTTCTTTATTGGGATTGAATACCTTGGAAATTTTTACAGTATCATAAATTGCATTATAGTCTTTCAGATAGCCAAGGCCTATCATGGCACAATAATAAGCGCCCATGGCACCGGTCAGGCGGGGATTTTCCGGAATGCATATCCGTGTCTGTAAGACATCAGCCAGTATCTGCATCCAGACATCGCTTACTGCACCTCCGCCAACAACACGTATAGATTCAAGTTTCTTACCGGTATAGGACTCATACTTCTCCTTATAACGGCGGTGAGTATAGCAGACGCTTTCCATAATTGCCCTTACCATATGGCATCGATCATGACTGGATGTAACATTAAAGAAAACAGCTTTTGCATTCTTTGCTGCCAATGGCGGCAGCTCACCATTCATCCAGTGGGTAGCTATCATATTCATGGATCCTGCTTCGATACTGTTGATTTGTTTCCCTACAAATTCATAAATATCACCCTGAAGAATGTCTCTTTCAGCGTGGTAAAACTGGCTTAACGCCCAATCAAATGCAAAACATCCCGTTTGCAGGGCAAATATGGCACAATCATGATCGGGGTCAAAAATGGAATATAACGGGGCAAAATCCGATACACGTTCCGGAATGAGACTTATTAACCAGGAGGATGTCCCAAAATAAATATGTACATCACCGGTACGGCAGCAACC
>DAOLPD010000199.1:0-4924 GCA_035417425.1 Bacillota bacterium
TGCATAGTGGGGCCTAACGGGTCGGGCAAAAGTACCCTTCTTAGAGTCATTTCAGCTGCTTTGAAGCCTCAGGAGGGTGATGTGTGTTTTGATGGCAGAAGCATCAATGATATTAAGCATCGTTCTATTGCCAGAATGGTTTCCTTTGTACCTCAGAATACCTCTCTTGAATTTGATTTCAAGGTTTCCGATGTTGTGCTTATGGGCAGGTATCCGTATATAAACAAGCTTAAGGGAGAGACCGGAAAAGATTTTGAGATCGCAGAAAAAGCTATGGAATATACAAATACAACACACCTGAAAGACAGGAGCTTTATGGAGCTTTCCGGGGGAGAGCGGCAAAGGGTGATTCTTGCACAAGCATTTGCGCAGGATACGGATATACTTATACTTGATGAACCGGTATCCCATCTGGATCTTCAGCACCAGGTGGAAATACTGAATCTAATAAAAAAGATGTGTGTTGACAGGAAGCTTACGGCAATTGCCGTACTGCACGATCTTAATCTGGCTTCCGCATACGGTGACTATATCGTAATGATGAAGGCTGGGATGATCATGCGGCAGGGAACCCCCTTCGAGACCCTGACTGCCGCCGGCATCAAGGAAATATTTGATACGGATGTATATGTTTCAGTCAGTCCTGTAGGAAACAAGCCTTACATATATGCCCTGACCAAACCCAATATAGATAAAATGGGGATACGGGTTCATGTCATATGCGGAGGGGGAAGCGGCAGCGATATAATAAGCAGGCTGTGCTCCGAAGGCTTTGACCTCAGCAGCGGTGTGCTGGCTATAGGCGACCTTGACTGGAAGATCTCAAAGGAAAATAATATGCAGATTGCTGAGGAGGTGCCTTTTGTGGGAATATCCGGGGAAGCCTATGCCCGAAATAAGGAGCTTGCCATGGCTGCCGATGCCATAGTGCTGACCGGATTGTATTTGGGCAAATCAAACCTTAAGAATCTTGAACTCCTGCTCGAAAAGGACATGGAAGGCAAGCCCCTGTTTATACTGGAGGATGATAGCTTTGCAGCGAGAGATTACACGAATGGCACCGCATGCAGGCTGTATGAAAGGATAAAGTCACGTAACAATTCAATTCTGACGGACAGCAAAGCATTGAAGGAAGAAATTATAAAGGCGGTAGAAACTCATGGGGAAAGTAAAGAATAGAAACTGGCTGGTACTTGTATTTTTGATTGCCTCTCTTGTATTATCATTGATTTTTGCAGCATCAACAGGTGCCGTAAAAATCAGTACAACAGAAATAATTGAAATACTGACAAAGGGTGCTGATACGGTCAACGCCTCTATTCTTATGGATATAAGGCTTCCGAGGGTACTGCTTGCAGCTGTCCTGGGAGCCGGGCTTGCTGCAGTGGGAGGAGTGATGCAGGCGATATTCAAGAACCCCCTGGTGGATTCTTATACCCTGGGGATGTCTTCCGGCGCCGCCCTGGGCGCGGTGATTTCAATTATCACAGGCCTGAATGCAAGGATTTTTGGGATGGAGACCACAGGAATATTTGCATTTATGGGTGCGGTTCTCACGTTATTTTTCGTGTACAGCCTTGCATATACTAGAAACAGGATGTCTATCAATTCCCTTCTGTTGGCCGGTGTTGCAGTGAGCTATTTTCTTGCGTCCGTGATATCTTTCCTTATGATGCTGAATCATGATAAAATTGAACATATAGTCTTCTGGACAATGGGAAGCCTATCTATGGCAACCTGGAATGAGCTTTTCATATCTGCAGTAATTATAATACCCTCTTTGGCAGTGCTGATGTATTATACCAGGGAGCTTAACATTCTTATGATGGGAGAAGATGCTGCCCATCATTTGGGTATAAATACCTTTGCATTGAAAAACGTACTTCTTATAACCTGTGCACTTGTTGTCGGCAGTGTGGTTTCTACCGGAGGGACGATAGCATTCCTGGGACTGGTTGCCCCCCATATCATCAGGCTGATAATAGGTTCAGACAATAAAAGTGTAATACCTTACTCGGCACTTTTGGGATCAATACTCCTGGTGCTGGCGGATACTGCCGGCAGGATGCTGATTCAGCCGGCGGAGATTCCGGTGGGAGTGATGACTTCGATAATGGGCGGCCCCTTTTTCATATTCCTGTTGAGAAGCCAGAAGGCCGGAAGACAGGGGTAAAGTTGACTAATCGGATGGGCAAAATTATAATAGTTTATAGCATTTCTTACTATGGGAGGGTTAGCAAATGAACTATGAAATGTGCAAAAAGCTGGTCAATGAAGATGACAATGTACTGTCATCCTGTTTCAGGCTGCCTTATTATCCCCTGGCGGTTAAGAGGGGTTACGGGTCAATAGTTGAGGATATTGACGGAAACAGTTTTATTGACCTTTTTTCCAGCGCCAGTTCCTTAAATGTGGGCCATTGCCATCCTAAAGTAGTTGAAGCTATTATAGAACAATCAAAGAAGTTCACTCATTATTCGCCGGTCTATTCTTATAATGAAACTCTTGTGGAGCTGGCAAATAAGCTTTGTGAGATTACTCCGGGGAATTACAGGAAAAGAGTGGCTTTTGGCCTTTCCGGTTCTGATGCCAATGATGGGATGATAAAGCTGGCAAGGTGCTATACCGGCAGAAGCAAGATAGTCTCATTCATTCAGGCCTATCACGGTTCAACTTATGGTTCCATGTCCTTATCAGCAATCAGCTTGAATATGAGAAGAAAAATCGGACCTATGCTGCCGGATATTTTCCATATTCCATATCCTGACTGTTACAGATGTAAATTCGGCCAGAAGGAAGATACCTGCAGTCTTGAATGCCTGAAGCAGTTTGAAGCGGCATTGGAGTACTATATTCCGGCTGAAGAGATAGCAGCAGTGATAATAGAGCCTGTTGCGGGGGATGCAGGCCTGGTGGTGCCTCCGAAAAAATATATGGAAAGCCTTTATGAAATATGCAAGGCCAATGGTATTCTTTTTGTAAGCGAAGAGGTGCAGCAGGGATTGGGAAGGACCGGAAAGTGGTTTGGGATAGAGCACTTTGATATTGAGCCGGATATTGTGATAATTGCAAAATCCCTTGCCTCAGGATTGCCTCTCAGCGCTATTGTCGGAAGGGAAGAAATCATGCAGTCATGGCAGGCTCCGGCTCACGCTTTTACTACAGCAGGGAATCCTGTTTGCTGCAGCGCAGCCGTTGCTACTCTAAAGGTTATTGAAGACGAAAACCTGATTGAGCACACAAGGGAAATGGGAGAGTATGTAAAGGAGCGCCTTAACCTTATGAAAGATAAATATACCCTCATAGGAGACGTAAGAGGGTTAGGCTTATCCATAGGTGTTGATCTTGTAAAGGACAGGGTTTCAAAGGAAAGAAACAAGGAAGCAGCGTCGAAGATATGCTACCGTTGCTGGGAAAAGGGGCTTATCCTTACATTCTTTGCCAATAACGTATTGCGTATCCAGCCGCCTTTGATAATTAAAAAGGAAGAATTGGATACTGCTATTGATATTATTGAAGGCGCAATAAATGATTTTCTTGCAGGGGATATACCGGATGAAATACTCCGGATAGCAAAGGGATGGTAGGAAAAACTCGTTCAGCTATGGCTGAACGAGTTCTTTTATGCACTGTACGGTATAGTCGATATCTTCCCTGGTAACATCGTTGTTGGTAACGAATCTCATAAGCCCGCCTTCGGCGCCGTTTATCTTTATTCCTTTTTTGAATAATTCATCTACAAGCTTGTCTGAGCTTATTCCTGTCTCTTCCATGTCAAAGAAAACCATGTCAATTTGAACATCCTTATAATCTAGCTTTATTCCCGGTATCGACATAAGGCGTTCTGCCAGATATTTTGCATTTTCATGATCAATGTGAAGACGTTTTGACATTTTTTCCAGGGCAATGAGGCCTGCAGCGGCAAGTATTCCTGCCTGGCGCATCCCGCCTCCCAGAATCTTCCGGTTCTTTCTTGCCTTTTCTATGAACTCTTTGCTGCCTGCAAGCATCGACCCTACTGGAGCGCACATGCCCTTGGAAAGGCAGAACATAACAGAGTCAGTATATTGAGTAATCTGTGCCGCATCCACTCCCAGGTATGCAGCGGCATTGAAAAGCCTTGCACCGTCGAGATGTACAGGAATATTATGGTTTCTTGCAATTGTATATATTTCTTTCATTACCTCAAGGGGTACAACAGTTCCGTTTGACAATGCGTTTTCCATGCAGATAAGTCCGGTTTCAGGGTAGTGTATGTCATTGCCGCGAATTGCGTTTAAAACATCCTGGGGATTCATGACACCCTTTTCTCCTCTGATTGTCCTCACCATTGCACTGGACAGTATTGCTACAGCTCCAACCTCGTGCTGTATTATATGGCAGTTTTCTTCCGCAATAATCTCATTTCCCCTTTTTGTGTGGGTCATAACTGCCAGCTGATTCCCCATGGTGCCGCTGGGGACAAAAAGAGCAGCTTCTTTGCCGGCATATTCTGCGGCTTTTTTTTCCAAAAGGCATACAGTAGGATCATCACCGTATACATCATCGCCAACTATTGCTTTTGCCATTGCCTCCCGCATTTCATCCGTTGGCTGGGTAACAGTATCGCTTCTCAAATCTATGTATCTCAATGCTAAAACCCCCATATATTTTATATGAATTTATTATACAGCATTTGTATTAGCTGTACAACAGAAGCATGATGCGACTTATTTTAAGTTTGCAGTCATCCTGCAGAGCACTAGCCTTATATCCCGACTCGCACGATATTAGCTTTGGACAGAATCAGAGCTTGATACTTGTAAAATCCTGACGCACAGGGGGACATGGGGACGTTTCCCCTGTCTCACTGAAAGCGAGACACGCGAAACGTCAGACTGTGTGACAATTCACCAAATGCATAAAAGATATCTATAAGAAAATC
>DAOLPD010000200.1:0-4826 GCA_035417425.1 Bacillota bacterium
GGCTATCATCGAAGGCCAGCAACCGGCGATATGGTTTCCGGTGGTCAAACCCGACAACATCAAAGAGATACAGGCGCATGTTTTGGCGTGGACGTATGAGGAAGATGCCCAGGAACGTGGCAAGACGGTTACAAAGAAATACCTGCAAACGGAAATCCACGAGCGGGGGAAAATCACAACAGCAAAATATCCGATTGAGAATAACATAATCGGCCCGGCTATAGAATACGCAGAAATAGAAACCGGCGTTGATGAGTTTTTGGTTGTACCGGTTAATAATGTCCTTACCACCGATAGAGTGACGGGTCTTGACGATTATTCCGACTTGGATAGCATCATCCAGGAACTTGAGACCCGGATAGCACAAATAAGCCGTATTCTCGACAAACATGCAGACCCGAACATGTACGGGCCGGACACAGCACTAGAACACGACCCAGCAACCGGGCAATGGGGATACCGGGGCGGGGGCAAATACTTCCCCGTGGGGCAGGGCGAACAGCCGCCGGGATACGTCACATGGGACGGTCAACTTGAGGCAGCATTTAAGCAGATTGACCTGCTCATGGAGCAGCTATATATTTTGAGCGAAACATCAGCAGCGGCATTTGGTCAGCTCAAGGCCGGACTGGCCGAATCAGGCACAGCGCTAAAGCGTTTGATGATGGCGCCGCTTGCGAAGGTAAACCGCATCCGCATGAGGTTTGACCCGGCACTGAAAGAGGTTCTCTGGCTGGCGTCAATACTGGAGAAAGCACAGGGTATGAGTGGGGCTGTGGTACTGGAGGACATCCATATTGACTGGAAGGACGGCCTGCCGGATGATGACAACGAGCTCACGCAAAACGAAACTCAGAGATATACAGCAGGATTGACAAGCCTTGAAAGCTCATTGCGGCGAATGTACGGGCTTGAGGGTGACGCGCTGCAGGAAGAAATAGACCGCATTAGGGGCGAACAAGCAGGACAAGGGACCACCGAACTGCCGACAATAACCTTGCCGACGGTAGAGGGAGAAGGCGCAGGTGAAGAATAATGCCAGATGTAAGGAAGTTCAGCGATGCGGAAATTAACCGATTGGTCAGGTTCTATGAACAGGCAGAACGTGAAATCCTGGACCAATTGAACCGAGCACTTCTCAGGGGAAATAAAACAGAATACCTTGCACAAATGAAGCGAAACATTGAGGCTATATTGCAACAGCTTAGGGAAGGAAATCGGACTTGGTGCGAGCAAGCTATTCCAAGAGTGTATTCTCAGGGGCTTTATAGTGCTGATGCTATGCTAAAAGATATCGGTGCTACTGTAAAAGCTGGGTTTGGTGCTATCCACCAGCAGGCAGCTCAGGTTTTAGCCGAAAATGCTTATCAAAGGTTTGAGGATGTTGTGCAGGTGATAGGCCGGCAAGTCAACGATATATACCGTGAGCTTGCGCTGGAAAATGTCAGAGGAACAGTAGTAGGCTACGATACATGGAAGCAGACGGCCCGAAGGTATAGAGAGCAACTTGCAGAGCGGGGCGTGACCGGATTCAAAGACAGATCCGGCCGCATGTGGAATATGCGAACCTACTGCGAAATGCACGCAAGGACAGTTTGTATGGAAGCCCACCTTCAGGGCACGGCCAACCGGCTTGTTGAGCAGGGCCATGACCTGGTGAAAGTGAGCACCCACCTGGGAGCTTGTGAACTGTGCCAGCCGTGGCAAGGAAAAATACTGAGCATCACGGGGAAAACAAAAGGATATCCGACGCTGGAAGAGGCTAAGGCTGCCAAACTTTTCCACCCCCGGTGCAGGCATGCTTACGGCTTGCATATTGACTTGGAAGATGAGGATAAAGGAACTGAAAGAAAACAGGAATTGTCTCCCGAAGAAGAGAAAAACTACATCGAAATAGAAGGATTGTCTAAGCCTGCAAAAACTAGCCTGGCTAAAGCATTAACCGAAGCGCTGGAACATGGACTCAAAACGGGAACCGAGTGCCTGTTGCACATTGACGCAAAGACTGGAGATAGTGTATACTCTAGGATAGAAGGAACAATAAATGAGGTTGTGTTACCGCAATCTTTAATTGATTTTTTAGATAATGCTGCACCTAACAGTGTAATACAAGTACACAACCATCCAAGAAGTAGCTGCTTTTCAGTAGATGATATTAGGAATTTAGTTTATTATGATTCTTTAAAAGCTATTTCGGTTATAGGACATGACGGTACAAGATATGTGATGTCGATAGGCAAAGGGCAAAGAATTGACTGGAGTACATTGCAAAAGGAGTATAATACCATTAATGAAAAACATTTCGATTATTTCTGTAATCAAGTGGTATCAGGAAAAATGACGGAACAGCAGGCATGGAAAGAGCATTCTCATAGAATCGTTATGGATTTAGCAGAGAAATACGGATGGGAATACAGGAGGGTGATGCCAAATGAAAAATAAAGACGCGCCCATTGGATTGGATTTAGTTGATTATATGCCAGACTATACTAAAACATGGGAAGAAAACTGGGAAATATATAGGAAAAAATATTTTAAGGTTTATGGCGAATATCCACCGGAACCGGAAGTTAAGAAAAAATAAAAATGGGAGGTGTAAAATGTTCTCTCTGAGAAACATAGAAATCCCCGGACAAGTAACATATTCTTCAGAAACATTTACTTTCCTCCTGTGGGAGATAGAAAGGCAAACATACCCGAGACGCAAAATTACAATCAGACGAAGAACAGCTTAGAAAGCATCTGAAAAATCAGGTGCTTTTCTTTTAAGCACACCTTCTACAGCAATGCCGTAAATGGAAGGATCATTGGGGAGGATGTAGACGATTGTTAGAGATAAACAAAATTTATAACATGGATTGTGTGGAAGGGATGAAATTACTTGACGATAACTCGATAGATAGCATAGTGACTGATCCTCCATACGAATTAGGCTTTATGGGGAAGAAGTGGGACAGCACAGGTATAGCTTACAACGTGGAATTATGGAAAGAGTGTTTGAGGGTATTAAAGCCGGGAGGACACTTACTAGCCTTTGGTGGAACCAGAACATACCATAGAATGACTTGCGCTATAGAGGATGCTGGGTTTGAAATAAGGGATTGCATTCAATGGATTTACGGAAGCGGATTCCCAAAAAGCATGGATATATCAAAAGCGATTGATAAACAAGCGGGGGCGGAGCGGGAAGTAATAGGCGAATACCAAACACATGATATTCGTAACAACGGCTTAATGGATAAAAAGGGCAGTATGACAGTAAGCATCACAAAAGCCGCCACTCCCGAAGCACAACAATGGGAAGGCTGGGGTACTGCCTTGAAACCCGCTAATGAGCCGATTGTGCTTGCTAGAAAACCAATTAGCGAAAAGACTATTGCTGAAAACGTGATGAAGTGGGGTACAGGTGGACTGAATATTGATGGGTGTAGGATTGGTACAGAGGAAATTAAGACATATGGAAAAAGAAAGGGTCAAGGAGTCTCTTTAGAGTGGAGTAAATACACTTCCCCCGAAGGGTACGAAGGTGTAATTCATCGAGGTAGATTCCCCGCCAACGTAATACTTGACGAAGAAGCTGGGCGCATGCTGGATGAACAAAGTGGGATAAGCAAATCAACGGGCGGAAGTGGTGAAAAAAGTAGGGGTGCATTAGGTAAAAATGTTTATGGTAAATATTCATTAAATATTAAAACCTCAAACGCTGGTGGATTAGGTGACACAGGGGGTGCAAGCAGGTTCTTCTACTGCGCCAAAGCAAGCAAGAAAGAACGTGGCGAAGGTAACAAACATCCTACAGTCAAACCTGTTAAACTGATGGAATATCTAATTACACTCGTAACCCCTCCGAATGGGATTGTCCTTGACCCGTTCTTTGGCTCCGGTACGACTGGTATCGCCGCAGTAAACTTAGGGTATAATTATATAGGCTTTGAAATATCAAAAGAATACTGCATAATTGCTGAAAAGCGTATATCTCAAATGAAACGTGCAATCAAAACACACCCCCTGGAATAATTATACTCTGGGGGTTTCGTTTTGTACATGAAGGGAGGCTGCGGGTTTGGAGAAAACATTGAAAGAAATACTGAAAACCTTGAAATCTATTGACGACCGGCTCAAAAAGATTGAAAGGCAGTTAAGGAAAAGTGATGAAAAAGAAGCAGAAGAAACAGAAGAAGCCGAGCAATAATATCATCCCGTTACACAGGTGGGAAGTTCACGAATTTTCTTGGGGTACAGCAGTCCGGGAACAAAGGGCCGGCAAATGGACAAATATTTTTCTCAAACCTGACGGACAAGAGATTGATGTAAGTTTATTAAACATTGAGCTACATGAGAATGGAATTGAGTTTTTGGATTACTAACGTCTTCGGGCGTTTTTATTTTGCTCTGGGTTAGTATTTGCGGAGCATAAATGCAAAGACCTGAGAACTGGTACTGACCAGTATAAAAAAGTAACAGGAAAGGAGATTTGATCATGGATTGGTTAAAAGAAATCTTGAAAAAAGCCGGAATTGAGGAAGGAAAACTGGACAGCGTGATTGGCGACATCAACAAGGAATTGCCGAAATACTTTATACCGAAAGATAAGTACAACGAAGTAGCAGAGGCGAAGAAGAAGCTGGAAGGTGATCTGCAAGACCGCGACAAGCAGCTGGAGGACCTGAAGAAATCCGCAGGATCCAACGAGGAGCTCAGGCAACAGATTGAGCAATTGCAAGCTGAGAACCAAAAAGCCGCCGAGGAATGGCAGGCTAAAATGGCCCAAATGCAGCTTGACTTTGCCATTGAAAAAGCCCTTGCCGCAGCCAAGGCTAAGAACC
>DAOLPD010000201.1:0-4815 GCA_035417425.1 Bacillota bacterium
GAAGGTGTTACGATAGCAGAGCTGGATGAAAACAGGAAACCCATTGGAGGGACAGAACAGTTTTATGAGTGTGATACCCTTCTGTTATCAGTGGGCTTGATTCCCGAAAACGAGCTTTCCAAAGGGGCGGATGTGAAGCTGGATCCGATAACCGGCGGCCCTGTTGTAAATGAATCCATGGAAACAACGGTTAGGGGAGTATTCGCCTGCGGAAATGTAGTTCATGTACATGATCTTGTTGATTATGTGACTGAGGAAAGCCGGACAGCAGGAAGAAATGCTGCCCGCTTTGTAAATGGTGAAGCAGGCGGATATGGCCCTGTGATAAGGACAAAACCGGGTAATGGAATCAGATATATAGTTCCCCATTTTATCAGGAGGGATAAAGTTGAACGATCTGTTGACCTGTTCATGCGGGTGGACAGAATATTTACTGATAAAAAACTGGTGGTAAAATCAGGCGATATTGTAATCAGGGCAATTAATAAGGCATATATGCGGCCGGGAGAGATGGAACGTATAAACATAACTGCTGAAAGCTTAAAGGCAGCGGAAAATCTATCGTTAACCATAGATGTTGAGTAAAGGAGGGTGCATATGGAAGGGAGTATTGTGACATGTACCATTTGCCCTATAGGCTGCAGAATTGAGGTAATTGAGGATAGCAGCAGTGATTCGGGTTACCTGGTCAAAGGGAACAAGTGCAACAGGGGTATTGGATATGCCATTACTGAAGTTACTAATCCCGCCAGAATATTAACCACAACAGTAAAGCTGAATAACGCATGTCTGAGGAGATTGCCTGTAAGGACGGATAAACCTGTTCCAAAGAACTTGATGCTTGATTGTATGAAGGTGATAAATTCAGTGGAGGTAGATACTCCAATAGAACTCGGAACAGTTATAATCGAGAATATTCTTTCCACCGGTGTAAATGTGATTTCTTCAAAAACAGTTTAACCTAATTTTGTAATGAAGGGAGGGTTGAATGTGAAGAACAATAGAATCGCCAGCTTTAGTATCAAGTCCGGTAAGGCAGCAAATACCGGCTTATTGGGTGCCGAAAGCTTTTATATATTTGACGGCCTTACTGACGGAGTCTGTATAATAAATGAGCGGGGCTTAATTGAATACTTTAACGGCGCTTATGAAAGAATACTAAAAATAAGCGACCACATAGAAACGGGTATGAATATCTTTATGACAAAGAATGACGATGTACTCCTAACTGCATTCAGGGAGAAAAGATGCATATGCGGACATCTTGCCCTTCATAAGGGCGCTGCTCATGTAAGCGCCTCCGCTTCTCCCATATTTCCGGATGGTGAATTTAAGGGAGTGATAGCTATATATAGGGAAGAAGCTGCACAGGATATGTGCAGGAAAAAAGATACCGTAATAGAATTCAATTCACCGCCCGTTAATTACATGAATAATATCAGAGCCATGTTCAAAGATATAGTCGGGGAAAGCAGCTCAATTATGAAAGCACTAAAGATAGCTTACAAAGCGGCTCAAACCAGTTCTAATGTGTTGATCAGCGGAGAAAGCGGAACAGGAAAGGGGCTGATAGCCAGAGCCATACATAATAACAGCAGCAGGGCAGAGGGCCCCTATTTAATAGTGAATTGCGGCGCTATACCGTATACTCTCCTGGAATCGGAACTGTTTGGCTATGAGCGGGGTGCTTTTACCGGGGCTGTCAGAAGGAAAACAGGGAAATTTGAACAGGCCGACGGCGGAACATTATTTTTGGATGAGATTGGTGATATGCCGCCGGAAATGCAGGTAAAGATTTTGAGAGTCATACAGGATAAGGAATTTGAAAGAATTGGCGGCAGTGAAACAATAAGATGTGATGTAAGGATTATTGCAGCAACACATTGTAACCTTGAGTCATTGGTAGAGAAGGGAGCCTTCAGGGAAGACCTGTATTACAGATTAAACGTACTGCCTATTTATGTTCCTTCCCTAAAGGAACGCAGGGAAGATATACCGATGCTTTTGGAGCATTTTATAAAAAGAATAAGCATAAATATGAATAAGAAAATAACCGGAGTATCTCCGGAGGCTGAAAACTGCATGCTGAATTATGATTGGCCGGGTAATATAAGAGAACTGGAAAACCTGGTGGAGAGAGTCATAGCCCTTGCTGACAGGGACGAAATTGATATGAACAGCCTGCCTTCAAAGATATCGTCCCTTTACCGCGTAAACCAGCATACAAATTCCTCCCCTGGACTTATTAATATGAATAATTCGGGTAATATAGCTACTCTGGAGGAATATGAAAAAGAAATAATAAAAGAAGCCCTGGCAAGGTTCGGCAGTTATAACGCCGCGGGAAAGGCCTTGGGGATAACACACAGGACGGTGGCACTAAAGGCACGCAGATACAATATTGTTATATAGGATAAGGATGGGGAGGATAGTAATGAGTACATCGTATGATAACATGATAAATATTGCAGCCGTAATTATTCTCAGCTATCTTGCAGGTTCCGTACCGACAAGCATAATAGTATGTAAAGCTGTAAAGGGAATTGACATCAGAAAACATGGAAGCGGGAACCCGGGAGCTACAAATGTTTTCAGGGTTATGGGCTGGAAAGCCGGCATTCTTGTTGTATCCATAGATATTTTCAAGGGTTTTGCGGCTACAGAGTGGATATCCGGACTGAATTTTTCCGGAGGGGTACCCGAAAGCAATATGCTTGTTCCGATACTTGCAGGTGCTGCCGCAGTAATCGGACATTGCTTCACCATATTTGCAGGCTTCAAAGGCGGAAAGGGCATCGCCACATCAGCAGGGATGCTGATATCGTTGTTTCCCATGCCCCTCTTGGTTTCAGTAGCTGCATTTACTGTTGTGCTGCTGACAAGCGGATATGTATCCCTAAGCTCTTTGACAGCAGCAATTGTATTCCCTGTGACAATGACAGCCTTATATATCAATAATACGGATAATATCGATCAGACAGCCCTTATTTTCAGCTTTATTATTGCAGTCTTCGTATTCTATACCCACAGAAGCAATATTAAGAGGCTTATTGCGGGGACTGAAAACAGATTTGAAAAGCTGCGCATTCTTACGAGAAAGAGCTGTTAGGCGCTGATCTACTCATTGCTTCATAGTCTCCTGAGGTACTCTCCGCTGTAATCTTCAATATTGTTCAGAACATTATCCAGCTGCTTAAGCAGTTTGATTTTATCATGGGGAAGGGTTCCTTCAAGGGAAAAGTAATTGGAGGCATGATTGCTTCTGAAAATACAGTTCCGAAGCTCAAGATTCCGGATCAGCAGTTGAGTCTCAAGGGCTACTTCTTCAGCGGACAGCAGCTTGAAGGCGCCCTCCTGCACCAGATCATGCATCCGGGTGCCGGGCTCAATCAGCAAGGTCAGCAAACCCAGATAGTCAGGGTTTATCTCGTTAATGACCCTTGCGGATTCTTTTGCATGCTCCTCCCAGCCATCCTTTCCGCCCAACCCGGAAATAAGGGTTACGGAAAGCTTGATGCCCGAGCTTACTATGCGTTTTCCTGCTTCAATTATTACTTTGGAGTCCGCTCCCTTGTCTACAGCCTTAAGGATTTTATCGCTGCCGGACTCAATTCCCAGATATACTATCCCCAGGCCGTGTTCTTTAAGGGATGTTAACTCATCAACAGATTTCCTCAATATATCCCCGGGAGTGGCATATATGCCCACCCGTTCGCAATAGGGAAAAAGCTCTTTAATTTTAAGCAGTATATCCTTAAGGTCTTCGGTCTTCAGCACCAAAGCATCGCCGTCAGCCAGAAAAATCCTGCGTACCTTATTATAGCGTGCAGCCATTTCCTCCATATCCTTGAATAAATCACTCTTGCTGCGGATCCTGAATTTTTTGCTTTTATACATACCGCAGAAGGTGCATTTATTATGGGAGCACCCTATCGTAACTTGAAAAATCAGGCTGTATGCCTCACTGGGGGGCCTATATAAAGGCTCATCATATATCATATAAATACCATTCCTTAATGAAATTTAACCTGAACATATCCGGTTTAAATACTCTGCAAGCTTCTCCCGCTCCTCCTCATTCAGAGCATGCAGCACCTTTTTGTTTTCCTCTTCAATGACTTTCGTCACCGGTTCCTCCAGCAGCCTTCCCCGCTCTGTCAGCACTACCTTTATGGATCTCTTGTCTTTGGGATCTGCTATTCTTTTTATCATGTCCTTGTTCTCCATCCGGTCAAGGATTCCGGTAATGGTTGAAGCGTCCAGGAATAAGCTGCCGGCAATCTGGCTGGGATTCTGACAGTCATGAGACCATAGGCACTTCAATACTCCGTATTGCACAGGGGTTACGTCATATTTGGCCAAGCTTGCCTTAAATTGCTGAAATACTACCTGCTGGGTTTTGGTAAGCAAAAAGTTGATACATGCGTCCAGCCTCATTACAATACAACCTTCTTCCGGATTTGAATATTTATGAAACTCCATTAATAACATAAAGAATAAAGAAATTAAATAAATTTGTCAATGGACCTTTTATATAAAAGCCGTAATAAATACATGAGAGCTTAAGAAGCACAACCCTGGTAAAGCATTGGAATTACTTGGTTTACGAGAACACCGCATATAAGTAATTTGTTGACAAACAAAATTCATAATGCTATCATATTTTTAGGAAACTATATATGATTTATATAGTTAAAAAATTAACAAGGAGATATGTATATATGCAATTTTTTGAATTTACCGAAGATCAGGAATTACTAAGAAAAGCGGTGCGGGAGTTTGCAGAAGCGGAAGTAGCACCAAAAGCAGCAGAAT
>DAOLPD010000202.1:0-4813 GCA_035417425.1 Bacillota bacterium
TCATAATCCGTGTGCGTCGATATACTATACTGTCTCTTGCGGAGGGTTATGCAAATTTTTGATACGTCGCATTATTTTTATTTTGTGCAGTAACTCCTTCTGATATTGGATATGTTATTGACATATTATATAATAAACCTGAGGGGGGACTGGTTATGAAAAATATGATGATGGAAATGGGCGGGCTTGCGTTTTGCCTTACCGGTTCGGAATATCTTGACCTGATACTTGACATTGAGAAGGCTAACAGCGATTTTGTGTTTATATGGCCCAAGGAAAGGCATATGAAGGCCATGAACAGCGAGGATGAAATGCATATATCCGTATTTAGCTCAGCCGACAGGAAGCTGGTGGGTTACATATTACTTGCAGGAATCGGCGGAGAGGACAGTGCCGTAGAGTTCAGGCGCATGGCTATAGCTGACAAGGGAAAGGGCTATGGACGGACAAGCGTAAGGTTTATAAAAAAATACTGCTTTGAGGTATTGAAATGCCATAGGCTGTGGCTGGATGCGTATACCGACAACGAAAGGGCAATCGAGCTGTACAGGAGTGAGGGTTTCATACAGGATGGCATACTCAGGGATTGCAAGAAGCATGGGGAGGGCTACCGCTCCATGGTGATAATGTCTATGCTGGAGCAGGAATATGAGAACATATAAAACATCGGAGATTGCTGATATTATAGGGCTTCATCCGAACACCGTACGGTTATATGAAGAATGGAAGTTAATCCCGAAGCCTGAAAGAAAGGCAAACGGGTATCGTGTATATACTGATGTACATCTGGAGCAGATGAGGTTTGCAAGGATTGCGCTTAAAGGCGAAGTGCTGCAAAACGGAATACGAAAACGAGCTGTTAATATCATAAGAACTTCTGCTGCCGGCTGTTACGAAGCTGCAATTGAAATGACAAAGGAGTACATGGAGAAAATTGCGGAGGAGAAGAACCGGGCAGAGGAAGCAATAGAAATTGTCAGTAATATGTTAGCAGAATCGGACCGGGCAGAGGAGCCGTTACAGCTGACAAGAAAACAAGCGGCCGACTATATGGAATTGACCATAGATACTCTCCGCAATTGGGAAATGAACGGACTCCTTACAATTAAAAGAAAAGATAACGGATATCGTGTATATAACAGGGACGATATACGGCGCCTTAAAATCATCAGATCATTGAGATGCGCCAATTATTCCCTGACAGCCATATTAAGGATGTTGAATGATTTATCCGCTTCTTCCCATTTTGACATAAAAAGCAGCATCAATATTCCAAAAGAAACGGAATACATTATTTCCGTATGCGACAGACTTCTGACTTCACTTGAAAATCTGGAGCAGGATGCGAAGCAAATGATGCTGCAGCTTGAATATATGAAAAGTAAATTCAAATAAAACCCTCCACCATAACACCAGACTTTTAAATGGTGTTATTATTTTACCTGAAACATGGAATAAGGAGGAAAAACTATGGAAGCAGTATTGACCGTCCAGGGGCTGTGCAAGTCTTATGGACGGAAGCAGGCAGTAAACAATTTGAATTTACGGGTACAGAGGAGGGAAATATTTGGCCTGCTCGGCGCAAACGGCGCAGGGAAAAGCACATCCATCGAATGCATACTAAACACAAAAAAGTACGACAGAGGCGATGTCCGCATTTTGGGAATGGACCCCCGGACAGAAAGGAAGGCAATATTTGAAAGGGTGGGGGTACAATTTCAAGAGCCCCGCTGTCAGGATAAGATTACCGTTGAAGAAATATGTGAGGTTACCCGCTCCTTTTACAAAAATCCGGCGGACTATAAAGAACTGCTCAAAAGCTTCGGACTGTCAGACAAGTGCAGGCAGATGGTATCAGAGCTTTCAGGGGGTGAACGTCAGCGCTTGTTTGTAGTGCTGGCATTAATTCCGGATCCGGAACTGGTATTTCTGGATGAGCTTACATCAGGGCTTGACACAAAGGCGCGCAGGGATGTGTGGAAGCACTTGGAGAAACTGAAAGCCAAAGGCTTGACTATTTTTTTAACTTCCCACTATATGGATGAGGTTGAGGAGCTGTGCGACAGGATTCTAATCCTGAAAAACGGTGAAACAATATTTCAAGGCACTGTTGCCGATGCTGTTTCACAAAGCCCGTACGATAAACTGGAAGATGCCTATCTTTGGTTTACGGGAGAGGAGGATGAAAATGAGAGCCTTTAGTGCTATGCTGGGAACAGAGCTTAAGCTGTCGCTGCGCGGAATGGATATGGCAATTTTCGGAATTGGCTTTCCTGCGGTTGTGACGGTGATCCTGGGAATTATTTTTGGAGAAAAACCTGCCTTCCAGGGGGCTGATTACACTTTTTTTGAACAATCCTTCGGGGCAGTTGCATCTATCGGTATCTGCGCGTCGGGAGTCATGGGGCTGCCTCTGGTGCTTTCAGACTATCGTCATAAAGGGATTTTGAAACGATTGAAAGTAACGCCTGTAAGCCCGTCAGTGCTTTTATTCGTACAGGTGGCTGTAAATTTCATATACTCGGTTGCTTCACTGGTTCTTGTCTATCTGATATCTTCGCTGCTTTACGGATTCAGGATACATGGCTCCCTGCCCGGATTCTTGGGATCGTATCTGTTGGTGCTTGTATCCGTCTACAGCATCGGTATGATGGTGTCAGCCCTTTCGCCCGATATAAAAACAGCCAATCTGCTGTGCTGCGCCCTATATTTTCCGATGTTGATTTTCTCCGGCGCAACCCTGCCCTATGAAGTCATGCCGGAAGCACTTCAAAAGGCAGCAGACTTTTTGCCCCTTACACAAGGCATAAAATTGCTGAAAGGCACTTCTTTGGGATTGCCCCTGGATAATATATTGATTCCGATTGCAGCAATGGCAGTTATTTCAGTGGTCTGTACCATTGTATCCGTTAAATTTTTCAAATGGGACTAGGCCAGAAATACTTCCCTTCCATGCCAAAAGATGCTATAATTAAATCGAACATATGTTCGTATAATACATAGGATCTTTGATTGCAGGGAAGGCGGAAGCGGTATGAGAACCATAATGCATATTGATGTGAATTCGGCTTTTTTATCCTGGCAGGCTGTTTATAATTTGCAGAAGGGGGATACCCTTGACCTTAGGGAAATACCTTCGGTAGTGGGCGGTTCCCAGGCTGACCGGAGAGGTATAGTGCTGGCGAAAAGCATACCTGCCAAAAAGTTCGGAATAACAACGGGGGAGGTGCTGTGGCAGGCCAGGCAGAAGTGCCCCGGGCTTGTAGTGGTACCTCCCGACTATAACCTTTACATGAAATGCAGCAATATACTGTATGAAACTCTGAAGGAATATTCTCCCGGCTTGCAGAGATTTTCGATAGACGAATTGTTTTTGGATTATACGGGAATGGAACCTCACTTCGGAGATGCAGTTGCCGCTGCACATATGATAAAGGACAGGGTAAAAAAGGAATTGGGCTTCACCGTCAATATAGGGATAGGAGCAAATAAGCTTACTGCAAAGGTTGCAGGAGATTTGAAAAAGCCCGACATGGTCCATACTTTGTTTCCTGATGAGATAGAGAGCAAAATGTGGCCGCTGCCCGTAGGTGATTTATTTATGGTAGGCAGGCAGACCAGGAAGAAGCTTATGGAAATGAATATAACCACAATAGGAGACTTAGCCAGGGCAGACAAAAGATTCTTGCGGGACAGGCTTAAATCCTTCGGCAACCTGATATGGTGCTATGCGAACGGTATTGATGAATCGCCGGTGTATCCGGGATATTACCTGCAGATGAAAGGAATAGGCAACAGCACCACTATAAAGTTTGACGTAACCGAAAGGCAGATCGCCCACAAGGTATTATTGTCCCTGACGGAATCTGTTTCATTAAGGCTCAGGGCTGCCAGATCCTGCTGCCGGGTAGTATCGGTGGAAATAAGGACATCGGAGCTTAATTTTTATTCCCATCAAAGAAAGCTTATGGCTCACACCAATATAACCATGGATATATTCGAGACTGTGAGAGAACTGTTCGACGAATGCTGGGAAAATGAAAAAATAAGGCATCTGGGGGTAAGGGTGACGGATTTGTGCAGCGACGAGTTCATGCAGGCCTCAATATTTGACCGGCAGTGCAAATACAAGAAGCAGGCGCTGGACAACGCCATGGATGTTATAAGAGGCAGGTATGGGAATGATTCCGTAATGAGGGCCATATTTGCCGACGGGGAGTTTGCCCCCATGTCCGGAGGGTCAGGGGGAGAAGACTATCCCGTAATGAGCAGCATACTGTGACAGACAGTTAAATCTTATATATATACCATCTTGAAGTATCTATTTCAAATCTGAGTTCGAAGGGTTTGATCTGATTGCCGATACGTGTCTGACAGGTAAACTTTAACATCCTGTTGCCGGCAAACTTGTCAAGCTCTCTTTTTATTACCCGGTCTACTTTTACCGTGATCAACTCCGACCTGTCATCAAGATATCTGAACCTTACAGGTACAGGATTGCCTTCCAAATCAAAGAACACTATTGCTTCAACAGGCTTTCTGAGCATCTTCATTTATCACACCTCCATATAAAGTAATTTCCTTATCGTACAGAATAGAAGAATGATGCGGCGTAGTTATTAGATTGCAGCTATGCTCCAAGAGCACTGGCCTTGTATCCCGACTCGCACGATATACAAGGCTATTGCTCTGTATGATGATGCATAACCAAGCAAGAGCTTGTATAGTATAGCAGGGCACACTTTTATGCATTTTGGCAACAGGCCTCTGATATGGCTTTGGTAAAAAGTTCGTGAAGCCGGCATGGAGGCCG
>DAOLPD010000203.1:0-4794 GCA_035417425.1 Bacillota bacterium
GGGCCGCACCAGGCTTTGGACGGTCCTCACGTTGTGGGCAAGAGCATCCAGATCCACTTCCACCCATGCAGCTCTGATTTTCTTCAGATCGTACATTTTTACTCATCTCCTGTAATTTCATAGAATTTTCTCGTATAATCTCAAAATCCCCGTCTTCCAATCTGGGATTATAGACAAAATTATCATAAGATATCTCTACGTATGTTTTGCCGTCACTTCCGTATATTTCCGCTCTTAGGGGCACAATTTCCGACCTGTCAATCCAAAGCTTTTCAACATGCATGTATCTGTTCGGTTCAGGGATCTCAAATTCTGCAACAATGCACTCCTTATCCCCATATTTCTCATAGCTGATTCTTATTTCACCGGCTTTTCTGATATGTTCCATAAAAGAACCTATAAAGCTGTTATACTCCATTGACCCTGAGAAATCTTCAGTTACAAAATACTGATTTATTCCGGGATGATATATATAAGAGCTGCGGCCGTTGTATATAGTCACTTGTCCTTGAAGCTCTTCCGGTGCCAAAACTTCTACCCTGTACTTGTCCGGGCTTTTATAGGAATGCTTCAGCCTGTATTCCATTGTACTTATATTATTTGTGACCTTCATAACAACATCGCAGGTATAGGTTTCCAGCTTCAAGAACCTCCTGCCGGCTTCCTCGAAGTTCTTTTTTTGCTTTATTATTCCGCAGCCGGTAAGACATACACATACAATAATAAGCACGCAAATAATCCTACGATACACAAAATGCCCTCCTGTTATTCCATATCGTATTATTTATACATTATTGTATGTGATTTTTTTTTATTAATGAATATTCTTCCTTGTCTCTTCACGGCTTTGAAAAAATAAATCCTCAATAACCATGCCTTCCCTTTCCATGGAAACTTCCGCTATTGCAGTAGCAGTAGCAAAGTCCTTGGAATGGGATATGGTTACATGTATTATCCCGATTCCGTTATCCTCTATAAACTGTTTGACATTGCCCTCAAAACGAACTATGGGCTTTCCAATCGGGCCTCTCAGGATTTCGATATCCTTCCACCTAAAACCCCTTAATCCCGTTCCCAGTGCTTTAAGCACAGCTTCCTTTGCAGAAAAACCTCCCGCAATATGCTGCGCTTTCATATCTTTTTTTTTGTAAAATTCCAGCTCCTGTTCAGTGAATAATCTTTCAATAAATCTCGGGCTTCTGGATATAGCCTTCTTAATTCTTTTTATTTCAATAATATCAGTCCCTATACCGAATATCATCATATCACTCCCGTATTATAGCACATTTATAATACACTTTAATTTTATATATTCTACAATAAAATCCTATATCCTCTCGCAGATAGTACATTATATTAAAAAACAAAGGTCAATTCCGCCGCTACAGCAGAATCAACCCTATATACTCCTATGGCAAAAAGCTTTCATCCAGACTTTCCATCTCGTCCGCTCCAATCATTCCATGTATAAATAAATACAGCTTGTTTACCCTTTCCTCCATATCCACCTTTCTCTGTATCAATTCCGCCAGCTTCTGTCTGAGATCGTTCACCTGCACCTGGCACTTCTCTGCCTCCGAACGGCTCTCTTTTATAAGCTCATAAGCCTTCTTAATTGTTTCCTTCAGAAGCTGTGTATTCATATCATTAATTCGTTCAGGGATAGATTCCAGTTCTTCTAAGAGTACCGGGATCTTCTTGTTAATTTCAAGTATTTCTTTCTCCGCTTCCGCCATTTTGGATAAGGCAGTCTTGTTGTTGTTTTCATTTATATCTTTTGAAAGATATAGTATTTTATTCATAACTGTTTTTTTTCTTTTTTCCAGATTATATAACTCGGAATCGCATTCCTTATTTCTGGCAATAAGCACTTCCAATCCGGAGATAATTTTTTGCATATTCCTGGACTTATTTCCGGAAAACAGTTGTATCCATTCCGGTACGTAGATAAGTATCGGAATTTTATTTCTTTTTACAATATTGTCTTTAAAATCAATGTCTTTGCCCATAGGTATTCTCTCCATTTCTTACAGCATTTCCATCCGCATGTCATGAAGAACATTATAAATTTCCAAAATAATTGTATTACATTAATTTTACTATAAAAACAAATATTCAAATGCTTTTCATATCTGCTTCCACTGCGCTGTACGTCTTATAGCCGCCGCTCAGATTCCTTACATTATCGAAGCCGTTCTGCATCATTATCCTTACTCCTATATAAGAACGCAAGCCCACCCGGCAATTGACAATAATCTCTTTGTCCTTGGGTATCTCCTTAAGCCTGCTTCTTATTTGATCCAGGGGAATATTTACCGCATTGGGGATATGTCCCATCTGGTATTCGGAAGGCTCCCGCACATCCAGAAGAAATGTCCGGCTCACATCCGCATTCATTGCCTCATACCAGTAAGCCACCTTGACATCCCCGTTTAAAACGTTGCTTCCGACATAACCGGCCATGTTTACAGGATCTTTTGCGGATGAGAAAGGCGGAGCATAAGCAAGCTCAAACTCCTGCAGATCATGTACCGTCATCCTGTGCCTTACTGCTATCGCAATATCATCTATCCTCTTATCCACGCCGTCGTATCCTGCTATCTGAGCACCCAATACCCTGCCCTGAAGGGTATAGATAAGCTTTATCGCCATTGCGCTCCCTCCCGGATAATAGCCTGCGTGGGAAGCTGAGTGTGTGATAGTAGTAATATAGTCTTTCCCCAATTCTTTGCCAAGCTTCTTAAGGGTCTTCTCATTAACTCCTGTTGATGCCGCAGCCATATCAAACACCTTTGCAATTGCCGTTCCTTGTGTTCCTTTATAAGTTTCCCTGCGTCCCGCAATATTGTCCGCAACTATTCTTCCCTGCTTGTTTGCAGGTCCTGCAAGGGGTATCAATGCCGGGTTGCCGCTTATGTAGTCTGTTACTTCAACAGCATCTCCCAAAGCGTATATATTCGGATCGGAGGTCTGCAGATACTCATTCACCTTAATCCCTCCGGTGACCCCTATTTCAAGGCCCGCCTCCCTTGCCAGCGTGTTATTGGGCTTTACGCCTATAGAGAGTATTATCATATCCGCAGGTATTCTCTTACCGCTTTGCAATACCACAACTGTCCTGTTTCCTTCAGGTTCAAAAGCCTTAACCCCGTCCTTAAGGTGAAGTCCGCAGCCCTTGCTCCTTATATGATTATGAACTATGGCAGCCATTTCATAATCCAAAGGTGCCATGACCTGGTCAAGAGCCTCAACAATGTCAACCTTCAAGCCTGCACTATGAAGATTCTCTGCCATCTCCAAGCCTATGAAGCCTCCTCCCACTACAACTGCATTCTGCGGCTTTTTCTCATCAAGAAAGCTCTTGATTGAATCGGTGTCGGGAATATCTCTCAAGGTATATATGTTTGGGCTGTCTATGCCAGGTATAGGCGGTTTAACAGGAGAAGCGCCCGGTGAAAGCACAAGCACATCATAGCTTTCCTCATAGATGCTTCCGTCTTTTATGTTCCTGACTTCAACTACCTTTCGATGCCTGTCTATTTTTGTTACCTCCGAAAGCTCTTTCACATCTATATTAAATCGGGCCTTCATAGCTTCTGCAGTCTGCACCAAAAGATTCTTCCTCTCTTTTATTGCCCCTCCTATATAATAGGGAAGGCCGCAATTGGCAAAGGAAATATACATCCCCTTCTCAAACATTATTATCTCTGCCTTCTCATCCATTCTCCTGAGCCTTGCGGCTGCAGAGGCTCCCCCTGCAACTCCTCCTACTATGAGTACCTTTTTGCTCATATCCATGCCTCCCTGTATTTTTATATCGCACTGCATATATGCATAAATTTATATACTTTAATTTATATACCCACGGGGGGTATACATATATTATATTTCCATACTTAACGGTTGTCAACATTTTTGCAATTATTTTGTGCAATAAATCAATACCCTCTTCATAAATCCTTCACATTTATGATATAATATAAACACATACCTATGGGGGGTACATATTAAATTTGAGCGCAGGTGATTCAATTGAGCAACGTATCGCTGATATTGGCTTTTTCGGCAGGGCTTCTGTCCTTTCTTTCCCCATGCGTGCTGCCTCTGGTACCCGCCTATATAACTTATATTACCGGGTCTGCCATTGCTGATCTTAATACCGGAAGGTCAAGGCTTTATGCCCTGTATAAATCCCTGGGGTTTGTTCTGGGCTTTTCTCTGGTATTCATAGCAATGGGAGCCTCAATAACCTCCATAGGCAGGCTGTTTACCGGAAATATGGATACTTTCAGGAAAATCGGCGGTACTCTTATAGTACTGTTTGGAATACACATTACAGGGCTTTTTAAGATAAAGACACTGTATTACGAAAAAAGGCTTGTACCATTTGAAAAGCTGGGCAGGAATATAAGCTCGGTATTCATAGGAATGGCCTTTGCAGCAGGCTGGACTCCCTGTGTAGGCCCTATACTGGCATCGATACTCATATATGCCGGCAGCATGGAAACAATAACCATGGGAATACTGCTGCTTGCAGCATATTCTTTAGGGCTGGCGGTACCATTTATACTAACTGCTTATGCTATCGGAAGCTTCAGCGGGTATTTCAGGAGAATATCAGGACACTTGAATACCATATCGATTATAAGCGGAGTTTTGCTCATACTAATGGGTATACTCATCTTTACAAACAGGATTGCGGCACTAAGCCGGTATTTTGATTTTTTTAATTTTTAATCAGAGTCCAGCGGTGTTATGTCAAGAGATAAATAAGTAAGAATTCATTTGTTTTTT
>DAOLPD010000204.1:0-4786 GCA_035417425.1 Bacillota bacterium
TGATTTTCTCATCCGTAAAGCCGGAAACAAGAACCTTTCCGTTGGCAGTTGAATGTATTTGATTTCTCGTGCCGATACCTGCCGCTAGCTTAATATTTCCTTTGTTATCTATCTTATCTACATACATGACGGAATTATTGATTTCATCAAAAATTGCCAGATATATTGTCTCTCCGGTCATATTTCCCAGTTCTATCAGATACGAATGTGCCAGGTTTTGGAGGCCGATGTTGTTTTTAGCCGCATTGCCCAGTGTAATCAGCTCAAAACCAAGGATGTATCCGCCATCCTCATCTTCTTTTACATAATTCCAGGCAATTAAATTTTGAAGTATTCTATAAACAGTGCTTATATGCAGATCGACACGTTCGGATATTTCTGTAAGAGTCAAGCCTTTATCTTTGGATTTGGAGATTGCATCAACAATTGTCAATGCCCTGTTTATTGATTGTATAAAGAACTTATCTTGTTCAGGCTTTTTCATGCTATTCAACTCCCAAAATGTAACAGATTTTTTGAAATTTCAACACAAGTCTATTATAATTTATAAGGAAGTATTTAACAATACCAATCCTTCTAAAATTTACCTCTGAACCCTTCCCGATGCATCTCCGCCCATGAGGGCTTCAACCTCGCTTATTGAAACATGGTTGGCATCCCCTTCAATCGTGTGCTTCAGGCAGGAGGCCGCAACTGCAAATTCCAATGTTTTTTGCATATCATAACCGGAAGTAAGGCCGTATATAAGCCCTGCACCAAAGGAATCACCGCCGCCGACTCTATCGACAATATGGATGTTGTATTTTTTGGACTTGTAAAAGCTGCTTCCGTCATACAGCATTGCCGACCATCCGTTTTCAGAGGCACTGATGCTCTCTCTTAAGGTAATTGCGGCACACTTTAACCCAAACCTTGAAATAAGCTCGGAGGCTACCTTCCTGTAACCTTCATCACTTAAGGTTCCTCCTGTTATATCGGTATTTTCAGCTTTTATTCCAAATACCATTTCTGCATCCTCTTCATTTGCAATCACTACATCACAATGTTTAACAAGCTCGTTCATAACATAGCCTGCTTTTTCGGTGGACCACAGTTTTTTTCTGTAATTCAGGTCGACACTTACCGTTGCTCCCGCGGATTTTGCTGCAAGTATAGCATCCAATGTAATACCAGCCACATTATCGCCCAGTGCAGGAGTAATTCCCGTAAAGTGGAACCACTCAGCATCCTTCATTATCGCATTCCAGTCAAAATCCTCCGGTTTTGCCTCGGATATTGCGGAGTGAGCCCTGTCGTAGATTACCTTTGAAGGCCTTTGGGAGGCTCCCTTTTCGCAGAAATAAATACCGATTCTGTCTCCGCCCCTGGTTATATATTGGGTGTTTACCCCATAGCGCCTGAGCTCGTTAACTGCAGCCTGGCCTATTTCATGTTTGGGCAGTTTGGTTACAAAGTATGCATCTTTTCCGTAGTTTGCAAGGGAAACAGCTACATTAGCCTCTCCGCCTCCATATACAATTCCGAATTCTTTTGCCTGAACGAATCTGTCATATCCGACAGGTGCAAGGCGCAGCATCATTTCTCCAAAAGTCACTATTTTACCCATTCAAGTTACCCCCTATTTATTCACTCGCTCTTGCAGACTTTACAGCCTCGACAAATGCGGCTGCAGTTCGGGTGACAAGGGCATAGTCTCCTGTCTTTGCTCCTTTTGTCAAATCCCCTCCTGTGCCTACCGCTACAGCCCCGGCCTTAATCCAATCTTTTACATTTGAAAGGCTTACACCCCCTGTAGGCATAAAATTACCCTGAGGTATAGGACCCTTAAATGCCTTAATAATATCAGGCCCAAAGGCACTTCCCGGAAATACCTTAATAATATCCGCCCCCAGCTCCAAGGCTTCCACGGCTTCCTTTACAGTCATTACCCCGGGCATGACCGGTATTCTGTATCTGTTGCAAAGCTTTATAGTCTCGGGATTTATGCTGGGACTGACTATGTATTTGGCTCCCGCAAGGATGCATAGTCTTGCAGTTTCCGGATCCAGTACCGTTCCCGCACCTATTATTACATCTTCGTTTTTGTAGTGCTCGGAAATTTCTTTTATGATATCCACTGCTCCGGGTACTGTCATTGTAACTTCAAGAGTCTTTATTCCGCCTTCCTTGACGGCATCTACAATTTTTAGCCCTTCTTCCTTGGACTCTGCTCTGATAACTGCAACCACACCTTCATCAGCTATCTTTAAAATTGTTTTGATCCTTTTCACAATATCACCTCACTATCTTCATGCAAATCATTCCGTTATTGCACAATATGAAATACATTTTCATAATTATATTATATCATCTTAGATACTTAAAATAAACAGCTAAAGTATAATAATTTTGAAACTTTTTCAATTCTGCAAAATTTACTATCATATTATGAAAATTCATCACATAATAATGAACTATTTAAATATAAAGGCACATTTAGACTGAATTTTATAGGATTAGCAAATTGACACAAAGGGTATAAATTGATAAAATAAAAATAGATATCACAATGTGAAAATGTTATTATTTTCGGTATGAAAACACTTCCATTAAAGGTGAGGGTTTTTAAAAAATACATAAATAGCTTTAGGGAGGTAGTATGATTGATTGAGGTAAGATGGCATGCGAGAGGCGGACAAGGCGGTTTTACTGCGGCAAAATTGTTGGGACTTGCGGCATCGGTTTTCGAAGATAACTATGCTCAGGCATTTCCCTCCTTCGGCCCGGAGAGAAGGGGAGCTCCGGTACTGGGATTTACCAGAATTGACGATAAGCCGATAGACGACCACAGCCAGGTGTATGCATGTGATTACGTTGTTGTTCTGGATGAGACACTTATGGAGGTTGTCAATGTTACAAGCGGCTTGAAGGATGGGGGGATACTTCTTATCAATACAGAGTCAGCTCCTGAAAGCTTTAAACTGGGAGATAATTTCAAAGTGGTTACTTTAAATGCAACAGATATCGCATTAAAGGTACTGAAAGCCCCCATTACCAATACTACGATGATGGGCGCCCTTGCGGCAGCTTCGGGGATTGTAGGTATTGAATCGGTATTAAGTGCTATTGATGCGGGAATGCCGGAAAATCTCAGGGAAAAGAACAAAAAGGCAGTTATGATTGCCTATGATGCCATTCGGGGGGTGAAATAGATGTCAAAGCCACAGATAGTAAAATACAAAATGCCGGAATGCAAAAAAGACATGCCCTTGGGCCCCAGCTCCGAAGCAGGGGTGATTATTGAGCCCAACGCAGGGTGGCGGGTAATGAAGCCGATTATAGACAATTCCAAATGTGTAATGTGCCTGAGGTGCTGGCTTTTGTGCCCTGACGGGGTAATTGACAGGGAAAAGGGTATTCTTGAGATAGATTATAATTTTTGCAAGGGCTGCGGGATATGCTCCCGTGAATGCCCGCAAAAGGCAATAACCATGGTTAAGGAGGGCAAACAGTATGACTAGCGGAAACAAAGTATCAAAACGAGAATTCCTTAATGGTGATGAAGCAGTCGCATACGGTGTCAGGTTGTGCAGACCCAATGTGGTATCCGTATACCCAATCACTCCTCAAACCATAGTGGTTGAAAAGATTTCGGAATTTGTCGCCAATAAATTAATGGATTGTGAATATATACATGTAGAAAGTGAACATAGTGCAATGGCCGCTGCCATGGGAGCCTCAATGGTTGGCGCAAGGGCTTTTACAGCCACCTCCTCCCAGGGGCTGGCATATATGCATGAAATGCTGCATTATGTAAGCGGCAGCAGGTTCCCCATAGTAATGATGAACGCAAACAGGACTTTGGCCGCACCATGGAATATATTCGGTGACCAGAGAGACTCCATGGCCCAGAGAGATACCGGATGGATACAGGTATATGTGGAAAACGGTCAGGAAGCCCTGGATATGATAATTCAGGCATACAGGCTGGCAGAGCATGAAGGTATATATCTGCCGGTCATGGTAAACCTTGACGGGTTTGTAAACACCCATACCTATGAGCTGGTCAGCGTGCCTTCCCAGAAAAAAGTGGATGAATTCCTGCCGGCCTTTGTTTCGAAAAATGCTGTGGATTTCAATAATCCAAGAAGCTATTGCATGAGTGCTTCTACCGAATGGAACATGGAGTTCAGGCAGCAGCAGCATGAAGCAATGATGAAATCCAAAAAGGTTATTGAAAGCATAGACAGGGAATTTGGTGATAAATTCGGAAGATACCATGGCGGCATGGTTAAAGAATATAAATGTGATGATGCGGAAGTAGTCATGGTTACTACAGGCAGCATTTCAGGAACCTCAAGGCTGGTGGTGGACAGCATGAGGGAAAAGGGATTGAAGGTCGGCCTTGTTAAGTTAAGATTCTTCAGGCCATTCCCTGTAGAGTATTTCAGGGAGCTCAAATCCAGGGTAAAAGCCGTAGGTGTTATAGACAGGAATTTATCCTTCGGATATGAAGGTGCAGTCGGTTCGGAGGTTAAGTCCGCCATGTATGATTCATGCGGGAGCCCCAAGTTTATTGACTTTATTGCCGGTATAGCCGGAAGGGATATTAAGAAGGATGATATTGAGCTTATGTACAATAAGCTGTTAAACCTTTCAAGGGGTCAAGAGGAAGCAGAACTACAATTCATAGGAATGAGGTGGCAAGAGTGATTAAGGTAAAGGACCTCACAGATAAGGAATACTTATACGGACACAAGGCATGCCCCGGATGCGGGATGGGGATTGTAGGGAGACTTGCTGCAAA
>DAOLPD010000205.1:0-4772 GCA_035417425.1 Bacillota bacterium
CGAGCCGGACTTTAATACACCGAAAAACATTGTAGAGGCAGCCAAGAAGGCTTTGGATGAAAACTATACTCATTATTCCCCTTCACAAGGCTACCTTCCTCTCAGGGAAGCCATAGCAGAATATGTTAAGAAATACAAAAATGTAGACGCCAGCCCTGATGAAGTAGTTGTGGTACCCGGCGGAAAACCGGTAATGTACTATACCTTCATGGCTCTTGTCAATGCGGGTGATGAAGTTATCTACCCGAACCCGGGGTTCTCCATTTATGAGAGTCTGATTCATTTTTTGCAGGCTGTACCTGTTCCTGTTAATATCAAGGAGGAAAATGACTTCAGGCTGGACGTAAATGAATTGAAATCCAAGATTACCTCAAGAACCAAGCTCATAATATTGAATTCTCCTGCCAATCCCACCGGCGGAGTGCTGACCCCCGAAGATATAAACTCAATTGCCGATGCAGTAAAAGGAAAAGGAATTTACGTCCTGTCGGATGAAATATATGAAAGGATAGTTTACAGCGGCAATGTAAAATCTATAGCATCCATCCCCGGCATGAAGGACTGGACAATCATATTGGACGGCTTTTCCAAGACTTATGCAATGACCGGGTGGCGGCTGGGATATAGTATAACAAATAAAGAACTGGCACAACAATTTACTTCCCTTATGACCAATTCCAACTCCTGTGTTGCAACCTTTACTCAGATTGCAGGGATCGAAGCGCTTACAGGCCCCCAGGATGCAGTATCGGAAATGGTGGCAGAATTCAAAAAAAGAAGAGACATCATAGTAAACGGTTTGAACAGCATCAGAGGAATCAGCTGCAAAAAGCCTGAGGGAGCTTTCTACGCCTTCCCCAATATAACCGGAACAGGTATGAGCAGCAAAGAGATTGCAGACTTCCTGTTGAATAATGCAGGAGTGGCTACACTTTCAGGCGAAAGCTTCGGAAGCTGCGGTGAAGGATATTTGAGGCTGTCTTATGCTAATTCCATTGATAATATTGAATTGGCCCTGGAACGTATAGAAAAGGCTTTGAAAGCTGTTCGCTAAAATGAGCACAAATTGAATAAAAGCCGGATTCCCTGACGAAATATATTTTCTCCGGGAAACCGGCTTTTAAAAATTAATAGGAATAAACAAGTAATCATCCCAGAAATTCCGGATTTGTTACATGGTCCGATCTCACGGCTTTTTGCTCAATGGTGAAGTTTATTATACTGTTGCGCTCATTCAGGGTACAGGGAAATTTTGCACCGCATTGTTCGCACTGCAGATATTCATGACTTTCCACAAGCTCTCTGTTGTCGAATAAAAAAGGCAGTGCTTCGGAATTTTTATTCTCAAGGTCATAACTGTATAAATAAGTGGCAGCGCGTTTTAAGGTAAAATGGCTGCCGCCGCATTTTGTGCATACAAGAGGCTCTTTTAATTCCAATATGCATTTTCCTTTCTTAAAGATTATGGCAATAGTATTATAGTATATAATATTCTATAAAATATGCTTATATTAAATATTAAAAACAAGGAGGCAAACAAAATGAAAAAAATAACTGTATTCGGCAGCAGGCATTGACCGGATTGCCAGCCATTGAAAGAGTTTCTTTCAAATAATGGGATTATCTACGATTATATTGATATAACAGACAGTATGAGGAATCTGAAAATCTATCTCAAGCTGCGGGATACAAGGCCCGAGTTTGAAGAAATCAAGAGAACCGGCAGAGTAGGAATACCCTTCACAATGATTGATAATGGGGAGAAGCTCATATTTGATCAGCCGGAATTGGATGAATTGAAATAACGAATTATTTTTATATACATGCAGAAAATATCTATATGAAAAAAAGATTTGTAATATATGGACTGGCAGGATGGATAGCGGAGACAATATTTACGGGATTAGGATCCCTGTTCAAGGGAGATTTGACAATGCATACATGGACTTATATATGGATGTTTCCGATATATGGGCTTATGATACTTTTAGAGCCTGTCCATGATAATATAAGAAACGCTCCGGTTGTGATAAGAGGGGGTGTGTACACTATAATCATTTTTGGGATAGAATACACAACCGGATGGATTCTCAGAGAGATTATAGGCAAATGTCCATGGGATTACAGTGCATGGCCATATTCTATCGACGGGATAATCACATTATCCTTTATCCCGGTTTGGTTCTTTGGAGGACTCATATTTGAAAAGCTTCACGACTACCTGATACGCCGTGAAGCCTTGATGTAGCAGATTACCAGACGGCAATTGCGCCGTCTGCCCTTGGTTCGGTACCTCCGGCCATAATGCCTCTCTCATCCCGCCATATGATCTGTCCTCTTCCGAAGCTTCCGGAATCAGGATTGATCTTCATATTATGCCCTTTATTTATAAGACCCTGTACAGCATCAAAGGGGAAACCTTGTTCCACTTCAATATTCTTCTCCGCAATCCACTGCCATCTGGGTGAATCCAGGCAATCCTGGGGATTCATATGGAAGTCTACAGCATTCATAATTACCTGTACATGGCCTTGAGGCTGCATAAATGCACCCATTACTCCGAAAGGCCCGACAGCCCTGCCTTCCCTGGTAAGGAATCCGGGAATTATGGTATGATAAGGCTTTTTCCCCGGGGCTATGCAGTTTTCATGGGATGGATTGGTGGAAAAATTACAGCCCCTGTTGTGAAGGCTTATACCTGTCCCAGGGATGACAATACCCGAACCAAAGCCCATATAGTTGCTCTGGATATATGATACCATATTGCCTTCTCCGTCGGCTGCCGCCAGGTATACCGTGCCCCCCTCGGGAGGTCTGCCCGGTGTGGGTATCAGTGCTTTGCTGCCGATACACTTCCTTCTTTCGTCAGCATAATTATCAGAAAGCAGTTCCTCAGGAGATACCTTCATGCTTCTCCGATCTGCTATATACCTTATTCCGTCGGCAAATGCAAGCTTCATTGCCTCCAATTGACAATGATATGTATCGACGGAATCCTTTCGGTCAAAATCAAATCCCTTTAGTATATTTAAAGCCATCAAGGCTACTATTCCGTGGCCGTTTGGAGGAATCTCCCATACGTCATACCCGCGATAGTTAATACTTATGGGCTCGACCCATTCCGGTTCAAAAGACTCAAGATCCCTCAGGGACAGATATCCCCCGGTTTTTTTGGCAAATTCAGAAATTTTTTCTGCCAAGGCTCCCCGATAGAAGCTTCCGGCATTTGTTTCACCTATCTCCTGAAGGGTTTTTCCATGAGCGGGAGAACCCCACAGTTCCCCTGCCTTTGGTGCTCTGCCCGATGAGGCAAAGGTATTGAACCAGTGCCGGAATAATTCATCCTTCAGAGCTATTCTATAGGTCCTGTATGCGCTTTCCCAGGATTTTGCGACGGTAGGAGCGACAGGATGTCCTTCATATGCATAAGTTACTGCAGGAGATAGAGATTCTGAAAGAGAAAGCCTGCCAAAACGTTTTGACAGCGCCGACCATGCGGCGGGTATACCGGGAACGGTGACAGGCAGCCAGCCATGCTTGGGAATGCCGTGGTTTTGAATTTTTTCGATTATTTCGGCAGGAATGGAAGCCGGTGCAGGCCCGCTGGCATTCAGCCCATGAAGTTTTCCTTCTGACCATACAAGAGCAAAGGCATCTCCCCCGATACCGTTGGAGGTGGGTTCCACTACAGTAAGGCATGCAGCTGCAGCAACTGCGGCATCAATGGCATTGCCTCCTTTTTTGATTATTTCCAGGCCGGCTTGTGCTGCCAGGGGATGTGAGGCGGCGACCATGCCTTTTGCTGCATATATAATATTTCTTCTTGAAGGGTAATTATATTTATGGGCATCAAACTGCATTTTCATTCCTCCCTTTGAATGTTAGATTAATTATCAATCAGCTCAAGGTTAAAGCAATTACTGTTAAGCCGCAGTATCTTCCTTATCCCTTTTGATAAGAAGCCTTATTCCAAAGAATATTAAAATAATGCCTACAGCCGCATTTAGAAATTGCACGATTATTTGCGGTAAAAAGCCGCTTAATATACTTCCCAGAAATGAGACAACCGTTAAGAAAATTACTGTAGACATAACGCAGCCTGAAGCAAAGAAAAAAAGCTGCTTTTTATTCCATTTATTTTCTATCATCTGTGCTGAGAACATACCGCTCCAAAAAACAATAGTTAAAGGATTTGACGCCGTTAGCAGCAGCCCCTGGACAAATATGTTTTCACTTGATGTATTTGAGAACAGTGGAATGCTGGGAAGAAAAGATAAGTTAAAAACGCCTGATATTGTGTTTGCCCCAAATAAAACCAGCACTAAGCAGCCTATTAGCTTAACTGCCGCCTTTACCTTTGCCCTGTTGATGATAGCGGCAACGCCGACACAGGATAAGGCAATATATATAGCATCTATAAGGGCGATTGCAAAAACAAGATACAAGCCGTAAACAAATCCATATGTGGTGGCCGTATTGAACACCATTAGACACATTGGCCCAACGGCAAATTGTAATAACAATCCGAACCTAAGACCTTTTAGAATCATAGCGCTACCTTTTCTGAAGCAGAAGCCCTTCCATTTTCTTTGAGTGCATTATGAATGGCATAATCAATTGCATTCATATTCAGCATTCCTTTTAGGACATTTTATCAAATTACCAATTATAAGTAAATGTTTAGCATTAACACAGCCTCAAGTTATACAATAGAATCAAGGACACGGGGACGTCAGACTGTGTGATAATTCAACAAATGAATAAAAATATCT
>DAOLPD010000206.1:0-4727 GCA_035417425.1 Bacillota bacterium
TCCAATTGATTGATTTCTATCTGATATGCATCAGGCAATACTTCCTTTTTCCTTTTCTGCTTTGTATCCTTTGCCAGCTTCTCAATCTGTCTGACATTTAATTGCTGGGCGATGATCTTTTCTGCCATATCTATTTGCTTCTTTTCCCCTGATATTGAAAGCAAAGCCCTGGCATGCCCTTGGGATATCTTCCCTTCCGCAATCATATTCTTGATTTCCTGGGGGAGTTGAAGCAATCTTAGCGAATTCGCAATTGCAGGCCTGCTCTTTCCTATTTTCTTCGATATTTCATCCTGTGTCATGTTATATTCTTCAATAAGGCTCTTATAGGCCATAGCTTCTTCAATAGAATTCAAATCTTCTCTTTGTAGATTCTCAATAAGAGCAAGCTCCATTACCTCCAGATCGCTGCATTCCTTCACAATTGCCGGTATAGTCTTCTTCCCGGCCAGCCTTGCGGCTCTCCATCTTCGTTCTCCGGCAATAATCTGATAACTGCTTCCCAGTTTTCTTACAATTATGGGCTGCACCACACCATGCTCTTTAATAGACTCTGAAAGATCCACCAGTGTCTCATCATTAAATGCCTTCCTGGGCTGCCTATCGTTGGCTTCAATATCCGTAATTTTTATTTCCACTATTGAGTTCCGATCTGACTCTTCACCTTCAGGAATAAGCGCGCCAAGTCCTTTTCCCAATCCTCTCTTGCTAACCATTTAAATCACATCCTCACTTAATTCTATGAATTCATCGGCCAAATCCATATAAGATTCCGCACCCTTGGATTTTATATCATATTCAATAATTGACATTCCATAGCTTGGTGCTTCAGCAAGCCTTACATTCCTGGGAATCATTGTAGTGTAGACCTTTCCCCTGAAATACTTTTTGACCTCATCTACAACCTGTATCGAAAGGTTTGTCCTGCCGTCGAACATGCTCAGTACAACTCCTTCTATATCCAAATCAGGATTAAGGCTTTTCTTGACAAGCTTTATGGTGTTCATCAACTGGCTAACACCTTCCAAGGCATAATACTCGCATTGTATAGGTATCAATACACTGTCTACTGCAGAAAGGGCATTTATTGATAACAAACCAAGGGACGGAGGACAGTCAATGAATATATAATCATACTCGTCCTTTATACTGTCTATGCATTCCCGAAGCTTCAATTCCCTTTTGTTCATCTCGGTCAATTCAATCTCCGCACCTGCCAGCTGGACACTTGAAGGTATTATGAACAGATTCTCCCTATTTGTGTCAATAATGCAATCCCTTGGGTCGCTATCATTTATAAGTACATCATAAATAGTTTTTTCCAGCGATGTTTTATCAATCCCAACCCCGCTGGTAGTATTACCCTGGGGGTCGATATCAATCATCAGCACTTTCTTTCCCCTGTTTGCCAGACATGCGCACAAATTTATGACCGTTGTGGTTTTCCCCACCCCACCCTTCTGATTAAAGACAGCTATTGATTTGGACATAGCATACACCTCTCATTGTACTATTGTATTCTGATTAATTTCTTTCTTTTTCGTCATTATGTATATTCTAATAATATATCAAACCGCTATTATTATAAAGGTATATAGACGTAATTGTACATTCTTTTCTTAAACATAAATGCTCACATCCGGGAATAAATATATTGTGAATATACATAATTATCAATGTATATGCATGCTCTGCCGGATTATTTAGTATACAGCACACATTATTCCATATATATAATATATCAGATTAAAAAAACAAATAGAATATGAATTTGCCAAAGACTCTCCCACCAATACAAGTAAGGAGGACAAAAATGTTAAAATCCATACTTTATACATTCTTCCTTGTCTTTATAGCCGAGCTGGGTGACAAGACACAGCTTGCGACTATGCTGCTCTCTGCAAAATCCAACTCAATAGCTGCCGTATTCATAGGCGCAAGCTTGGCTTTGATATGCTCATCCTTTATTGGAGTTTTCGCCGGAGCTTATATAACGAAACATGTTCCTCCTCAATATATTCAGAATGCGGCCGGTATTTTGTTCATTGCAATGGGCCTATTGATACTAAAGGGTAAAATATAAAAAATGTGACTGTGTCACATTTTTTGTATTTTACCCTTTTTATACATTTTTGGGTATTTTTACTGTTATCTCAATGAATTCTCCCTTATCAACCTGATCATATTCAACCTTGCAGCCCGCCGTCAGAAACTCCTTGCAGGCATTTTTCAGGGTGTTTACATAAATATTATAATTCATTTTTCCTTTGATTCTTTTCTTCTTAGGCTCCTCTGCCACTGCCGCCACTTCATCAAGCATCTTGTCAACCATCTCTTCAGTCTTTTTTACGTTGAGAGACTTTTTAATTATGCTCTTGAGAGCTTTCTCCTGCAGTATATCATCCGGAAGCTTCAGCAACGCCCTTGCATGCCTCTCTGTCAGTTCATTCTCCAGTATTGTCTTTTTGATGCTGTCCTTGAGCTTCAGAAGCCTCAGCTTATTAGCTATAGTGGATTGCTTTTTGCCCACCTTTCTGGCAAGCTCTTCCTGAGTCATCCCGTGGTCATTTATCAAATTATGATAACCCTCTGCTTCTTCCATGAAGTTCAAATCTTCTCTCTGCAGGTTCTCTATCAGCGCAATTACAGCAGAATCCTGTTCAACAACCTCTATTATTACTGCCGGTATATGACTCTTTCCCGCAAGCTTTGATGCTCTAAGCCTTCTTTCCCCCGAGATCAGTTCATATCCTTTTTCTCCAATTTTTCTTACATTGATAGGCTGAAGAACCCCATATTCTTTAATTGAAGAAGCCAAATCCTCCAGGGAAGATCCATTGAATTCCTTTCTAGGCTGATATGGGTTTGGAGCTATTTCATCAATCGGTATATTAATTATTTCTTTTCTATCATTCAAATCTTTCATTCCTCTCCATACCACATGATTTACTTTTTTATATTCGCTACAAACCTTTGACTTCCTGCCTGAGAAAGATTGATTTTACTCATTTTCAGCTGTTTTTCATATAACAAATTTCTGGTTTTTTCAGCTATATTATAGGATTTGATGCCGGTTTCCCCGGCTTTCTGGGATATTTTGTCGGAGTTGCTGAAACCTTTTCAATAACTATTATATTGTGCCTGATATCACTGAAAGGCAGTTTATACTCCTTTACCTCCCTTATTATTCCTCCAAGAATTTTGATAGCTGATGACGCGTTACCAATCTCCTCTTCAATTTCAGGGCCTTTTTGACAAAGGAAATATCCTCCGATCTTCGCAAAAGGAAGGCAATATTCGCATAAAACGTTCAGTGATGCCACTGCCCTGGACAGAACAATATCGTAACATTCCCTGTAAGCTTTATTGACCCCTGCTTCCTCCGCCCTTCCGTGAACAGCGGTGATATCTCTTAAATCAAGTTTCTTAATTGCTTCGCTCAAAAATATTACTCTCTTGTTAAGAGAATCCAGCAGTGTCATTTTGAGTCCATCCATCAGAATCATAACGGGAATCCCGGGGAATCCCGCACCGGTACCGACATCTATTATGTTCATGCCTTCTTTTATATATCCTTCAGACAGACAGGTAGCCGAATCAAGAAAATGCTTGATGAATATCTCCTTTTCTTCAGTAATTGCCGTAAGGTTCACGTTTTCATTCCATTCCAGCATTATTTCCTTAAATGCTATAAGCTTATCCACCTTTTTATTTGTCGGTTCAATCCCCAGTTCCATTAGTCCGTCAATCAGTATTTTCCTGTTTTCCAGCCTGCTCACCCCCTCGGCTCCTTCTAATCTGTTCAAGATATACCATAAGTACCGATATATCTGCCGGGGATACCCCGGAAATCCTGGAAGCCTGGCCCAGATTGGCAGGACTTATACTGTCAAGCTTTTGCCTTGCTTCCAGGGAAAGCCCCTTTATATCTACGAAATTTATATTCTCCGGTATTTTCTTGCTTTCCAGCTTTTTAAATTGCTCTACTTGCTGCAGCTGTTTCTTAATATATCCTTCGTATTTTATCATTATTTCTATTTCTTCGGCTGTTTCTCTGTCCAATTCAGGCATTTCTTCGTCAATCTCCTTCAGAGAACCGTATTCTATCTCCGGTCTCTTCAAAAGCTCATAAAGGCTTATGCCTCCTTTTATCTCCGCGCTTCCCCTGTTCATTAAGAAATCCTTTACATCCTCTGTCATTGAAATACTCTTCTTCTTCAGCCTGTCTATTTCTCTTTCTATATTATTCTTTTTTTCAAGGTATCTCTTATATCTCTCCTCAGATACAAGTCCTATGTCATATCCCTTCTGCGTGAGTCTGAGATCAGCATTGTCCTGCCTTAGAATAAGCCTGTACTCGGCTCTTGAAGTCATAAGCCTGTATGGTTCGTTTGTTCCTTTTGTTACAAGATCATCAATCAGTACTCCGATATAAGCCTCAGATCTGTCTAAAATTAAAGGCTCTTTGCCTCTGAGACTTAAAACCGCATTTATTCCTGCAATTAATCCCTGGGCTGCAGCTTCTTCATAACCGGAAGTGCCATTGATCTGACCGGCAAAAAATAAACCGGATATTTTCTTATGCTCAAGGCTTAACTGCAGCTGGGTAGGATCAATGCAATCATATTCAATAGCATAAGCTGTTCTCATCATGTGGCAGTTTTCCAGTCCTTTTACACTATGGAGAATATCAAGCTGCACATCCTCCGGCAAGCTGGAGGACATCC
>DAOLPD010000207.1:0-4724 GCA_035417425.1 Bacillota bacterium
GGCGTCTACTTTTTCAAAGTTCATTGTTTTTCTTTACAGGAATGCTCCTTAAATTTCTATTTGTTATTCCCTTCGGGTTCGATTGCAAGTTCCGGATTCCGAATTACACGTGGCTCGCGTCCCAAGCCTACTTATATGGTTTAAAGCCTTTCAGCCTTAAGGCATTTGTTAATACGGAAACTGAGCTTAACGACATTGCTGCCGCTGCCAGTATCGGATTTAAAAGCGGGCCTCCAAAGACGTGAAGCAATCCTGCTGCAACCGGTATCCCGGCTACATTGTAACCGAATGCCCAGAAAAGGTTCTGCTTGATATTTCTGATAGTACTCTTACTTAGCTGAATAGCAGTAGGCACATCCATCAAATCGCTTCTCATCAATACTATATCTGCAGATTCCATTGCCACGTCAGTACCTGAGCCGATGGCAATACCTATATCCGCCTGTGCCAATGCGGGTGCATCGTTGATTCCGTCGCCAACCATTGCAACCTTCTTGCCTTCAGACTGCAGCTTTTTAACTTCATTAGCCTTATCCTGGGGAAGAACCTCAGCCAGTACCCGGTCTATTCCGACCTGCTTTGCTATGGCCTCAGCTGTCTTGCGATTGTCTCCGGTAATCATGGCTACTTCTATACCCATTTCATGAAGCTTCTTTATTGCTTTGGCGCTGCTCTCTTTTACTATGTCCGCAACTGCAATAATACCGGCCGGCTGATTGTCAATTGCTGCATACATAGGTGTCTTTCCTTCTGAGGCCAATCTGTCTGATTCGGTTTCAAGCTCGGAAAGACTGATATTCCTTTCTGTCATAAGCTTCCTGTTGCCCAGTAGTATATTCTTCCCTTCGATCTCAACCTCAATACCATGACCCGGTATTGCATTGAACTTGTCAACCTTGAGATTTTCCAGATTTTCTTTCTCTGCCCCGCGGACTATTGCCTCTCCCAGCGGATGCTCTGAGCCTTTCTCAGCAGAAGCGGCAATCTGAAGAAGCCTGTTTCTGTCTATAATTTTTGTGGTAACAATATCAGTTACCTCCGGCCTTCCTTCAGTTATCGTACCGGTTTTGTCAAATACTATCGTCTTTATTTTATGTGTTGTTTCAAGTGCTTCTCCGCCTTTAATCAGCACTCCGTATTCCGCACCTTTGCCTGTTCCGACCATTATTGCCGTCGGAGTAGCCAGGCCTAATGCGCAGGGGCAGGCAATAACCAATACGGCTATAAATATCGTCAAGGAGAATACCGCTGTTTCCCCGCCGATAAAGTACCATGCCAATGCTGATAAGGTTGCTATTATGAAAACAATCGGTACAAAATACCCTGAAACAATATCCGCCATTTGTGCAATAGGTGCCTTTGAACCCTGAGCATCTTCCACCAGCTTAATTATCTGAGCCAGGGCTGTATCGCTTCCTACTTTTGTAGCCTTGAATCTGATTGAACCTGTCTTGTTTATACTTGCTGCAAATACTTTATCCCCCGGTCTTTTCTCCACAGGTATGCTCTCACCGGTCAGCATGGATTCATCAATTGCCGTAAGGCCTTCTGTCACTTCACCGTCCACAGGGATTTTCGAACCGGGCTTTACTACAATAATATCGCCCACCTCTACTTCCTCAATGGGTATCTCGATTTCCTCACCCTCCTGCATTACAATGGCTGTTTTGGGAGCCAGGCCCATCAATTTCTTTATAGCCTCCGAGGTCCTTCCTTTTGATACCGCTTCCAGGGATTTTCCCAAGAGAATCAATGTAATAATGACACCTGCTGTTTCAAAATATAAATCCTCAGCATACATAAAATGCCCGATACTTATCTTATAAGTCGAATACAGGCTGTAAAGCACCGCGGCTGAAGTACCCATTGCTATCAATGAATCCATATTGGGGCTTCTGTGCAATATCGCCTTGAATCCTACTGTATAAAAACGATATCCTGCCGTAACTACCGGTATTGTAAGAATAATCTGCACCAAAGCGAATCTCAGCGGATGATCCATTGGGTGCAAAGCTTCCGGCAGAGGCAATCCAAGCATATGGCCCATTGCTATATAAAGAAGAGGAACAGCAAAAACTGCCGATACAATAAATTTAGTCCACAGGATCCGAATTTCTCTATCCTTACGCTTTTTATCCTCATCCACCTTATCCTTGCTCTCTATTTCAAGAGCCTTATAACCGGCCTTTGCAATAGCCTGTTTTATTTCCGACAACCTCAGATCAGCCGGATTATACCGGATATTCGCTTTTTCTGTTGCAAAATTGACTGAAACAGCCTCAACTCCGGAAAGCTTGCCGACCGCCCTCTCTATTGATTTGGCACAGGCAGCACAAGTCATACCTTCAATCGGTATTGAGACCTCCTTGGTGTTATTTTCCTGTATTGCTTCGTAACCTGCTTTTGAAACAGCCTCAGCAATGTCGCCTGGTTTTAGCTTTGCTTCATCATAGGTAAGGGAAAGCTTCTCTGTCGCTAAATTAACCGTAGCATCCGTTACTCCTTCCAGCTTCTTAACTGCTCTCTCTACTGCTTTGGCACATGCTGCACATGTCATACCATTTATCTTAAAAATATCTGATCGCATTATATTTCTCCTCTCGTATTTACTTTACCCCCCTACCCTATCTGTATATAAATATAATATCACATTATGGAGATTTTATGAAGATACATTCATACATTTATTTATTTTTCCCGAATCTCCATAAAATCATCATATTTGATATATATACTATAACTCACAAGTACATTAAGGAGGATAGTTATGAGCATTAAGAGAGATAAAATCAAAATTTATGAAATGACCTGCACCTCTTGTGAAAGCCGTGTTGAAAAAGCCGTCAGGCAATTAGAGGGAGTTATATATGCTAAAGCCAGTTACAGCGGTCAATATATGGAAATTGAATATAATGATGAATTATGCAGCATGAATAATATTAAGGATGCTGTAAAAAATGCAGGATACAGCACAGAAGGTTCAAAGGACTATAAACTCATGGGGATCCTTATAATTGCTATGGGTGTAGTGCTGCTCGGATTAAAAACCGGCGGTTTTGACATGGAAGCAAAGCTTACCAATGCTTCCTATGCAGTTCTTTTCATTGTAGGAGTTCTTACTTCACTACACTGTGTAGGTATGTGCGGCGGAATTATGCTTTCACAAAGCTTGTCAAAAGAAAGCAGAAACAGGTACGAAGCCATCCAGCCGGCTCTGTTATATAACATTGGGAGAGTCATATCTTACACAATACTCGGCGGTCTTATTGGCGCCCTTGGCTCAGTGTTTTCGCTTTCTATAGCTGCAAAAGCAGCCGTACAGATATTTGCCGGTGTATTTATGATTATTATGGGTTTAAATATGGCAGGCTTCAGCGCTTTCAGGAAATTTCAGATCAGGCTTCCTCAATTTGCATGTAAAGCAAAATCCAGGTCAGGCTCTCCGCTTATTGTCGGACTTTTAAACGGACTAATGCCTTGCGGTCCGCTCCAGACCATGCAGCTTTTCGCTCTGGGTACCGGAAGTGCGGCAAAAGGAGCCCTGGCAATGTTTGTATTTTCTATAGGAACAGTACCCCTAATGCTGACCTTCGGCGCATTATCAGGGCTGCTCAGCAAAGGTTATACCAAGAAAATACTTAAATTCAGCGGTGTGCTTATAATAGTACTCGGCATGATTATGGGCAACAGGGGTTTTGCTCTTGCAGGCATCAATATTAATCCTATAACTGCCTTCGCCAGCAATTCAGGAGGCGCTTCAAATCCATATGTCGCTAAGGCGACCTTGCAGGATGGCATTCAGATTATAAACATGACTGCAGACAACAACGGTTATGCACCTAATGCTTTTTATGTCCAGAAAGGAATACCTGTCAAGTGGATAATTGACGGAAAACAACTGAACTCCTGTAATAATGCGATTGTTGCACGGGCATTGAATCTTGAGCGGAAAATTAAAAAGGGAGAAAATATTATAGAATTTACACCGGGGGATAAGGATATAAACTTCAGCTGCTGGATGGGTATGATAGGCGGTGTCATAAAGGTCGTTGATAATCTTGATTCCGTGGATACCTCGAAGGCTGATCCGTCCCTGCCGCCTCCAAGTACAGGCCCAAGCTGCTGTGCAGTGCCGATTGACGAGGATGAACCAAGCCAGCCCAGCATATATGGCGATGATATAAGCAAGGTGCCGACTGAAAAGTTAATTAATAAAGCAATAATTGATGGGAAATATCAAAGTGTGACATTCAAAGGTATCGGTTATGAGCTTCAGCCTTTGATAGCTGTTGCAGGCAGCGGCGGGAAAATCAGGCTGACCTTTGATTTAACCGATTTTGACAATGCTGAAGGGGGGTACCTGATAGTAGATGCGGCAACAGGAAAAGATGTTACGACCTTTACTGCCAAAAAAGGTATAAATGAAATCGAGTTTAGTCCAAAAAATATTGATGGTTATGCAATTATAAAGGGTAACTCCATATTAGGCATAATTGAAGTGGTCGATAACCTCGAGGCCTCGGATCTGGAAGAAATCAGAGGGAAGTATCTTCCGTAAAAACAGAAATTACATAGCTCCGTACGGAGACTGTTGCACAATAGAAGTATAATGCGACTTATTTTAGGTTTGCAGTCATCATATAGAGCACTAGCCTTATGTATCGACTCACACGATATTAGCTTTGGACAGAATCAGAGCTTGATACTTGTAAAATCCTGACGCA
>DAOLPD010000208.1:0-4578 GCA_035417425.1 Bacillota bacterium
CCTTTTTGTTTTCAAGGATTCTCTCGAAAATTTTATACTTTGTCTTCAGTCTGAAGAATGCGTCTATGACGCATTCTTCTTATTATGCAGCTTTCTTTTGTATTCTGCTTTCGCCTTTCAGGAACCTGCTTAATGGTTTATACACCAGAATTACAATCAATGAGTTGGCCAGGGACTTTATGATGTTGAAGGGCAATATAGCTGTCGGGAGCATTGCGACGACCGCATCATATGGAACCCCGTAAAACCTTACCGTGAAAAACAGGTTCATTGGTATCATTACAAGCACCATGGATATTGAGCCTGCAGCCAATGCGGCAAAAGCTCCCTTGAATGTGTGGAACCTTCTGTAGATTGAACCTGATATTACAACAAGAGTGCCTGTGGCTATAATATGCATGACCAGCCCTACCCAACCTGATGCAGCACTCACTGTAAATGCCTGAATGGTTGATACAATTATCGTCATCACCAATCCTGCGACAGGACCATACATGAATGCAGCCACCAGCATAGGAACATCACCCGGCTCATACTCCAAAAATGGTGCGGATGGTATGATGGGGAATTTGACCAGCATTACCAGTACAATGGAGAGTGCTGAAAGTACCGCAATTCTCACAAGTTTATTTGTTTTGTTTTCCATTATAAGACCTCCGTAAAAAATATAAAATTCCCTGAAAATAATCTCAGGGAATGTCAAATACTTAAAAATCACATCTTCTTCCATCCAGACTATACTGTCGGCCCCGGAATCCAACCGGGTCTGCTTTCGCTCGCGGGCTAGCAGTTCATGGACTGCATTACCGCCGATCGGGAATTTCACCCTGCCCTGAAGATTATATTCAGTTTACAAAATAATTTTATCACCAAATTTTAAAAATGTAAATACTGACGGGTATTTTTTGCTGAAGTTATTGCCGGTAAAGTGAATTACGCCGGATGCTATCGCATTAAGGATAATTGATTATATATAGGGGAAAATAATATTAAGCAATATTTAGGAGAGATAATTATGGATAAAAAGACTGTAAAGGAATTAAATGCATATTTAAAGGGTGAGTATATGGCTGTTAAGTCATATGAAAAGTTTATAGAGAAGACTAAGGATCCGGATGTAAGGCAGAAGCTGCAGAGCATTCAGCAGGACCATGAGAAGCATGCGTCTAAGATATCTGAGAGAATAAGCAGTCTTGGGGGTAAGCCTGTGAAAGGCGCAGGATATATGGGCATAATGTCTGATATGAAGAATCTGATAAAAAGGAACAGGGATGATACCGAGTTTATTCTGGAAGATGCAGGAAGGGGAGAGTATAGAGGAATTCAGATGGCTGAGGAGATAGTAAAAGGAGATTTGGATCCGGAGAGCAGCAAGCTTATTAATGAGATATTGAATGAAGACCGCAGCCATGTGGGAAAATTGAAAGGCTTCGTCCAATGAACAATTGAACGAAGCCGGGGTTATTAACCTGTGACATCTTTGCTGGCTGCTTCATAATACTCATTCTGCAATGTATCCATAAGCTCCTTGACCGATATGACCTTGTCCGCCCTGTAAGCATTTACCCCTGCAAAGGCAAAGCCATTTTCTAGTTTGCCTTTTTGTGCGTTTGTCAGGGCAAGAGCAATACAATAGGGGCTGTTTTTATAATCACATGTAATTATACAATGATACGGGCACTTGTACGGCTTATTGGCGCCTTTCGAAATATCCTCGGTAAAGGTATTTCTGATTGCTCTTCCCGGCATTCCTACAGGGCTTTTTATAATTGATACATCCTCTTTCCTGGAATTGATGTAGGCTTTTTTGAAATCCATAGAGGCATCACATTCTTCAGTTGTTACAAAGCGGGTTGCCATTTGAACTCCTGAAGCACCAAGCTTCATAATATTATAAATATCTTCTCCCGTATAGATTCCTCCTGCGGCAATCACAGGTATGCTTTTGCCTGATTTGTCTTCAAAGGCTTTAACTTCATCAACTACTTCAGGCAGGATTTTCTCAAGGGAATAATCAGGGTCAAATATCTGATCCTCCTTGAACCCCAAGTGGCCTCCGGCCTTAGGTCCTTCCACTACAATTGCATCGGGAAGATAGTTGTATTTGTCCAGCCATTTTTTGCAGATAATACCTGCAGCCCGTGCCGATGATACAATCGGAACCAGTTTGGTTTCACATTTCTCTTCCAGATACTGAGGAAGGTTCAAAGGAAGGCCGGCGCCGGAAAAAATGATATCTATTCCTTCTTCAATGGAGGCTTTTACAAATTCAGCATAGTTGGACAAAGCAACCATTATATTAACTCCGATGATACCTTTCGATTTTTCGCGGGCTTTTCTGATTTCGCTCCTCAATCTCGCAATATTGGCTTCAATAAATTTTGTTGAAAAATCATAGTCCAGCATTCCTATACCTGCAGCAGCGATGACACCTATACCGCCCTCATTTGCCACTGCTGATGCAAGGCCGGACAGTGATATTCCTACTCCCATGCCTCCCTGGACAATAGGCAGTCTTGCAGTCAGATTACCTATTTTCAATTCTTTAAGTGAGTTCAAGCTCATAAAAACCTCCTATAATATATGAATAAGTCAAAGAATATTTTCATAATTATTATCTCATAATTATAACCTTACAATGTAGTATACCATAACTCATGAATTGTGAATATCTAAGTTTTTTATAGTTTTCTCTGATGAGTCACACCGTATACCATGTACATATATTGAATTAGGACAAGTTGACAATCATTATTCTGATTGGAGGGTTGGTACATGGTAAGAGTTATTGTAGACAGTTCCTGTGATCTGCCGGATGAATTGCTGGAGGAATATAAAATAAAGTCAGTATCCCAAAGAGTTTATCTGAATGACAGGGAGTATCTGGACAAGGTCACAATAAATGCAAAAGAGGTCTATGAGGCCATGAAGAAGGGTATAATTCCAAAAACCTCCCTGCCAAGGCCTATGGAGATATACAGCCTTTTCAAACAGTGCTGTCAGAAAGGGAATGACTTCATATATATTGCTCTATCCTCAAAGTTCTCAGGTACTTATCAAATGGCTGTATCTTTGATGCAAGAGCTTCAGGGGCAGTATGGCAAAGTAAGGATGGAGGTCATTGACTCCAAGAGCGGCTCAACGGCAATCGGTCTGATTGCACTTCAGGCAGCAAAGCTTGCAAGAGCGGGATTGGGATTTGATATGATAGTGAGGCAGATATGTGAGCTGGCTGATCATGTGGAGCATATTTTCATGGTACAGGATCTCAGCTGGCTTATCAGAGGCGGGAGAATAAGCAGAACCGAAGGGATAATCGGTAGTTTACTCAATATTAAGCCGATTCTGCATGTAAGAGACGGGGCGGTAGAAATACTGGAAAAGGTCAGAGGCAGGAAAAAAGCACTTGATTCCATTGTAAACATCATGGAAGAGAGGATTAAGGATTTTCCTGACCAGACCATAGGCATAAGCTACGCATTGGATCCGGATATTGCGTATGAAATGAGAGACATGATAAGACAGAGACTGGGAGTCAAGAACATTATCATAAACGAAATCGGAGCCGCCCTGGCCAGCCATTTGGGGATAGGAGGAGTCGGGGTTTTCTTCTTCAACAGGGAGCCGGATTTCTATATGGAATGAATATAGGTACAAGCCTGATACTCTGCTGCAAAATTCATCCATCATTTGCAGCAGTCCTTTTTTTTCATATTTTGTTTACTTTTACAAAGAGAGGGGATATAATGTAAGAGGGAATGTTAAAAAAATAACAAAGTAATATATGCGGGAGTGCTGGTTTATGAAGATAAGTGAAGCAAAACAATGTATAAAGGAACTGTACCTTAATACGGAAAGTGTATCCGCTCTGATAAGCGAAAGGGGAGTGGGCAAGACCTCTGCATACCAGCAGTGTGCAGCTGAATTGGGAATAGGATACATGGGATTATATGCAGCGGCTTTGGAAGGGCCCGATTTCATGGGATTGCCGGATAAGGACAGGGAGGCGGGTATTACCAGATATCTTGCACCGCAATTCCTGCCTACTGTTCAGGCTGTGAAAGAAGGGTTGTTCCAGCCGAAGGGGATACTGGTACTGGAAGAAATAAACCGTGTGCCAAGTGATACGACTTCGGTTCTGTATCCGCTGCTGCTGGAAAGAAAGATAAACGGCCACAGTCTTGCACCGGGTTGGAAGGTAGGAGTTACAATGAATCCCGACACAATGAATTACTCAGTGAACTCACTGGATGATGCAATGCTCGACAGATTTGTTTCCATGGAGGTAACTGCTGATTTGGAGGATTACATAGAATACTCAATAATGAATAATCCGAATGATGATGTCCTATCCTTCCTTCAGGCATGTCCCGATATGCTTCTTATTGTAAAAAAAGCAGCTGATTCAACGGCTCTGAGCAAGTCACCCACACCGAGAGGATGGACAAAAACCCAGGAGCTTATGAACAACTGCAATCTGAGTGATAAACTGATGAAACAGCTTATAGCAGGTATAATCGGGCAGGAGGCAGCAGCATCCTTTTTCGGGTTCTTAAAGGACAGAAGCTTTAAGATTCC
>DAOLPD010000209.1:0-4552 GCA_035417425.1 Bacillota bacterium
CTCCAGAACCTTGCCTTTAACTTCCTCTGCCGCTTTTCTTACAGCCGCCCCTGACACAAAGGTTTGCCGTGAAGCGTAAGCCCCAAGGTCAAAGGGGCTTATATCCGTATCCTGCTGGGATACTATATGCACCATATCATATGGCAAACCCAGCACTTCCGCTGCTATCTGGGACAAAACGGTATCGCTTCCCTGTCCTATCTCCGTTGCACCGACCTGAAGCTGAACTGAACCGTCCTGGTTCATGACAATCCTCGCTCCTGCTATTTCAAAACCATGGGGATAGGTTCCTGTGGCATAGCTGAAGCAAGCCATACCCAGCCCCCTTCTTTTTGTACCCTTCTGCTCCTTGTATTTTTCCAGCTTTTCATCCCATTTGATGAGCTGTTTTCCCTTTTCAATACATTCGGGAAGGCCGAAGGTTCTCACAACGATTTCAGAATGAGGATCCTTCTTCCCGGCACTTATCAGATTCTGCTTCCTGAATTCAATGGGATCCATTTTCATTTCCCGGGCTATATCTTCTATATGGCTCTCCAGAGCAAAGAATATCTGCGGGCATCCGTATCCCCTCATTGCTCCGGCTGCCGGAAGATTTGTATAAACTGTTTTCGGCTCATACTTTATGGAATTAAAGTCATACAACAGCCTGAACTTACCGCCTGCACTCATAACAATAGTATGTCCGTGGGAAGCATAGGCTCCGTTATTGCTTATGGGCCTCATATGGAGGCTTAACAGCTTCCCTTCTTTTGTCACAGCTGTCTTCATGTAGAGTTTCATTGCATGGCGGGTCCTTGTATCAACAAAGCATTCCTCCCTCGTGAGGGCATAGCGTACAGGCCTTCCGTTGACTGCGAGGGACATGGCAGCTGCAATAGGTTCTACTATAATATCCTGCTTGTTCCCAAAGCCTCCTCCGATGTATGGCTTGATGATTCTGATCTTCCCCCAGGGCATGCCAAGGGCTTGACCGACAATCCTCCTGGCTATATGCGGAATCTGCGTTGAAGAAACAATGACTATCCTACCGTCAGCGTCCGCATAGGCATATGCGCTTTGAATCTCAAGATGGCAGTGCTGTACAATACTTGTTTCATAAACCCCTTCAAATATATGGTCAGCTTTTCTGAAATCCTCTTCAATATTTCCTATCTCTTCACTTGCATCTCCTAATATATTGTCCGGCTTCTCCTCATGAATCACCGGTGCACCGGGCAGCATCGCCTTCTCGGGGTCAAGTACGAAGGGAAGCACCTCATACTCCACCTCAATCAGCTTAAGAGCCTTTTCCGCCGTCAGTGTATCGGAAGCTACAACAGCCGCAATACCGTCACCTACGTAACGGGCTTTGTCTGTAAGTATCAATCTATCCGCCACATCCCTGTGGCCCGGATCCAAGGACCATGGATGGCCTGCAGTTGCATATTTCAGCTTAGGCAGATCCTCATGGGTAATCACAGCCTCAACACCGGGCAGAGCCTTTGCCTTGCTTGTATCGATATGTTTTACAACTGCATGGGCGTAAGGGCTTCTCAATACCTTCCCCACAAGCATATCCCCTTCGAAGAAGTCATCGGCATACTTCGCCCTGCCTGTCACTTTAGCTGCCGCATCTTTTCTAATCGTTCTTTTCCCCACTATTTCGAAAGCCATTTTTTCACCTTCAATCATACAGATTTTTCGTGATTTAAAAACGTTTCCATACTTCCCTTGCAAGTTCACGGCTTCTTGCCATCACTCTCTCTTCATCGATATTCACCAGTCTTCTGTCTTCCATCAGGATCCTGCCGTTCACAATCGTCGTATCAACAAAACGCCCGTTTATTCCAAACAAAAGATGTCCGTTTATATTGCCTTCATTTATGGGTGTAGGAGGATTATAATCAACTATTATCACATCGGCCAGTGCTCCGGCTTTCAGGATTCCAACCTGTCCCTCAATAAACCTCTCAACTATTCTCCTGTTGTTTACAAACAGCATCTCGGGAATCTCACCCCAGGCAACATTTGAATCCCCTTTTACATGCTTGTGTATTATATTTCCTACCTTGTAGGATTCCGTCATATCCGCTGTATACCCGTCAGTCCCCAAACCCAGAAGAATTCCCTTGCCGAACATCTCCAGCACCGGTGAAGCGCCTACCGCATTTCCCATATTGGATTCGGGATTATGGACTACTATAGTGTCCTTTTCCTTCAGCATATCCATTTCCTTTTCTGAGATATGGATACAGTGAACTGCTATGGTCTTGTCAGAAAGCACCCCTGCGTCGTACCATCTTTCAATAACCCCTTTCCCGTACCTTGTTTTCGAATCCTCCAAATCCTCGATTCCCTCGGCACAGTGTACATGGAAACCCGTATCAAGGCCGCTTACAGCATCCAGGCATTTGTCCAGTGTTTTTTCCGAAATGGTCATGGACGCATGGAGCCCGAACATCCCTTTAAGCATATCATCCTTTTTATTGTTGCAGTACTTTATAAATTTCACATTTTCCGCAATACCTTCATCAGCTATCTTCTCACCGTCACGGTCCGAGGTTTCATAGCACAGGTTGCTTCGAATACCTATGTATTCTGCTGCCTCTGCTATTTTGAACAGGCTTCCTGTTACGGCATAAGGGCTTGCATGATGGTCAATAACCGTGGTCACGCCGCTTTTTACCTGTTCAATCATCGGGCCGACGGCGCTGTAATACACATCCTCAAGGGTCAGTACCTTGTCAAGCCTCCACCATAAACCCTTCAATATATCGGAGAACTTTTTAGCCGGAGGGCTGTCGTTGGCCATACCCCTGGCGAAAGTACTGTAATAATGCATGTGGGTATTTATAAAACCCGGCATAATAAGCTTGCCTTTGGCATCAATGAACCTTGCTCCGCTGTATTTCTCCTTAAGCTCTGAGGTCAGTCCTACTTCCGCTATCTTATTGCCGTCTATGGCAATACATCCGTTTTCAACAATTGGAATATTATCATCCCTTGTTATTACTCTGCCGTTTCCTACTAATATCATTCTTTCCCCTCCTTATTCACTGGTTTCTGATACTGCTTCTTTGTCTTGCTACTATTTCAGCAGCTGTATTATGCGCAGCTGATGCCACCTTATCAGAATCAATTGTTGTCAGCTTTCCTTCCTTTACTACGACTCTGCCGTTGACAATGGTCATATCAACCAAACTGGAATTTCCAAGGCATACAAGAGATACCAACGGATCATGGCAGCCGGAGTATTCTATGCCTTTCAGGTTGAACAGCACTATATCAGCCGCTTTACCTATATCCAGGCATCCGGTGTCATCCCGTCCCAACACTTCTGCGCCGCCCCTTGTAGCTGTTCTGAGGACTTGGTACGCTGTAAGCCCGTCAGTGCCGTATTTCAGGTGGTTAAGAAGGTAAGCCCTTCTTACTTCCTCCCACATATTTGAACCGTCATTGCTTGCGCTTCCGTCTACCGCTATGGAAAGCTTCCCTCCTGCACGGACTATTTCCGTTGTCCTGCATATGCCGCTTGAGAGCTTCATATTGGAGGAGGGGCAATGAGCTATGCCTGAGCCCTGCAGCCTTTCTATCTCTCCATCATTCAGATAAATGCCATGGGCGAACCATACATCTTCCCCCACCCATTCCAGGTCTTCCATCAGCTCAAAAGGCCTCCTGCCGTAGCGCTCAAGGCAGAACTTCTCCTCGTCAAGGGTCTCGGCCAGATGGGTGTGAAGCATGACTCCCTTCTTCCTTGCCAGTTCCTTCGTCTGTACCATAAGCTCCCTGGTCACGGAAAAGGGGGAGCAGGGTGCCAAAGCTATCCTCTGCATTGAATGGGGGCTGCTGTCATGATATTTGTTTATCAGCCTTTCGCTGTCGGCAAGTATTGCTTCCTCAGTTTGTACAACCTCCATGGGAGGCAGGCCTCCCATATCCCTGCCCAGGGACATGGAGCCCCTTGTGGCATGGAACCTTATGCCGATTTCCCTTGCCGCCCGTATCTGATCATCAATAAGGCTCCCCGGCTGATTCTTCGGAAAAACATAGTGATGATCGGAGGTCAGGGTACAGCCGGTGCGCAACAGCTCTGCAAATCCCACCAGTGCTCCGTAGTAAACGGCCTCCGGGGTTATGTTCTTCCAGAACTCATATAGTCCTACCAGCCATGGGAAAAGAGGCTTCTCCTGCACTTCCTTTATGCCTCTGAACAATGTCTGATAAAGATGGTGGTGGGTATTTACAAAGCCCGGCAGTGCAGTTAATCCGCTGCAGTCTATAATTTCAGCATCTCCTGCGGCGTTAAGGCTGCTGCCTATCTCCCTGATTGCTGTCCCGTCAATAAGTATGTCGCAGTGTTCAAAGGTCTCCTCCCTGTCGTTGAAGGTGACTATAAGCTCAATGTTTTTCAAAAGCTTCTGACTCATAAATCAAGTCCTCCAAATAAATTATTTGTGCCGGTATTGTAGAATGATGCGACGCATCTGAAGTTTGCAGTCATACTCCCAGAGCATAACCTTGTATACCGACTCGCACGATATTAGCTTTGGACAGAATCAGAGCTTGA
>DAOLPD010000210.1:0-4462 GCA_035417425.1 Bacillota bacterium
ATCCACACAGTAAGAGATTCTCACATAAGAAGAGCATCCGAAATCGTTACCGGGTACTATAAGAAGATCAGACTGCTTCGCCATGTCGGAAAAGCTCTTCGCATCCCCGTTTGGAGCTTCCACGAAAAGATAGAAGGCTCCGGAAGGTTTTGCACAGTTATATCCTATCTCGGTCAGCCCGTTATATATCAATTCACGATTCTTGATGTAGGGCTTAAGGTCAGGCTTCACATCCGCACACCGTGCAATAACGTGCTGCATCAGGGAAGGAGCACATACATAGCCCAGCATTCGTCCGGCTCCCGCAACGGCATTGTAAACATCGTCATGATCTTCAACACAGCCCGGCACCAAGGCATAGCCGATACGCTCCCCGGGCAGTGACAGTGACTTGCTGTAAGAATAGCAGATGATTGTATTAGGGTAGTAATGGGGAATAAACGGCACCGTGCCCTCATAAACCAACTCCCGGTAAGGTTCGTCACTGATTATGAATATCGGATGGCCTACCTCCGCAGACTTCTTCTTAAGCAGGGCTGCCAGTTTACTGATTGTCTCTTCTGTGTAGATAACACCGGAAGGATTGTTGGGAGAGTTGACAATAACACCCTGGGTATTCACACTAATACTCTTTTCAAGTAAGTCAAAGTTAATCTGAAATGCAGGTATGTCCGCGGGAATCACAGTAAGCTTGGCTCCCGCCGTCGTCGCAAAGCAGGAATACTCTGTGAAAAAGGGTGCAAAAGCGATGAATTCCGTTTTATCATTTATGGTCAATGCGCGGAATACTGCAGTCAGTGCTGCAGCCGCACCTGCCGTTATATAAAGATCTGTAAACTTGTAGTCGGTTCCAAAGCGCTTATTAAGGTTATTGATTATGGCTGTTCTGGTCTCATTACTGCCCGGACCGCTGGTATAGCCATGGATGGCTGTGGATGGCAATTCATCAATGATATTCCGGATGGCTTGATTGACTTCCTCCGGGGCCGGAACACTGGGATTGCCAATGCTGAAATCATATACGTTTTCTTTCCCCACAACCGAACTGCGCTGTTTTCCGTACTCAAACAGCTCACGGATACAGGAACGAACCGTTCCATAATGAAGCATTTCTTTAGATACCATTTCGAACCTCCAAAATACTTATTATATATCTGGCCTGTGATGCAGGCCTGATATTCACCAAAACAATCGGTTTTATTAAAAAATTTTCGGCATTGTTAATTTTTTATCTATCTATCATTATCATAACCCAAAGGTATATTTAAGTAAAGGATGCAAAAAAATATCAGGTACAAGCCGTTAGAACATATTCCTGAGCTTTCAGTGAATAAGTTCTTAAGCTCTGTACCTGACTGTTTTGCTCCATTTCCTTGCGGTGAATCAAAAGCTTTACTCCGCTCTTTCACCGTTCCAATCAACAGAACCTCTGCCCCTCAGATTCTCGATATACATTACCCCTTTGAAGGATTTGCCGTCATCTGCCATTGTGAATTCAAACCCGCCTGAGCTCATTCTGTTTCTCCAGGTGCCTGTCAGCTTGCTGCCGCTGACTGTTCCCTCAAGGGTCTCAACAGGATTGCCGTATTCCCCAGTAATCTTTTCTCCATCCTGCTTAAGAGTCATCTCTCCAAAGGTTGTTGCCCATTTGCCCGTCCATGTATGCTCCGTCGCTCTTATGATATCCGGCTGTTTTATAACCCTGCTTATCGGCTCAAATGCTGGAGAATCGGCCGCAGCAGGATCTACAATAGCAGGGTCAGCCTCTGCAGGATCAGAAGGAGCAGGATCAGAAGGAACAGGATCTTCAGGAGCGGGGGGAGTTCCGGCAGCAACAGCAGGAGCTATAAAATCAACATTGGTTACCCGGAAAGTGTATTTGTTAAACATTCTTATCACGTCCCCGGTACCCGCCAGTTCCTGCATAATTACTGTCAAATCAGCTTCAAAGGTAAATTTATTTGCTGTAGTCGAGCTGCTCAGTTCATACCTGAGCCTGCACTGCGGGTTGATATTGCTGTCTGTTGTGCTGTCGAACTCAGCCAGCCAATTGGGGAGTGTGCCTATCTCATCGTATTCAATAACAAGCTCAGCGTTGTTGTATTGCGGTGCGCTTCCATAGCCATACGTTATGCTCTGCCCTTCGATATTTGTTAAATCAGCAGTCTTCCTGAATTCATATCCGTTCAGATATAGCTTGCCAGTATCCAGATTGCTGCCATAAACAATCTGCAGCTTTGCTCCGGAACCATCAAGTTTTGTTGTTGTCACTTTTTCGGCTTTAAGCTTAATGACTGCTTTAACATTGGTGCTCAGCCTGTTTATACCAAGATCCGCAATTGTGAACCCGGATACCCTGCAGTTTTCCAAAGAAATTTTGAACACCGGCCTGTCCTGATAGTTCGCACCTATCAGTACCAATTCAGGAATGGCCCCTCCGTTTTCAAAGAGCCTGAAGTATTTTTCCGATAAACTCAGATCCATCTGAAGTATAACTTCCTCCAGATTCGGTTCATATACCGGCATGCTGTCGCCATACTGAACTCCAGTCATCTTAATCTTCGGGTACTGAATCACTTCTATGAAAATATTTTCCCCGGCGTCATCCAACACCCAGCGCATGATTGAAAGACTCTGTGCAGGGCTTGCCGCATATACAGAAGTGCATAGGCTCATGATTATAAGTATGGTAAGAGTTACAGACAATAATCGTTTCATTTCAGATACCTCCATTAATAAAAGTACTGGGTTATCTAAATGTGACGTTAATTAGTTAGATATAGTATATTGCTTTTTTTTCCAATATACAATAGCTATCATTATATGCAATACTTAGAAAAGGTATATAAGGAAATTTGTAGAATATTACAATCTAACATAATCTTAACAGTTGGAGGGGGATAGTATATGAGAACAAAAGAAGAAAACAATAAATTTGTCATAGAAAGTATGAAGATTGTTACAGCTTGTCGACCTAATAATAGAATGTCAATTCTTCATGGGTCTCAGGAGTAGAAAAACTTACTGTGTGATAATAAATCTATTGAATATCTTAGCCGTTAGGGAAGGGTTGAGGTGATTGCAATGGAACTTTTCCTTATAATCTATTTTGAATATGCATTTTGTGTCAATGATAAAACGGGTGAATAAAAAAGGCATGATAAAAAGTCAAATTTCATCATACCTTGTAATGAAGTTGATACCTAAAATACAACCTGGCATGGCATATACTCATTGTAAAGCGGCTTTCGCCATATAAAAGATTAACTTATGCTATTCTACAAGTACATATATTCCTATAATTATAAAACTAAAGATAAAAGTAAAATTTAATTTAGCCCTTCAAAGATGCTGTCCTGACAAATCAGGACATTATAGTAAACTTATTTGCTCCACCCAAGTTCATCCAACATATCTTTTACAATATTTTCTCCTTCAATGAACATGTCATGGAATTCAGAACCATTTTTGTATATGACTTCGAGCCCTGCATCTTTGCATTTTTGGATATGCTCGGGGTTGTTGATAGCTGCTTTGCACGCATCTTCGAGTATTTTTACAATGTCCTCATTCGTACCTTTTGGAACCATCAAACCACGGGCAGAATGGAAATTCAGCGGTGTACCGTAAAGCTCTTCAAAAGTCGGTACATCCGGTAAGAAAGCAGAACGTTTGTCATTAAATGTAACAAGGGGAACCAAATCGCCTGACTGCACGAAGGAATTAACTGAACCTACATTATTTGAGAGCAAATCCACATGTCCACCCATCAAAGCAGCAACACATTCATTACTACCTTCGCTGTTCATTACACAGGTTAGTTTGGTGCCCAATAATAAATTCAGTTTCTCAATAACAATATGGTCCTCTGTGCCAAAGCCGCTCATAACTACTGTCAATTCATTCTGCTTTGCGTATTCAATCATCTCTTTGAAATTTGAAAAACGGGTTTCCCCTTTTCTCATAACAATTGAGGAAATATCAACCACTTGGCATGCAATCGGGATAAAGTCGTCAATACCTTCTTCATGTGGTGCTGCCGGGTTAAGACGGGCATAGTTCATGGTATCATTTACTGCACAAATTGTATATCCGTCCGGTTTTTGATCTTTAAACTTCAGCCAATATACCCAGCCATCTCCACCGGGTTGGTTTACAACATTAACTGTCGTCCCAAGTTCTTTTTCAATATATGGTGCAAGAAGTCTAAAGCCTACGTCCGTAACGCCGCCTGCCGAAAAGGGAACTACCAACGTAATCGGCTTTCCATCAGGAAAATTGACTTTCGCCGTTGTGTTGGAATCTGTTGACGGTGTATTGGTTTCATTTGCTGTACATGAAGCAAGCATAGCTACTACTAAAATACATACTACTACGGCTGTCCATTTTTTCATACTTCTCATTTGATTGACCTCCCTTAATATACTCTCATTTTCTTTAAATATCTTCATGTTTCGTAGAT
>DAOLPD010000211.1:0-4456 GCA_035417425.1 Bacillota bacterium
TCATACGATAATTAAGTCACTTTTAGGGTGACATTTTCACAAAGTATTGACATATTATTTTTTTCGAGATATCGCACTGCGCTCAGTGATGCCACATTTCCTTCTCCCACGGCTTTTGCAATCTGAAAAGGCTTACCGGTACAATCTCCGCAGGCAAAGACTCCCTTAATGCTTGCAGCCATATCCCTGTCCACCTTTATAGAGCCCTCATGAAGCTCCAATCCTTCTATAAGCTGGTTTACGGGAATTACATCCCTGACGATGAATACCGCATCCACCTTAAGTTCCCTATTATCGGTCGTAAGCCTGTTGACTTTATTCCCGTCCCCCTGAATTCCCGTGACCTTTTCCTTAAGCAGTTTAATACCGTCTCTAAGCTTCGGCTCGGTATGATAGGAAGGTATATAAAATACCTCGGAGCATATCTCGGAAAGAAAATTAGCTTCTTCTTCCCCTTCCTCATTCTCTGAAATTATAGCTATGGACTTGTTCCTGTATAACGGGCCGTCGCAGGTAGCGCAATATCCTACCCCTTTTCCCAGGTATTCCTTCTCTCCCTCAAGGTACTTTGCTTTTTCACGTCCTGTGGCAATAATAATTGACCGTGCATCATAGAACTCATTTCCGGCATTTATTGAGAAGTAATCTCCCATGTCAAGTATGTTATATGCTTTTTCCTTCTTTATTTCCACTCCCATTGAAACTGCATGGTCCCGGAAACTCTTAACAAGCTCTGCTCCGCTTATGCCTTTGAGTCCGGGATAATTGTCTATCTGAGGCGCTTTCATAAGTCCCGTGACATTTTCACTTCCCCCAAGCAATACAAAACTCTTGTTTCTTATTTTAAGGTTCAATGCGGCGGAAAGGCCGGCAGGTCCGCCTCCGATAACAGCGACATCCATCATTTTTCATCATTCCTTCTTTAGAAATTTATTGGTCTTTTTCCGTTTGTAATAAGTAGAATTTCCATAATCATCATTCCGATGAATATCAGGAGAGATATTAATAAAGGCCAGGATACTCTTATGTTGCTCATAGTACTTATGAAGCTTTCATCAGGCCTTTGGGGGGCCGTCTCCGGATGCCTGTCCTTTATCGCCTTCAGGCAAAATGCCATGATCATTCCTGCAAAGGGCAATATCAGCCCGAAAATAATTGAGGCGCCTATTAGGGATTGTGTGGTTATATCCCCCTGAAGCTGTTCAATATTCATATTTTCATAAAAGGGCAGGTTCATTATTACATAGCCCCAGGTAACTGAAACCGCATTGTTTATGAAATGTCCGAACATTCCCGCATAAATCGAATTGGTCCTGTATACCACAAAACCAAATATGATACCCAGAAAAAACGGTGCCGCCATGTTCTGAATATTCAGGTGCAATATAGAAAAAAGCAGAGCCGTAAAAACTATATCCGGCCACATTCCGAGCTTTTCATAGGACCTCAGTATGAAGCCCCTGAACAGTATCTCCTCGCAGATGCCTGCAGAACCCGCAATAATAAAAAGAAGCACTATATACTCCCTTGGGGTTTTCGCAAAGGGTATATCCGGTATAATAAGATCCCCCATCATGCTAATTAAAATTTCCGCTATCAGGTTAATGAAAACAGCCACAAAATATGCGGCAATGGCAGCAACAATTACAAGAATTGCATCAGTGAGGCTCAGGCTGTTGAACCTCATCTCTTTTTTCACTGAGGCACCGTTGATTTTCACATATATGATTGCAGGCAGGGCAATCAGCAGAAATTCGGTTATGAGAATTCCATAGTGAAAGCTCCTCTGCTGTGCAATATACCCCACTGTCACGAACAGAAACATTACTATCATATACAAAAGATTGCCCTTAAAAACAGATAACCTGCCTGAATCTTGCGGCTCCAATCTTAATCCTCCCGTAATCCCGTGCCTATTGCTTATATATCATACTTTCATTCCTTGTCAAAGGTTCTTCCACCACCATGTGCTCTATGCTCATAGGGCCTCCGTCCACTGTAGGCATTATCCTTTTGATATTCTCAAACTCTGTCAGTGAGTTGACTATGGAATTAATAGTCATGCTTTCTCCCGCTGCTCCCCCCCAGTGATTTGTATGCATTTCCTCAGAAAAATCAACCTTAAGAAGATCTCCTTCCACCTCGGTATATTCAACCGTAACCCCTTCCGGTATTGTCCTGTACAGGTTTTCGGTATTGGGCCCCTTAATGAGTTCCTCAAGCACTAACCGGAAAAATTCAGCATCGCTTATATCCTTATTTACAAAAATAGTTCTTTTCTCCGGAACCACATACATAGCCTGAGAGTCGGCAAAATACAGAGTAATCTCTTTTTCAGTCATATCTCCGATGTTGAAATCGATGAACTCCATGAATCCGTAAGGCTCTCCGCTGGGAGCAATCAGTTCCTGTCCTTCAACAAGTATTTTTACTTTCTTAAGTTCATTAAACTGCAGCATTGTATCTACTACGGAAGATACCACTGCCGCTTCGTGCATACTCCCTGAAAAAACATTAAACTCCTTTGAAAAGTCAACTGTCAGTTTATCTCCTTCAACCTTGACGCCCAACACTTTTGTATCCTTGCTGATGCTTGTTTCGAATCTGCCGCTGTCGGAAGGGCCCTTCAACAGCTCCTCAAGGGTATTTGTGTATTTGCTTTTTGCATCCTTATATTCTATTTCTCTGTTTTCTATATCCAAGCCGGCATTGCCCTTTACGGCATAATACAGCTTGACGCTTTCCCTTTCTGTTCCCGGCATCAGAAAGCAGCCCGAGGTAAACAGCATAATAAAAGCAAGCAATAAACATAACCTTTTCATAATAAAACCTCCATGATAGTTTAATCAGACTTGACAAGCTTCAGAGCTATCAAGCTGCAAATCAGTATGGCAGCCATTTCTGCAATGTACAGGTATGATATGCTGAAAGCCATATCAGTAAAGAAATCCTGGGGAAAAATATTAATCAGCCTATCTGCAGCCGGGTCCATCAGCCACAGGTCATTTGTAAAAAATATCTCGTGAAATACCGTAAAGTACCTGTAAAAATCAACCTTCATCAGTATTATGAGCACTATAACCGGAGCAATACCCGCCGCCGAAACTGCAATACCGTATCGGGCAAGCTTCCTCAGCTGATTCCTGAAAGGCTTTTTCCCAAGCAAGAGCATAATGAATATTGCAATATAAATCAACGAAATATTTCTGAACAAGTGCCCCTTGACAAAAAGCCCCCTGACATCGATCATATGCAGCTTATCCCTGGGGCTGAAGAATTCTTCCTCGTCATGGTTAAAAGGGGCTTTGAAATTCAAATCATCCCTTTTATTTTCAAGGTATAAAAGAAGCTGCTCCGTTGATTCCATAAGATTATCCATGCTCATGCCAATGTGCTCAGGGATACCGTATTTATCGTATTCAGTTCTGTAGTAATCCCGGTCATAAGCCACCAGCTGCACATCCGTGAGCAGCAATACCAGCGGCATTAATATGACAAACAGGACTGCAAAAACTACTCTTGCTGTTTTCATATGCATCTCTTCATACCCTTATCTATTTTCTCATATCTGATGTCCTTCCCCGCATAAGCTATTGCGCTCATTGCCAAAACCTCCAGAGAGTCTACGTAGCTGCTGCATATATCAAACATGCCAAAGGCTATGGGAAGCTCTGTGCAGCCCAGGATTATCACTTCGGCTCCTCTTTTTCTCAGAGCAGATACTACTTTGATTGTATTCTCCGGATTTATATCCTCCCTGCTTCTTTTAATATCATAAATCAATTCTGTTATATGCTGCTGTTCTTCAGCTTCAGGCACCAAAAGATTCAATCCCTGCTTTTCAAATACCCTCTTGTATATCCCCGAATTGCAGGTGCCTGCTGTGGCAAGCAGACCTGCACACTTTACGGTGGGATTGTTTTTGATTATATATTTGGCAGTTTCCTCCACCATGTTTATGACAGGAACTTTGACAAACTTGATAATCTCATCATAAAAATAATGTGCGGTATTGCAGGCCATTACTATTGCATCCGCCCCCATAAGCTCAAGCCTCAGTGCAGATCTGACCAACTCAAAGGTCGGATTATCTCCGTTGTTCAGTATTGCTTCCGTCCTGTCGGGTATATTTGTATTATTGTCAATTATTATTGGAATATGTTCATTATCGCAGCCGGCTTTTGTAAGAATGACAATCCTCTCAAACAGTCTTGCGGCAGCCAGCGGCCCCATTCCGCCTATTATCCCGATAGTCTTCATTTGCCTTCTCCCCCGTAATTCATGGTTCAATCATTACAATTATTATAACAAATAGAATCCTTATATAACAATACTTTATGAAGGGGCTCTATCAATATGCGCTTAAGAAGAATAATGCGGCGTAGTTATTAGCTTGCAATCATACTCCAAGAGCACTAGCCTTGTATATCAGCGAGCACTTATTGGCTTTGGACAA
>DAOLPD010000212.1:0-4253 GCA_035417425.1 Bacillota bacterium
CTGATTCTGTCCAAAGCTAATACCGTGCGAGTCGGGATATAAGGCTAGTGCTCTGCAGGATGACTGCAAACTTCATATGCGTCGCATTATTCTTCTTATATGAAAAAGAGTATTGCAAACTGGTTATTCAATAGTTTTGCAATACTCATTTTAACCTTACCTTATTCTTCTTTTCATTGTCCGGGGCGGCCCCAGAATCTCAGCCATTACTACGCTTCTAAGAAGGCTATCCTCTGTTATTTCAAATATGAAACCTTCTTCTTCCGTTTCGTTTATCTCAGCCTTATAGGCATCCAGCCTGCTGTGTTCGGGGTGTTCATCGCAGGTACCCTCAAGGCTTTGGTCAGTCTCAATATAATCCAAGCTGCCGGCCCTTCTTCTGTCTTCCATCTCAATTCCTTCATGATCCTTTGCAGGCACCGAATCAGGAACATGTTCCTCCGGAGCTCCAAACATCTCATTCCAGCTTTTTCCCAAATCTGCGAAAGGCCCTTCGGCCCATTGGGGAATACGCTTTTGCCTTTGAACCGGCTTCTGTCTGTATTGGCCCTGCTGCCGGTTCATGCCTCTTTTACCCCCGCCCTGGTTCTTTTGCTGCTTCGCAGCAAGGTTAAACAGGGCAATTATTATAGCTACTACTATATATATACCTTCCAACTACATCCCTCCTTTGATGGAGATGCCATCTGGACTATTTCTTTTCCTTATCAATGCTGTCACTCTTTCCTGACTTAGATATTGCATCCCTCATCTGAGTATCAGCCTGTATATTCTGCAGTTGGTAGTAATCCATTACGCCCATTTTTCCGTTTCTCAAAGCGTCGGCAAGTGCCTTGGGCACCTCCGCTTCTGATTCTACAACCTTAGCTCTCATTTCCTGAACTGCCGCCTTCATCTCCTGCTCTTTGGCAACAGCCATGGCGCGTCTTTCCTCCGCCTTTGCCTGAGCTATTCTTTTATCTGCTTCCGCCTGGTCTGTCTGCAGCTGGGCGCCGATATTTCTTCCTACATCCACGTCGGCTATATCTATTGAAAGTATTTCAAAGGCTGTACCGGAATCAAGCCCCTTTGCCAGAACTGTCCTTGATATCAGATCCGGGTTTTCCAACACTGATTTGTGGCTTTCGGAGCTTCCGACGGTTGTAACGATACCTTCACCAACTCTGGCAATGATAGTCTCTTCGCCGGCACCTCCGACCAGCCTGTCAATATTGGCTCTCACAGTCACTCTTGCTTTTGCTCTTACTTCTATACCGTCCTTAGCTACAGCTGCTACCACAGGAGTCTCAATTACCTTCGGGTTAACACTCATCTGCACAGCCTGCAAAACATCTCTTCCTGCAAGATCAATTGCTGCAGCTCTCTCAAAGCCCAGTTCTATTTCCGCCCTCTGTGCAGCAATAAGTGCATTCACCACTCTGTCTACATTACCGCCGGCAAGATAGTGGGCTTCCAGCTGGTTTACACCAAGATCAAGGCCAGCCTTTCTTGCTTTTATCAAAGGATTCACAATCCTGCTTGGTATAACTCTTCTGAGCCTCATTCCCACAAGATTGAATATCCCGACATTTACCCCCGCCGCCAAGGAAGAAATCCACAATCCAAGGGGTACAAAACTTAAAAATATTGTCAAACCAAGTATTATGACAAATAAACCCACTACATAAAATAATATGTCACCCATCTGAATACCTCCATTCTTATAATCATACTCTTCTTACTACTATTCTGCCACCCTCAATCTTTATAACCTCAACCTCAACACCTTTATCAATATATTCTGCTTCAGATACTGCATCTATCTTGTCTCCGTCAATAATTACAGTACCTGCAGATCTTAGCGGAGTGGCGACAGTCCCTCGCATGCCCAGATATTTTTCATAGCCTTTTGTGCTTACGTATCCTTCCTCATTTTTCTGCTCAGTATTTAATATCATTGATTTTACGAAGCGTTTACCATAACCCAGCCTGTATAATGCAACAATCAGAATAATTGCTACTGCAATTGTTCCAACCAGCATGAACAAGGCCTGGTAAACACTGGACGTAATCATAACTATGCTGGCCAGTACAAGTATTACCCCGGTTATTCCGGCAACTCCAAACCCCGGTACAAGTGCCTCAATCATGAGAAGCACAATACCCATAACATACAGGAATGCCGTAAGCAGGTTCCAGTTTCCAAACATCCGTTTCACCCCCACAATTAAATTAACATTCTAACCATTATAATACAGTGACAAAACCCGTTATATTTTCATCAAATGAAATGAAAGTGTAATAGCCCTGATAGTATGTTTATGCCGCATATAGTCTAATTATAATATTATAATAACAGTTTTATACAGGGTTAACAACTGGAAATAAGTTAACTAAATAGGGAGATATGAGGGCGCTTCGCCCCCATATCTCCCCCTGCCGGATATCAATACTATTTTTTTACTTCCTTTGCCCAGGAATCCTTCAATCCTACTATCCTGTTGAAGACGGGCCTTTCCTTTGTAAAGTCCTTATTATCAGGGCAGAAATAGCCCAGCCTCAGGAACTGATAGCCTTTTCCTATGGAGGCTTCCCTCAGTATTGGTTCAACCTTGCAGCCGGTCAGCACTTCCAGTGAATTGGGGTTCAGATCATCCTTGTATTCATGACCCTCTTCCCCGGGATTCGGTACTACAAACAGCTGATCATAAAGACGGACCTCAGCATCTATTGCATGTTCGGCAGATATCCAGTGAATAGTGCCTTTTACCTTCCGTCCGTCGGGGGAGTTCCCTCCCTTGGATGCCGGATCATAGGTGCAGTGGATTTCTTTGATCTCACCTGTTAGCGGATCCTTTACAACACTTTCACACTTTATGAAATAAGCCCCTTTCAGCCTGACCTCTCCGCCCGGATAAAGCCTGAAGTATTTCTTGGGCGGATTCTCCATAAAATCTTCCTGCTCAATATATATCTCACGCAAGAAGGGCACCTTGCGGGTACCGCTGTCAGGATTTTCAGGATTGTTCTCCACTTCAAAATACTCTATCTGATTATCGGGATAATTATCAATTATGACCTTCAAAGGGCGAAGCACCGCCATAACACGGTCTGCCTTCTTATTCAGGTCCTCTCTTATGCAATGCTCGAGAAGCGCATAATCTACAGTACTGTTTGTCTTTGCAACGCCAATCCTGTCACAGAAGTCTCTAAGTGCATCAGCAGTATAGCCTCTCCTTCTCAAACCGCATAAAGTAGGCATCCTGGGATCATCCCAACCGCTGACTATTCCTGTTTCCACCAGTTCTCTCAGGTATCGCTTGCTCATAACGGTATAGGTCAGGTTCAGCCTTGCAAACTCTATCTGTCTTGGCTTATGCTCAGGCTCACATTCATTTATAACCCAATTGTACAGAGGCCGATGGTCCTCATATTCCAATGAACAGAGAGAATGGGTAATACCTTCAAGTGCATCGGACAGGGGATGTTGAAAATCATACATGGGATAGATGCACCATTTGTCTCCTGTTCTATGGTGGCTTGACTTCAGTATTCGATATATAACAGGATCCCTCATGTTCAGATTTGGTGATGCCATGTCGATCTTGGCACGAAGCGTTCTTGAACCTTCGGGAAATTCACCTGCCCTCATTCTCCTGAACAAATCCAGGTTCTCCTCAACAGTCCTTTCCCTGAAGGGACTGTTTTTACCCGGCTCTGTAGGTGTTCCCCTATATTCTCTCACTTCCTGCTGGCTTAAATCACATACATATGCCTTACCCTTCCTGATAAGTACTTCCGCGAATTCGTAGAGCTTTTCAAAATAGTCGGATGCATAGTAAAGGCGGTCCTCCCAGTCAAAGCCCAGCCACTTGATATCCTCCATAATGGATTGCACATATTCCACATCTTCCTTAATGGGGTTGGTATCATCAAACCTTAAATTGCATAATCCGTGGTATTTTTCCGCAGTGCTGAAATTTATGTACATAGCCTTGCAATGCCCTATATGGAGATAACCGTTGGGCTCCGGAGGGAAACGGGTATGTACATGATCATATACTTTTTCCTCCAGATCTATATCAATAAAATCGTGTATAAAGTTTGAACTCTCATTGGCATTTTCGTTCATAGACCTTACCTCCCTTTTTTGCGCAATACATTGGTATCCTGAATATTATACTATATAGAGTCTGCTTTTTCCAGTAATCTTATGAATATGTTACTGTCAAGTAAATGTTGGCAACTTATCTTCATACAAATTTTTTGTAAAT
>DAOLPD010000213.1:0-4186 GCA_035417425.1 Bacillota bacterium
AAGGGCTGACTGTTACAGGCTATTTCACAAATGTTGCCACACAGTCTGACGTTTCGCGTGTCTCACTTTCAGCGGGACAGGAGAAACGTCCCCATGTCCCAAAAGCAAATTCATGTCCTTGATTCTACAATAGTAATACCCGGGAAATTATATTATAATATTAAAGGACAAGTCCAATCAGCATGGGATTAACAGCCCTATGAAGGAGGGAATGATAATTGGCAGTATTGGTGACGGGAGGCGCAGGCTATATCGGTTCACACTGTGTTTGCAGTCTTATTGACAGAAAAGAAGAAGTTGTTGTTGCAGATAACCTGCAAACAGGTCACGAGGATGCTGTGCATGGGGGAGCAAGATTTTACAAAGGGGATATCCGGGATGGGAAATTTCTCGATAAGATATTTAATGAGAATGATATTGATACGGTAATCCATTTTGCTGCCGATTCCCTGGTTGGTGTGAGCATGAAAGAACCTCTTTCTTACTTCGACAATAATGTATATGGAACAGAAGTACTGCTTTCAGCAATGAAAAGGCATAATGTAGGCAGAATAGTATTTTCATCTTCTGCAGCAGTCTACGGCGAACCGGAGAACATTCCGATTCCTGAGACAGATAGGACTGAACCCACTAATGCCTATGGGGAAACCAAGCTTGTAATGGAAAAAATGATGAAGTGGGCGGATATTGCCCATGGTATAAAGTATATAGCCCTCAGGTACTTTAACGTAGCCGGAGCCCATGAAAGCGGAAGAATCGGAGAGGACCACTGCCCTGAGACACATCTGATTCCGCTCATACTTCAGGTTCCCCTTGAGAAGCGGGAAAGCATCTCAATATTCGGTGATGATTATGATACTTATGACGGAACCTGTATAAGGGATTATATACATGTAACGGATCTGGCAAATGCGCATATCATGGCGCTTGACCGCTTGAGAGACGGAGCTGCAAGTACTGTTTATAACCTCGGAAATGGTAAAGGCTTCTCAGTTAAGGAAATTATCGAGGCGGCAAGAAGGGTGACCAAGCACCCGATACCGGCGGTAATATGCCCCAGAAGGGCAGGAGACCCTTCCTCTCTTATAGCCTCCTCAAAAAAGGCCAGGGAAGAGATGGGATGGCAGCCCAGGTACAAAAGCATCGATGATATTATAGCGACTGCCTGGAAGTGGCATAAAAACAATCCGGAGGGATTTAAGTCAAAGTGAACTGCGGAAGGAGATAGACTGGTATGAAAGAAATCATGAAACGTATGGCAAAATTGTTCTGGGGGTTGTTTTTGTATTCCATTGGGATTGTAATGACAATCAATGCCAATCTGGGCCTGGCACCCTGGGAGATATTTCATCAGGGGTTATCAATAAAAACCGGAATCACAATGGGGCAGGCAAGCATATATGTCGGGATGGTCCTTGTAGTACTTGACAGTCTGTTTGGAGAAAGGCTCGGATGGGGAACACTTTTCAACATGGTATTTATTGGATTGTTCATGGATATACTAATGCTGAATCACCTGATTCCGGTATTTCAATCAGTAATACTAAGATTTGCAATGATGCTTCTGGGCTCGTTTGTTATCGGAATAGCCAGTTATTACTATATAAGCGCCGGATTTGGCTCCGGTCCAAGGGACGGCCTGATGGTGGCGCTGACAAAAAAGACCGGCAAGTCCGTCAGGTTCATAAGAAACAGTATCGAAATAAGCGTGCTGGCTGCAGGATATATCCTTGGAGGTTCTGTGGGAATAGGAACTGCAATTATGGCAATTACAGCCGGATATTTTGTTCAGTTCTCCTTCAAGCTTTTTAAATATAATCTGAAGGAGACGAAGCACAGATTCATCGATGAGGATTTAAAATACTTGTATGACAGGTTTTGCAGCAAAAAGGAAGAAAAAAAAGCAGAAGACCAATAGTTATACTGTCAAAAAGGAGAATAGGAATGTCTTTGAAGAGTTTTCTCAAACTGGTTGAAATACAGACAAAAGTTGCCAGCGTAATACCCTTTGCACTGGGAACTCTATATTCAGTTTATCACTTCGGAGTTTTTAATCCCAAGAACTTCATAATAATGTTAATATCATTATTATCCTTTGATATGGTCACTACAGCAATAAACAATTACTATGATTACAAAAGGGCGAACAAGACCCAGGGCTTTAATTACGAAAGCCATAATGCCATAGTAAAATACAATTTGAAAGAATCAACCGTGAAGATGACAATTACTGCTTTGCTGGTTGTAGCATCTGTATTCGGCTTTATACTTTTTCTAAATACCTCTCCTGTTATTCTGCTGTTGGGGGTTTTGTCCTTTGCAGTAGGAATTCTATATTCCTTCGGACCGATACCGATTTCCTGGACACCTTTTGGAGAGGCGTTTTCCGGGTTGTTCATGGGGTTTGTAATTACTTTCATATCAATATATGTACATGTTTTTAACATGGGAATTGCAGACCTGACATATGCCGGAAATATTGCAGGCATAAGCATAAATCTGACGGAAGTGGCATATATATTTCTTCTGTCATTACCCGCAGTAAATGGCATTGCCAATATCATGCTGGCAAACAACATATGCGATATTGAAGACGATATCGAGAACAGACGCTATACTTTGCCCATATATATAGGAAAGGAAAAGGCTTTATGGGTATTTAAGGCCTTATACTACATCAGCTATGCAGATTTGCTGCTCCTGCTTGTTCTGGGGATTGCCCCCGCGGCAACAGTCATTACGCTTTTTACATTTTTCCCTGTAAGCAGAAATATAAAAAGTTTTTATGAAAAGCAGACCAAAAAGGAAACCTTTATACTGTCCGTTAAGAACTTCCTGATTATAAATGTGGTGCAAGTGATGGCAATCGGAGCCACAATAATTATTGAAGGGCTTATGCAGTAACAGAGGCTTTTGTACTATAGGAGAATGCGACCATATGAAGTTTGCATAACCAAGCAAGAGCTTGTATAGTATAGCAGGGCATACTTTTATGCATTTTGGCAACAGGCCTCTGATAGAACTTTTCCAAAGGCATATCAGTATAGGCCTGTCAAAATCATAATCCGTGTGCCTCGATATACTATACTGTCTCTTGCGGAGGGTTATGCAAACTTATATTGCCTATTGTTTTTCAGGTTGAACGAATTTTACTCCGGTGGCTTTAATAGCCAAGTTTACCGCATTATATACAATTAGGGTAACAAATATATTCGTTGCTGCAGTCGGAAGCACTATTCCGACAAATAATGCCGGAAAAGGTGCCGGAAGTCCTACAAGAACCAGTGCCGTAGATAAGAAGACGGTGCCGCTTATTATAGTGCCTATGAATGCAATAATACCTGTTGATACCTGTTTGAATTTAAATTTATCCGATACCTTGATCATTAAATAGACTGCAAAGCTGGATACAATTTTATCTACAATATTAGCAATCTGACCTCCCGGAAAGGTTGTGGTCAAAGCAGTAATGAAACCTGCAAGCAATCCTGCAAGGATTGTGCTTTTCAGATCCCTGCTTATAAAAAGAGCAACGAACAAGAAGGCAAGCAGCAGGTCAAATTTCATGTTTCCTATTGTGCCGGGGGTTATCTGGTGCATTATATAACCTATGGCAAGCAGCAATGATATGAGGATGTTCTTTCTTAAATTCATTATAAATCTCTCCTTTAAAATTATAATTCTTTTTATTGAACTCACTTAAAAACCAGACAGTTCATAACATTGCACTCACCTCCTATACAAAATAAAAACCTTCCATCCCTATAAAGGGACGGAAGGTATAATCCGCGGTACCACCCAGTTTAGACAAAGTATTTTTGCCTCTCTCAACAGATACGGAGCAGAAATGATGCTCGATATCCTGATTCTGTAACGGGAATCTCCCGGCTTCGGCTAATATTCCGAAAAATCGAAGGTTCGCCTGACTTCTCACAAGTCCATTCGCTGCATATCCTGTTACCGGGCTTACACCACTTCCGGCTCGCTGAAAACTCAATATCGCAGGTACTAATCTTGTTCATGGAATTTCTGCTGTTTGGATTTTTATCTATGATAGCACGGATTTCTTAATCGGTCAACAAAAATATTTATTCCGATACAGGCCTTTGATTAGTTCATTTTCATCTTTTTCCTTAATTGAAAATCAAAATGCAACCCTTTCGAGTTCAAATTAAGTTATAAATTT
>DAOLPD010000214.1:0-4171 GCA_035417425.1 Bacillota bacterium
AAGGAATACTTTGTTACTTGCGGTGTTTCCGCTTTGCTTGCCAAGAATCCTAATTAAGCCTGTGTCTATATGACAAAATGTATTCCCTCAGTGTGATTCGCTTATTTTCAATTGTATTCAGCTGTTCAATCAACTCATTGAATTTGCCTACAAAGTGAAAACCATTCTTATATACATACTTAATCATTTCATTTACCTTCCTTGCGTTTGTTACATATTATATGTACAAGTGCATATTTACATTACTGTTTTTAAAAAAATATGGAATCATAATATACTTCCTTAAAGCATATTATCAAGATAGAGAAATAGTGTGGACAAAAGCTGAGAGGGGGTTTTTCTTTTGCCGGACAGCCTTAATGATTCAATCAGAAGACATCTTGCAGATAATATTTGGATTTATTTAATAGTCATATTTTCATTCATCCTCGGAATAAGCCTTGGAGCATTGGCTGTAAATAATATTGATGAAGCGGCAAAAACGGATGCAATAATCTATCTGGAAGGTTTCCTGGATCTGACGAACCAAAATCAGCTTCAGTCCGAAGCCATATTAAAGCAGTCAATAAAATACAACTTTTATTATGCTATGATACTGTTTTTTTCAGGAGCAGTGTACATTGGCATAATTGTTATTCCGATGCTTGTTGCTTTCAGAGGGTTTTGCATCGGGTTTTCAATAGCTTTTCTCACTAAGAATGTAGGAAGCAATGGGTTTCTCCTTTCATTAGGCTCTGTACTGCCTCAGAATCTAATATTTGTGCCTGTTATTATCGTCATGGGTGTAACAGGGTTCAATTATTCCCTGTGGGCTCTCAGATACAAGTATTTTAAAAAATCGGCAGTTGTCCCCCGCATATTTGCCGCTTATGCCCTTTCAATGCTGGTACTGTTCATATTGCTTGTCGCAGGCAGTATTGTGGAAGCGTACATAACATCCCTTATAGTCAGGGCAATTGTACCTTATATAAAATACTAAAAATAAAGGCAAAGCCTATGAAAAATTTTCATTTATTGGAGGATTTTTATTATCTGTGTTGAATAGTTTAAAGATACTGTAATAGAGGGGATATGATTCTAATGAGCTATATTGAGTTGTTTTTGGATTATCTCATTAATAATAAGGAATTATCGGCAAATACGCTGGAATCCTATAAAAGAGATATAAGGCAATTCGAAGTTTATCTTAGAGAACATGCTCTTTCATTGGAGAAGGTTACAAAAACCATTATCATTACATATTTGATTGCATTGCAAAAGACAGGCAAAGCCACTTCAACGATCTCCAGGAATCTTGCTTCCATAAGGTGTTTTTACCAATTTATGCAGAATGAGAGATATATAGATATTGATCCTTCTGCGAATCTTGAATCACCAAAGGTAGAAAAAAAGCTTCCCTCTGTGCTTACCAAGAAGGAAGTGGAGCTTCTGCTTGAGCAGCCTGTACCTGTTGATGCAAAGGGTGCAAGGGATAAAGCCATGCTGGAGCTGCTTTATGCTACCGGCATCAGGGTATCGGAACTTATTTCATTGAATATTGATGATGTAGATCTGAATTCAGGATTAATCATATGCAGGAACGGCGAAGTAAAGTCCAGATCCATACCTCTGGGCAACGTTGCCGTTAAATATATAAAGACTTATCTGGATGATTTCAGAAAGAAGCTCTGCACCAATGATAACCACAAGCTGCTGTTTGTCAATTTCCACGGGCAGAAAATGACCCGGCAGGGTTTTTGGAAAATAATAAAATATTATACTGCAAAGGCAAATATAAAAAAGTCAATAACCCCTCATACCCTAAGGCATTCATTTGCAGTACATCTTATAGAGAACGGCGCCGACCTTCAAGCAATACAGGAGATGCTTGGACACTCGGATATCTCTACAACTCAAGTATACAGCAAGATAAATAAGAGCAGAATAAAAGAAGTATACAGCAAGACTCATCCAAGGGCTTAAAAAGCCCTTTTTAATATTTATCAGTTCACAGACTAAAGACGCAGGATTCTGGTTACCGAAATTAGGAGGTATAGATATGATTAGAAGAGTGATTCTCATAGTTTTGGACAGCGTTGGAATAGGGGAGCTGCCTGACGCAGATAAGTACGGGGATTCCGGGAGCAATACCTTGGGAAGCTTGGTGAGAAGTGTGAAAAATTTCAAACTGGAGAATCTTGAAGCTCTTGGCCTTGGAAATATTGACAGGAGTATAGGCTTGCAAATTGCAGAGAATCCAATAGGAAGCTTCGGCAGGGCAAAAGAGGTCTCACCCGGGAAGGATACGACTACAGGCCATTGGGAAATTGCAGGAGCAACTTTGTCCCGGCCCTTTCCTACTTTTCCTGAAGGATTCCCCCGAGAGCTTGTGGAGGCCTTTGAAAGGGCTATAGGTGTAAAAACACTTGGAAATGAAGTAGCTTCAGGAACGGAGATAATTGCAAGACTTGGTGATAAGCATGTGGAAACAGGCTATCCGATAATATATACATCTGCAGATAGTGTTTTTCAGATAGCAGCCCATGAGGAGGTAATACCCCTTCAAAGGCTTTATGAAATATGTGAAAAAGCAAGAGCACTGCTGAAGGACGAGTATGCGGTGGGACGCGTTATTGCAAGGCCCTTCCTCGGGAAAAGCGGAAGCTATAAACGCACCTCAAACAGAAGGGATTTCTCCCTGAAGCCAATTAAGAAGACAATGCTTGATATTATAGCTGAAAATGGCATGAATGTGGCAGCTGTCGGAAAAATTGAGGATATTTTTGCAGGGGCGGGTATCACTGAAGCTGTTCACACAAAGGACAATATGGATGTTGTAGATAAGACGCTGGAATATATGGCAGAGGATAAACCGGGGCTGATATTTTCAAACCTTGTTGATTTTGACATGCTTTACGGACACAGAAATGATGCAGAAGGATATGCCGGGGCACTTATGTCTTTTGATGCCAGGCTTCCGGAGATCCTTGCGGCAATGAAGGATTCCGACATATTGATTATTACTGCGGATCACGGCTGTGACCCGACCACAGAGAGTACGGACCATTCAAGAGAATACATACCGATACTGCTATATGGCAGGCATGTAAAACAAGGGGCAGACATAGGCACAAGGGCAAGTTTTTCGGATATAGGGGCAACGGTGCTGGATTTATTGGGGCTGCCAATAGAAATAGACGGTAAATCCTTTAGAACTGAAATTTATAGAATTTAACAAACGGGGGTGATTGTGAATGAAGGAGAACTTATTATCTGTGATAAATGAAGCCAGGGATTATTTAATTGAAAGTGCAGGTGCTGCCCCTGAAGCTGCCCTTATACTCGGCTCCGGCCTGGGCGACCTGGCGGAGGAAGCAGAGAATAAAAGGATAGTGGAATACAAGGAAATACCGGGCTTCCCGGTATCCACAGTGCAGGGGCATAAAGGAAGGCTCATATTCGGCACTATGGGAGGCAAGAGGGTAGTTTTCATGCAGGGGAGATTTCATTTTTACGAAGGTTACAATATGAAGGAGGTTGCTTTCCCCATATGGGTTTTCAACTCCCTGGGAGTTAAGAAACTTATAGTGACAAATGCAGCCGGAGGCATAAATACAAGCTTCAAACCCGGAGACCTGATGATAATAAAGGATCACATAAATTATACCGGTAATAATCCTCTGATGGGACCGAATCTCGAAGCTTTCGGGCCGCGGTTTCCTGATATGTCGGCGGCATATTCAAAAGAGCTGACAGAAATAATTAAGGAATGTGCAGCTTCAGAGGATATAAAATTGCAGGAAGGAACATACATATTTCTTACAGGGCCCAGTTACGAGACACCTGCTGAAATAAGAGCCTTCAGAACATTGGGAGCTGATGCAGTGGGAATGTCTACCGTGCCTGAAGTATTGGCAGCAAATCACTGCGGGATCAAAACGGCGGGAATATCCTGCATAACAAATATGGCTGCAGGTATTATGGATACTCCGTTAAACCACAGAGAGGTCATGGAGACGGCGGATAGGGTCAAGGAAAGCTTTTCAAGGCTTATTAAAAGTGTTATAGAGAGAATATGAGAATGAAAATTCGGGGGTAATGAAAATGGATTTAAGAGAAAGAATTGAAAAATCAACAGAGTTTATCAGGGAGAATTCAGGGTTTGAACCTGAGATAGGCATAGTACTCGGTA
>DAOLPD010000215.1:0-4139 GCA_035417425.1 Bacillota bacterium
AAGCTCTGATTCTGTCCAAAGCTAATGTCGTGCGAGTCGATATACAAGGTTATTGTTCTGGGAGTATGACTGCAAACTCCATGTATGTCGCATTATGCTTCTATGCGAAAAGAGGTATCGCCAACTGCCTATTAAGCAGTGCGACACCTCTTGCTCTTCTATGCCCTCTTGCTCAGGCCGCTTATCAGCGGCTTATAGAGTATCCCCACTATGGCCAGAGTAATTATAAGCTCCGGCAGAAGATAGGAACCGTTGTACATTATGGAATAAAACAATGGATCCATGCCTTCGGGAGCGTAGGAAGCCCAAACAACCACTCCTGATATCACATGGCAGACAAACCTTCCTGCCAAGCCCAGGCATGTGCCCATGAACACACCCTTAATATTGCTGCGGAATGACCCCGCCAGTCCGAGCAAACCAAAAGCAACTACATAATCAAAAAGTATGGATATTATATGATAGGAGTAAATAGCACCTCCCAGCAAGAACTGCAGAATTCCATAGGCAGTGCCTGCAAGAAGCCCGTACCTGACTCCCCATCGCAGCGAAAACACAATAATAGGAATCATGCTTCCCGCCGTAACCGACCCTCCGTAAGGGGCCTCAAATATTTTTACATAGCTTAGTATCTGGGCAGCCGCAATCATAACTCCTGCTTCCGCAAGCATTTGTGTAGATGTCCTTTTCATAATATTACCTCCCAATAGATGACTTTAGATTGTATAAATTACCGTCGAATTTTGATTACCGGAATAAGAAGCCTTTACACCACCTCTTTTTATTATTGCCCGGGAGGAATATCTAAATAAAAAGACCGTAACCAAAAGTTACGGTCAGACTATTTATCAATCACAACCGCTTCCCTCCGTTAGAATTAACCAGACAGGTTCAAAGGGTCAACCCTATGCATCTTCAAAATGCATAGTGCTTTCTCAGCTCTAAGCTCCCCTAGCGGACAATATTCATTTATGCTCATATATATGATAGCTCTATTCTTATTATGTGTCAATCGCTGTTATCATTTTCATTTACATTACCTGTTCCATGCCTTATAATGGTTCTAGTAACATCCGGGAGGTCTTGCATATGTTTTCCAAAAATGAAGAATCAAAGGTTGTGGCAGCATTTATTGCAATCTGCATTTTATGGGGTTCCACATATCTTGCAATCCGAATCGGTGTCAGTGCATTTCCTCCGGAGCTTTTTGCCGGAATGAGGTTTTTTGTTGCAGGCTCGCTAATGTTGATTTTTGCCCGCCTGCGGGGCCTGGAGTTCCCGACAAATCTGAACAGTATCAAAAACCAGTCTATCGTAGGGCTGTTCCTTCTGCTTGGAGGCAATGGCCTGGTTGTCTGGGCTGAGCAGTGGGTTCATTCCGGAATTGCATCGCTGCTAATTGCTACTATCCCTTTATTTATTGCTTTAATAGAGCTTTTTATACCCGGCAGGCCTAAGATAGAACTCAAGGGTTGGCTTGGCTTGCTCATTGGATTCTCCGGAGTAGTAATTCTGGTTCTCTCAAGTTCAGGGGTGGGCAGTATAAATGTAAAAGGCGCCATATTGCTTCTGGCTGCATCCTTTCTCTGGGCAATGGGCTCAGTTTATTCTAAAAGCTTTAAACCTGAAGGTTCAATGATTGTAAATATAGGTATACAAATGCTGGCCGGAGGAATTGCCCTTCTGATTCTCGGTATATCCTTGGGAGAGCTTCCCAGGGTAAGCATCTCATTAAAGGGGATCGGCGCATTGCTTTACCTTATTATCTTCGGCTCCCTGCTTGGTTATACCTCATATATATATGTGTTGGAAAAATGGCCTGCTGCAAAAGCGGGAACTTATGCATATATAAATCCGCCTGTGGCTGTCCTGCTTGGCACTCTGGTTCTAAAGGAACCCTTCACTCTTACCGTATTGTTTGCTACAGCTGTTATACTTTCCGGAGTACTGATGGTGCAGCTTTCAAAAGTCAAGAGCACAGATAAAGCAGTTATTAAAAAGGAAGAAGACCCCTCAATGTAGGAGTCTTCTTTATCTTACTTAAGCTCATATCTCTTCAATTTAGATGTGACCAGGTCACCTGTATCCGTCCTGAACTCGGACTGAACCATACCTATTCCCTGCTTATAATAGTATATCATGTTTGAAGTCTGATCCTTGAAAGTAACTTTAACTGCTATACAGCCTTTGAATTCTCCTGCAGGAACAACAACATCAGCTTCCGTATTTATTATCTCATAGTGGTTTTCTTCGCTTATCCAGAAGTTCCCTTTCTCCAGCGGTGTTTGCAGCATTATTATATTTACATTGCTTGGTTTATCCAGTAAATTCCCGCCGCTGAATTCTTCTCCCGACCTATAGGTATTCACAATGCTGTCCTTGCTTTCCTCCAGCACATTGGCGATTACGGTACCTCCATTGTCAATGGTAACCTGATGCCTGTTTCCCGAGCTGAATATCACCTTTTGAATAAAAGAGGCATATTCCATTCCTTCCCCCTCATATTCCCACATATTGCCCTCCTTCAACGGATAAAAGCCGATCAATGACTCTTCCTCCGGCGCAGGTTCAGGTTCCGGTGCAGGCTCAGGTTCCGGAGCCGGGGTCGGAGTTGGAGCCGGGGTTGGGGCACAGGATGCCATTCCGACTGCCGTGCATATAATGAATGCTGCAATCAGGATCAGGCTCAGCGAGCCTTTGTATTTATATTTCAACTTTATCACTCCATTCTGTATGGTTCCGCCTGTACTTTCCATGTATCAATTATAACGCATCAGCAGAAAATTTTCGATTGCAGAGAAATTTCTTGCCTCTGACTATTTTTATTCCCAATAATTCCTTTTTTTATGTGGCTTTAGCTTGAACAATGTGTATTAATGCTTCGACAGAACAAAAAAATGTGGTTAGTGTATAATTTTAATGTGTACCTGACTTACTTTTTTGTTATAATAGTGATAGAATATTAAGGTGACTTGCTTTGATTCATATCAATAGCAGCAGGAGGTACAATATGGATAAAACCACGAAAAAATCTCTCATTTGGGGTGGAGTTATTCTTGTAGAAGCATTCATACTGAAGCTTGTAAAGAAATCTGATTTGTGGTTCTATATTTCACTGCCGATAATTGCAGGTTTTTTAATTACCGAGTTTCTGATTGACATGCCTCAGAAGCCGAAACGGAACCTGAAATAGAATAAAAATGTTAATAAATGCTGGAGTGGCTCAGTCGGTAGAGCAGAGCATTCGTAATGCTCAGGTCGTGGGTTCGAGTCCCATCTCCAGCTCCATATGAAAAAAACCTTGAAAAGATCAAGGTTTTATTTATTAACGGCTAATTAAAATTTTCGATTCTGATTAAATTCTCCAAATTGTTAACCCTATCAAGCATTCTGATTTCCTTAATTGACTCGGTAACATTTCCCTCCAGAGCCTCATGAGTAATAAACACAATGGATACATTTTTTTCATCCTTGATGTCCTGTGTAACCGACACTATGCTGACGTCATGCCTCCCCAGCACTGCGGCTATTTCTCCCAGTATTCCGGGCTGATCCTTTACATTAAGCCTTATATAGTATTCGGAGACATTCTCTTTTGCGCTTTTGACTTCTTTTTGAGTCCTGCCGTTCTTGAAGGAGTACAGTGTAGATAACGCAATATTGCTCCTCAGGATTGAAATAATATCTCCTACTACCGCACTGCCCGTGGGTAGGTCTCCTGCTCCTCTTCCGTAAAGCATAAGGTCTCCCACCGCATTTCCCTTTATGAAAATAGCATTAAAGGAGTCATTTACATTTGCAAGGGGATGGTCCTTTGGAACCATTGCAGGATGTACTCTCAGCTCAAGCCTTCCGTCAGCTTCCTTGCCTATTGCCAGGAGCTTTATAACATAACCGAACCTGTTTGCATAATCAATGTCAACAGCTTTTATATTACTGATCCCCTCCCTGTATATGGAAGAGAAATCAATTTTCGTACCAAAGGACAATGAGGACATTATTGCTAGCTTATAAGCCGCATCATACCCGTCTACATCAGAAGAGGGATCTGCTTCTGCATATCCTTTCTCCTGTGCTTCCTTCAGAGCTTCGTTGAAATCCATGCCCTCCCGGGTCATTTTAGTCAGAATATAGTTGGT
>DAOLPD010000216.1:0-4129 GCA_035417425.1 Bacillota bacterium
AAAGGCTCCAGGCCTTTTTCCCTGGCTATGGTTGCCCTTGTCCTCTTCTTCTGCTTATACGGACGGTAGATGTCCTCCACTTCCTGCAATACCTCAGCCTTTTCAATGGAAGCCTTCAGCTCCTCGGTAAGCTTGCCCTGCCCTTCGATAAGCCTTATGACTTCTTCCTTTCTGTTTTCAAGATTTCTGAGATATGTAAGCCTCTCATCAAGTTCTCTCAGTATTGTGTCGGAAAGTTCTCCCGTAAGCTCTTTCCTGTAACGGGCAATAAAAGGTATGGTATTGCCGTCATCGATAAGCTTTACCGTGTTTTCAACCTGCCAGGGCTTGACCGACAATTCCTTTGCAAGTTTTGCAATAATGTCCATATATTATTCTCCTTCACTCTGTTGTTTCATCCTTTATATATTAACCGTTTTTGTATGAATATTGCAATAGGCGCTGAGTATATGATAGTATACATTATGGGTACATATGTATCCTGATTGCATACAGAAAGCGAGGCAATATGTAATGGTAAATAAAAAAATGTTTATAGTTGATTCCAACATACTCCCTAAAGCATATGAGAAGGTCATTGAAGCAAAGCTCCTGCTTAGAACGGGAGACGCCGCAACCATCCAGGAAGCATGCCGGATGGCAGGAGTAAGCCGAAGTGCATTTTATAAATATAAGGACAGCGTATTTGACTATACTGCCCAGGAACGGGGGCGTACAGTTACACTGTTTATGATTCTCAAACATATCCCGGGGGTGCTTTCAGATATTATAAACAAAATAGCCTCCGTTAAGGGAAATATAATAACCATAAACCAGAACATTCCGGTGATGGACTCAGCTTCACTGACGGCATCCATTGATACAAAAATAATGGAAATAAACCCTGAGGAGCTGATAGAACTGCTTTTATCCTGCAAAGGCTGCAAGAAGGTAGAAATAATAGGAATGGAGTAAAATTATACTCCATTCCCCTGCTTCAAATATGCATTTATGAAATTATCCAGTTCTCCGTCCATTACCGCTCCTGTATTTCCCGTTTCTTCACCCGTCCTGTGATCCTTGACCATGTTGTACGGATGGAATACATAGGAGCGTATCTGGCTTCCCCATGCAATTTCACGGTACTCGCCCTTTATGTCATCTATTTTATCTTTGTGTTCCTGTTCCTTAATCTCCAGCAGCTTGGCAGTCAGCATTTTCATAGCCATTTCCTTATTGCTGTGCTGTGATCGTTCGTTCTGGCATTGGACTATTATTCCTGTGGGTATATGGGTAATTCGTACCGCTGAATCCGTTTTGTTAACGTGCTGCCCGCCTGCTCCGCTGGATCGGTAGGTATCGATCTTCAAATCCTCTTCATCAATCTCTACTTTTACTTCATCATCAAGCTCAGGCATCACGTCCACCGATGCGAAGGATGTATGCCTTTTTCCCGCAGTGTCAAAAGGCGAAATCCTTACAAGCCTGTGCACTCCCTTTTCCGATTTCAAATATCCGTAGGCATTCTCACCCTCTATAAGCAAAGTAGCACTCTTTATGCCTGCTTCATAATCCCTGAGCATATCAAGGATCGTTATAGTATAACCCTTCTTTTCAGCCCATCTTGTGTACATACGAAGCAGCATTTCAGCCCAATCCTGGGCTTCCAGGCCTCCTGCCCCGGAGTGTATTGTAAATATCGCATTATTTCTGTCATACTGCCCCTTAAGCAAGGTCTCAATCCTGAAGCTCTCTACATCCTCCTGAAGAATCTTGAAGGCGTTCTCCACCTCAGGAATCACCGATTCATCCTGGGCTTCCATTCCCAGCTCTATCAATACTTCAATATCCTCATACTCTTTTTTCAGGTTTTCGATTTTTTCTGATTTATCCTTCAAAGCCTTTATTGTTTTAAGGACCTTTCCTGCATTTTCAGCATCATTCCAAAAACCTTCCTGGTTCATCTCCTGCTCCAGCTCGTATATCCTCTCCTGTACCGCTGTCAGGTCAAAGGGACACCTCAATTTCCTCTATTGCATCCCAGATCTCGGATAAACTGTATTTATACTGTTCAAGCTCTAACATATACTATTCCTCCTTATTTATCCGCCCCGCAGCATTTCTTGTACTTCTTGCCGCTTCCGCATGGGCAGGGGTCATTTCTTCCTATTTTGTCTTCCTTTACTACAGGTTTTCTCACACCGCCCTCCTGGTTTGTGGCTACAGGTTCAGCCACCTTTTCCCTTTGGGGCAGATTTGAGATATTTACATGATATATGAATCTTACTGTATCTTCCTTTATATTCCTTATAAGCTCCAGGAACATATCATATCCCTCGATCTGGTATGCCTGAACGGGATCCTTCTGTCCATAGGCTCTGAGGGATATTCCCTCTCTCAGCTGATCCATTGCGTCTATGTGATCGATCCACTTACTGTCAACGGATCTCAGAAGTGCAACTCTCTCCAGCTCACGCATTACCTGGGGATCAATCTGTGACTCCTTCTGTTCATATATTTCTACAGCTTTATTAATGATAGCATCTGTAAGTTCTTCCCTAGTGAAACTCAGCAGTTCTTCCCTGGAAAAAGCATTCTTCGGAAGGAAAATCGTATGCAGATATTCCATCAGTCCTTTGATATCCCACTCTTCTGCAAACTCACTGCCTACAGTATAGGTGGCAACTGCATCCCCAATTATTTCGCTTATCATTTCCATGATGTTTTCCCTTATGTCCTCTCCAAGCAGCACCTGGCGCCTCTGGCTGTAAATGACTTCCCTCTGTTTGTTCATTACATTGTCGTACTGCAGCACATGTTTCCTTATATCAAAGTTCCTGCCTTCAACTCTTTTTTGTGCGTTTTCTATGGATTTTGAAAGCAGCGGATGCTCTATGGTCATATCCTCTTCCATACCCAAGGATTCAACTAATTTCATTATTTTTTCTGAACCGAAGAGCCTCATCAAGTCATCTTCCAAGGATATAAAGAACCTGCTGGAGCCCGGGTCCCCCTGCCTTCCGGCACGCCCCCTCAGCTGATTGTCTATACGGCGTGATTCATGCCTTTCAGTACCAAGTATATGGAGACCTCCCAGCTCCTTTACCCCTTCTCCCAGTACAATATCTGTACCTCTTCCTGCCATATTGGTTGAAATGGTTACCATGCCGCGCTGTCCTGCCTGGGCTACTATTTGCGCTTCTTTTTCATGATGCTTTGCATTCAATACCTCATGGGGCACTCCCCTCTTTTTCAGCATATCGCTGAGCATTTCAGAGGTCTCAACAGATATCGTACCTACCAGGACAGGCTGCCCCTTTTCATGGAGCCTTACAATTTCCTCAACTACCGCATTGAATTTTCCTCTTTTGTTCTTATATACCGCATCGGGATAATCTTCTCTTATCATTGGCATGTTTGTAGGTATTTCAACTACATCCAGGTTATAAATGGCCAGGAATTCATTTTCTTCGGTCTTTGCCGTACCTGTCATGCCGGCCAGCTTGTTGTACATCCTGAAATAGTTTTGAAAGGTTATGGTTGCAAGAGTCTGAGACTCTCTCTCCACCTTGACGCCTTCCTTTGCCTCAATGGCCTGATGCAAGCCGTCGCTGTATCTTCTGCCGAACATCAGCCTGCCGGTGAATTCATCAACAATTATTATCTGCCCATCCTTGATTACATAGTCAATATCTCGACGCATGAGGTTCCTTGCCTTAAGTGCCTGATTGATATGGTGCTGTATCTCCATATTGTTGGCATCGGCAAGATTTTCAAGGTTGAAGAATCTTTCGGCCTTCGCCACGCCTTCCTCTGTCAGGACTACAGTATGAGCTTTTTCATCCATTGTAAAATCTGCTTCATTTTTAAGTCCTTTGACAAAAGTATCAGCTACATAATAAAGCTGTGTGGATTTTTCCCCAACCCCGGAAATTATTAGGGGAGTTCTGGCTTCATCTATCAGAATACTGTCCACTTCATCCACAATCGCGTAATTAAGCTCTCTTTGAACCATTTGGTCCTTGTATATAACCATGTTGTCCCTGAGGTAATCAAATCCGAATTCATTATTGGTTCCGTATGTTATATCAGCTCCGTAGGCCTTCTGCCTGTCTTCCGGTTCAAGCCCGTGAACAATAAGCCCCACGGA
>DAOLPD010000217.1:0-4061 GCA_035417425.1 Bacillota bacterium
TACCGCAAATACACTGGTATATGTAAGGGGTAAGGGAATTGTTGTAAGAGAGCCGTCTGTTGTTGCTATGAAGATTGATACCAATGCTGTAATGGCTGTAGGAGACGAAGCAAAAAAAATGATTGGCAGGACTCCCGGCAATATTGTAGCAATAAGGCCTATGAAGGACGGAGTAATTGCCGACTTCAATGTTACCCATAGAATGCTTAAGTACTTCATAGGAAGGGCCTATGCAGGTTCCCCGGTAGGAAAGCCCAGGGTTCTTGTAAGTGTTCCTTCAGGTATTACAGAAGTTGAAAGAAGGGCTGTTGAAGAAGCAGCAGTACAGGCAGGCGCACGTATTGCGAGACTTATTGAAGAGCCGATGGCAGCAGCAATTGGAGCCGGTTTACCCGTCGGAGAGCCAACGGGAAGCATGATAGTCAATATGGGCGGAGGCACTACCGAAATTGCAGTGATTTCCCTGGGAGGGATTGTAACAAGCAAATCCATAAGATCGGCCGGAGATAAGCAGGATGAAGCAATTGTACATTATATAAAGAGGATGTATAATTTGGCAATTGGAGAGCGTACCGGCGAGGAGATAAAAATTACTATAGGATCTGCATATCCTAGTTCATCAGAAGGTACGATGGATATTAAAGGAAGGGACCTGGTTACGGGTTTGCCCAAAACTATAAAGGTTACAAGCGAGGAAATTCTTGAAGCTTTAAGAGAACCTATTGCAATAATTCTGGAAGGAATTAAGGGTACTCTGGAGAAAACGCCCCCTGAACTGGCTGCTGATATAATGGACAGAGGTATAATGCTTTCCGGAGGAGGAGCTCTTTTGCGCGGATTGGATATTTTGGTGAAGCACGAAACAGGGATGCCGGTGCAGGTGGCCGAGAATCCGTTGGATTGTGTAGCAATCGGAACGGGTAAAGCTTTGGAGCAATATGACGAAATAAGCAAATCATATTCCGGGAAGCATAGGAGATAAGGTTTTGTGAGGTTTTAGAAATATGAAAATTAGGAATAAGCTCCTTATTTCTGTTGTATTAATATCAATCCTGTTGATATCATTAATTGCTGTTACATCTCAAGGTAGGACAAGACCGGGTGTGATTGATGGTATTTTTGGAAGAATAATAACTCCTGTTCAGAGAGTATTCTACTCTTCGGGGGAGTTTTTTAAGAATACCTTCAAGAGCTTATACGATTTGAAAGATCTTAAAACGGAAAATGAAAATCTTAAGACTGAGGTCGAGAAGCTGAAAGAGCAAAACAGACAGCTTATACAAATGGCATTGGAAAACAGCAGGCTGCGGAGTCTTTTGGAATTCAAGGATGCAAATACTCAGTTTGAATATATTGGAGCCAATGTTACCGGAAGAGATCCCGGAAACTGGTATGATGTATATACGATTGATAAAGGGTCCAAGGATGGGGTTCAAGTCAATGATGCCGTGATTGTAGGCCATGGTTATCTTGTAGGAAAAGTTATTGAGACAGGTGCAAATTATTCAAAGATTATGGCTATTATCGATGAAAGAAGCTCTATAAGCATAATTGTGAACAGGACAAGGGATATGGGAATTGTATCAGGCAGCGCGGACTCTGATGTTATAGCAATAATGGAGCTTGAGGCGGACATAGTCAAAGGTGACGATATCATTACCTCGGAATACAGCACTTTGCCAAAGGGCCTGCACATAGGCAAAGTGAAGAGTGTGGAGAAACAGGAAAAAAAGCTGCAGAAGGTGGTAATTATCGAGCCATCAGTCGATTTTAAAAGGCTTGAAGAGGTATTTGTAATCAAAGCCTCAAAGTAAAAATGTGAGGGATTGCTTGTGAGAATAGCGATTATATGTATACTGGCTGTTTTTAATGTCATACTTGAATCGACATTATTTCAATATACGCGTATTAATGGGATAAAGCCGGACTTTTCAATAATGATTATCGTAGCATATGCAATTATGAGGGGAAGCTCCTATGGTGCTTTTACAGGCCTTGGAATAGGATTGCTGATAGATATTATGTATGCCAGAGTCATAGGCATCAACGCCCTGTCTTATATGGTGACCGGATATATAATAGGACAAGCTCATGAAAACGTATTTAAGGATAGCTTTATACCACCTTTCATTTTTAACCTTATTGCAATTATCATTCTTCAGCATAGCTTTTTGCTTGTTTCATATTTTTCCAATGATTTTCCAAGCGCAGGTAGCTCATACATATACATGCTGCTGCAGGTGATTCTGCCTCAAGCATTATATAATGCTTTAGCGGGCTCGATAGTTTACAGGCTTATTTATAAGCTGGACGAAACCTCTTTCATGGATAGAAGGATATACTAACAGACACGGGTTACGGGACACGAGGTGAATGTATGTTTAAGAAATATTTTAGTAATAGGCTTGATATTATCAGGGCGATAACAGTATTGGTTTTTTTGGCCATGGCATTCAGACTGGCAGATTTGCAGCTTGTAAAAGGAGAATATTACCGAAAAAAGTCTGAGACCTTGAGGACAAGGAATATTTCAGTAACTGCACCAAGAGGGCATATTGTAGACAAATTCGGCCGGATCATAGCAGGAAATAAGCAGAGCTATTCCGTTAATATAATGAAAACTGATGTACCCCAGGATACATTGAATGATATTGCGCTGTCTGTAATTAATATAATTGAACAGAACGGCGATACCTACAAGGATGAAATACCAATACTCATTAATCCCATCAGATTTTCATATCAGGATGATGAAATCAACTGGAAGAAGAAGTACGGTATTTCGGAAAGTGCATCTGCAAAGGACGCTTTTATGAAGCTTAGACTGGATTATGACATTCCGGCAGATACCATTGATCTTGAGGCATATGAAATCCTGAGGGATGAAAAAAGCGTAGAGCTGCCTTTTGACAGCAATGAGTTTGAATTTTCTTTCCGCAAGTCTGAGATGAAATGGAAGCAAAGCCATGGCTTCGGGCCTGAGAAAAGTGCGGAGGAGATATTTGATGTACTTTGCAGTAAATATAAAATCCCCAGAGATATCTATGATGATGAAAAGGCAAAAAAGATTCTGGCAGTCAAGTACCTTGTCGGACAGAATAGATTTAAAGCATATGAACCGGTAGAAATAGCCGCTAATATCAAGATGGAAACAAGGGCTCAGATAGAAGAAAACAAGATTTTCCTTCCCGGCGTGGAAATAATCCAAAAACCCATAAGATCATATGCGGGAAGGGATTTTGCCAGCCACATTATAGGCTATATGGGTATGATCGGAAGTGAGCTTGAGGAGTTGTCAAGTAAGGGATACACTCCCCAGGATCTGATTGGAAAGTCCGGCATAGAGAATTCCATGGAAGAATACCTCAAGGGTAAGGATGGTTCCAGGCAGATAGAGGTAGATGTGAACGGAACGCTGATAAATACAATAAATGAAATAGATCCTGTTCCCGGTGATACGGTTTTTCTGACCATTGATGCCAAGCTCCAGAAAACAGCCGAGGATTCCCTGGCAAAGACTATGGAGAATATAAGAAAAGGCATAGTGAAGGATAAGCCATATCCTAATGCAACCTCCGGGGCTGCGGTAGCGATAGATGTGAATACAGGAAAGATTCTTGCCCTGGCAAGTGAACCCAGGTTTGATCCGAATCTGTTTGCTGCAGGGATCAGCAGTGAAGATTGGAAGAGCCTGCAGCCAAAAAGCAAGGATGTGTATGCACCTAAGCCGCTGATGAACAATGCAATTTCATCAATCCTTTCCCCCGGATCAACCATGAAGCTGGTTAGCGCCGTGGCAGGATTGGAAAGCAAGGTAATAACTCCTTCGGAGACGATATATGATAAAGGCTATTATACAGCTATACCCGGGGTATCTCCGTCCTGTTCAATTTTTAAATCCACGGGCATTCCCCATTACAGTCAGAATGTGTCCCAGGCAATTAAGAATTCATGCAACTATTTTTTCTTCGAGGTAGGCAGAAGAATGGGAGGGGAAGTATTTGAAAAATATGCGATGAAATTCGGCTTCGGTGAGAAGACGGGTATAGAACTGCTCTCCG
>DAOLPD010000218.1:0-4020 GCA_035417425.1 Bacillota bacterium
CCCGTCCAGCTTTTGTACCGTTTTCAACTCAATGAAACGGCAGCCTGTCAAATACGCAGCCACAATATTCTGCGCCAGCTGCGAATTGGGTCCTGCTGCGGGGCCCAAAGGGGTCGCCAGCTTTTCTCCAAACAACTCGATACAGCTGCCGCTTTTATTTTTATAAAATTTGCTTCTGTGGATACCAAAAATTGAGTCCTTTTCCTTTAATTCTGACAACACCCAGGAAAGCATCTTCTCAAAAGGCATCAGCCTCATTCTATCGCTCATTCTATTCCTCCTATCCAAGTACCATATGTAATCTCAAATACATAACTGTCATTCCTAACGCAGCGAGGAGCCTTATTATCCTTCTTTTTTCAAATCAGTGTTACAAGTATATTAATCAGCCAGATTCTCAGTGGTCTTGGGCATTTTATCAGCATACTTTTTTACGTAGAGCGAGGGAATTGCCGCATACATGGCAGCGGCTTTCACCAGTTCGTCCTTCCAGGTCCTTTCATTTGGGGCATGAGCCTGATCTTCATGACCCGGTCCAAAGCCTATGCAAGGTATGCCGTATTTACCCATGATTGAAACTCCGTTTGTGGAGAATGTCCATTTGTCCAATACCGGCTCATCTTCGAAAAGTCCTTTGTATGCCTCCAGCAAGGTACTGCAGACAGGATGGTCCTCCTCTATGAACCAGGTGGGGAAATACGCTTCTGTGGGATATTCCAGCCCCGTATAGGAAGGCCTGCTGTATGGATACATGGTTACTTCCGCTTTAGCTGCTTTGACTGAGGGAAGCTCCCTGATCTGATTAAGAGCATATTCTCCGCTTTCTCCCGCTGTCAGCCTCCTGTCTACGGAAATCCAGCAGCTGTCCGCCACTGCACATCTTGACGGAGATGTATGGAATATTTCAGATACTGTCAGGGTTCCTTTTCCCAGGAATGGATGGCTGATGAGCCTTTCATTCAGCTCCTTCAATTCCATGAGTATCGGAGCCATCTTATATATGGCGTTGTCACCTCTTTCCGGAGCGGAGCCGTGGCAGCTTACGCCCTGGGTCGCCACCTTGATTTCCATTCTGCCCCGGTGCCCCCTGTATATACGGCAGGAGGTAGGCTCCGTAAGGACCACGAATTCCGGGCGGATATTCAGTTCCTTTATAATGTACTGCCAGCATAAGCCGTCACAATCCTCTTCCTGTACGGTACCCGTAATCAGCAGTGTGAAGTCATCCTCCAGCTTCAGGTCCTTGATTATCTTGCCGGCGTATACCATTGAGGCCATACCGCCTTCCTGGTCGCTGGCACCTCTGCCCAAGATTATCTCATCATCCTCATAGCCCTTGTACGGATCATACTCCCAGTTCTTGATATTTCCGACCCCTACTGTATCTATATGGGCATCCATGGCTATCATGTGTTTGCCGTGTCCTATATAGCCCAATACGTTGCCCATCGGATCTATCTCTACTTTGTCAAAGCCGACAGCCTTCATTTCCTCGGCAATTCGGCCTATAACCTCTTTTTCGCCGCAGCTTTCGCTAGGAATTGCAATCATATCCCTCAGGAATTTGGACATCTGCGGTTTGTATTTCTCTGCAAGCTCAAATATTTGTTTAAAATCATACGACATTTCATGCCCTCCTAATATCCTAAACCGGTTCTTTTGTTGAATTCCTCTATCAGGCTGTCAAGCTCAGTTGCCATTTTGTGCAGCCTCCCCCAGTAGTTGTCATAGTCGTACCACTGTTCATTCAGCTCATCCAGGTCATACATCTGCTGTTCAATCCAGGTGTAGTATTTCAGGTTGTGAATACGTTTCCTGCTCTGGTAGGTCAGTTCTTCCATGGTATCTGTGCCCAGTGCCAATACATACCTGTTATGGTCTACAGCTGCATCAACATTGGAGTACTTTCTTCCCCTTGCTTCTTCCATCTCCATAAGCCTTGACTGGTACATTTCTGCTGAATCTGTGAGTACTGTCATTACCATGTCGTTTTCTGCAAGCTCATAGTATTTAGCAAACTTGATACATGATATGATGTTTGCAGCCCCTGAGATTCCTACCCAGGACAGCTTTTCCACAACCTCTTCCTTTACGCCCAGGGATCTCAGATATTCCTGCCCTGCCGGTTCATTGAAGAGACGGAACATACCCAAACTGTCATTATCATCTATTGCTATAATCATATCGGTATTCTTTACATTATGAATCCACGGCACGTGCTTGTCACCTATGCCTTCAATCCTGTGATCCCCATAGCCGTTCATAAGCAGTGTGGGACATTGCAGTGCTTCCGCAACGGCAAGCTTGGCATTGGGATACCGGTCCTTTATATAATCTCCGCTGCCAAGTGTTCCTGCCGAGCCTGAAGTAAGGCATACCCCCGCCACTTTTCCCTTTGTGCCTGCCTCTGCATTGATAATGTCTTCCATTGCATGGCCTGTGACCTCATAGTGCCATAAGTGGTTGCCAAGCTCGCCGAACTGGTTGAGTATGACAACATTGTCCCTGGTCCTTCTCAGCTCCCAGGTCTTGTCATATATCTCTTTTACATTGCTTTCACAGCCCGGTGTGGCAATGACTTCACCGGCAACTGTCTTAAGCCATTCAAAACGCTCCCTGCTCATGTTCTCAGGCAGTATTGCAATAGAGCTGCAGCCAAGCAGCGTCGAGTTATATGCTCCCCCTCTGCAGTAGTTGCCCGTGGAAGGCCAGACTGCCTGATGATAGGTCGGATCAAACTGTCCGGTAACCAAACGTGGAACCAGGCATGCGAAGCTTGCGCCTACCTTGTGTGCCCCTGTAGGGAAGAACTTTCCCGCCATAGCAAAAATTCTGGCTTTTACCCCGGAAATCTCCCTTGGAATTTCTATGTAATTAGGCAGTTTATTATACAATCCGCCATGTTTGACCGGTTCATTCTTCCAGGATATCCTGAAAAGGTTGATAGGATCTACATCCCATAAGCCTGTGTTCTTCAGCTTTTCCTTTACCTTTGCCGGTATCCTGTCGGGATCCTTCATCTGGGCAAAAGTCGGAATGACTATGTTTCTTTCCTTAACGTTCTGCACCGCTTTTTCCAGCCCTTTTTCGTTGATTGTCAAATCAATCAGCTTTCTCATGTTTTCCCCTCCTAAGCTTATTTTCAATTAAAACCTTCTATTGCGGGAACGCCTTAAACATGTACAATCCGTTTCAGATCCTCCAGGTCAGGTTCCACATGGTTTGCTTTTCCCGCAGCTTTCATTGCACTCTTTATGTCCTTAAGTCCGCTTCCGCTGACTATGCTTACCACCTTCTCATCACCTTTTAAGAGCCCAAGCTCTTTCATCTTCATAATTCCTGCAAAGCTTGTTACTCCGGCAGGTTCTCCGAAAACTCCCGTTTTCTGTGCCAGTATCTTCATTGCTGTAAGTATTTCCTCATCGGATACGTCCACCATGTAACCCCCTGATTCGTGCAGGGCGTTCAAGGCCTTGATTCCGTTCCGGGGTATCCCCACCGAAATACTGTCCGCCAAGGTCTCAGGCACTCTGTATTCAAATTCATATGTGTTCTTATTAAATGCCCTTGTAACCGGATTGGAGTTGGCAGCCTGAACTCCTACTATTTTGGGGAACTTGTCAATAAGACCAAGCTCATAGCACTCCTTGAAGCCCTTCCATACCCCTCCTATGGTGCAGCCGTCTCCTACGGCCACCACTGCAATGTCAGGAGCCTTCCAGCCTAGCTGCTCACAGATTTCGTATGAGATTATCTTCTTGCCTTCCACCAGATATGGGTTGATTGCACAGCTTCTGTTGTACCAGCCAAATTCTTCAGCCGCCTTGAAGCAAAGCTCAACTGCTTCATCATAGGTGCCTTTTACAAGAAATACATTGGAACCGTATATCAAAAGCTGTGTCACCTTGGCCTCCGGAGCTGTTTCCGGCACGAATATATAGGTCTTTATCCCGGCAACCGCTGCAAAGCCGGACAAGGAAGAAGCCGCATTTCCCGTAGATGCCGCGCACATGACAGTCC
>DAOLPD010000219.1:0-4010 GCA_035417425.1 Bacillota bacterium
TTAAGTCTATCAGCTCATTAAGCTTTATCGGGTTTGAATTTCCCAGATTGAATATTTCAAATGAACATTTGAGATAAATTGAAGCAACTATCCCATTAATAATATCATCAATATATGTGTAGTCCCTTGAACTCGTCCCGTCTCCCCATACAGGTATCTCTTTCCCTTCATCCATCAGCCTTGTAAAATAGTGTACAGCCATTTCCGGCCTTTGCCTTGGACCATAGACTGTGAAAAACCTCAAGCATACTACCGGTATGTCATAAAGCGCATTATAGGTACTGCAAAATAGTTCTCCGGCCAGCTTAGCTGCCGCATAAGGCGATATCGGCGATTTTTTGCCGTCTTCTTTAAAAGGAACAGAATTTAATCCATATACGGAAGAGGTTGATGCAAAAATAAATTTCTTTACTTTAAAATCTTTGCTGAATTCAAGAAGATTGACTGTTCCTTTGATATCCACATCAACATACTCAAGGGGATTTCCAATGGATGTTCTGACTCCTGCAAGAGCTGCAATATGAACTACGGTATCTATATTAAATGTATTGAATATTTTCTCCAAAAGCTTCCTGTCTCTTATATCTCCTTCAATAAGGGTGTATCTCGGGTTTGAAAGGGCTGTCAATATATTCTTTCTTTTTATTTTCGGGTCATAAAAGTCATTAAAATTATCCAAATTTATTACCTTATATCCAAGCTCCAGAAGCTTTTCACACAAATGGGAGCCTATAAATCCCGCTCCTCCGGTAACCAAAACAGTACTCATTTTCTTCCCACTCCCTTATATGAAAACCCGAAGCTTTTTACATAGTCAGGCTCATATATATTTCTCAGATCCACAAATGCCGGATTGCGAACAATAGATTTCAGTCTTAAAAAATCCAATCCGGCAAAATCCTTCCATTCGGTGACAATCACAATGCAGTCGCTGCCTTCACAGGCCGAATATACATCACTGCAATATTCAACCGAAAGATCAGGATATACTTTTTCCGCATTTACCATGGCTTCAGGGTCATAAGCTTTGATTTTAGCTCCATTGTCCAGAAGCAATCTTATGATTTTTATAGCAGGTGCTTCCCGGACGTCATCGGTTTCCGGTTTGAAAGCAATTCCTAAAATTGTGATTGTCTTATTCTCAATATCGCCAATTGTTTTTTTTATCTTTTCGAGCATTATTCCGGGCCGGTTATTATTTACCTCCACAGTGCTGTTTACAATCATAGGCAGGTATCCAAGGCTCTTGCCGAAATTTACAAGGGCCTTGGTATCTTTGGGAAAACAGCTGCCTCCGTAGCCGGGCCCGGGATTTAAAAACTTTGGCCCTATTCTGCTGTCCAGCCCCATTGCTTTAGATATAACGCTGATATCGGCATTGCAAAAGTCACATATATCTGCTATCTCGTTTATATAGCTTATTTTTGTTGCCAGGAAGGCATTGGAAGCATATTTTATCATTTCAGCCGTTTCTATATTAGACACAACCATTGGCAGATCCAACTGAATCTGAACTGCATATATCCTTTTCATAATATTTACGGCTGCTTCACTTTCAGCACCAATCACAATTCTGTCAGGCTTCAGGAAGTCCTTAACAGCAGTTCCTTCCCGCAGAAATTCCGGATTGGATACAACATCAAAGTCATACTGTTTACCTTTCTGCTGTAAAATGGATTTAACTTCTGATTTAATCCATTGTCCCGTTCCGACCGGTACGGTGCTTTTACATGCTATAACCTTATAATCCTCAATATGATTTGCTATATCTCGTACTGCCTGATGCACATATTTCATGTCAGCAGAACCATCCTCCAATGGCGGTGTATCCACTGCAATAAAAATCACTTCAGCGTTTTCTACGGCATTTTTTATAGATGTTGTGAAATTCAACCTCCCCAAATCGCAGTTTTCTTTAATAATACTCTCCAGTCCAGGTTCATATATCGGAACAATTCCATTTTTTAATTTATTGATTTTATCCTCATCAATATCCATACAAATCACATTCATGCCCAGCAGTGCAAGACATCCGCCCGTAACCAACCCTGCATAACCGGCACCAATAACAGCTGTATTCATAGTAATCCTCCTTCCTGTCATAGTCTCCTAAGCCCTTTGAAAAAGCTGCAATAAATCATTGGCGACCCTTTCCCAGTTATAATGCAGAACTGCAAGACTGCGCCCTTTTTTACCGAGTTTAAGTGCCGCAGCAGGATTGTCAAGGAGATAGTTTATTGCATCCGCAAATTCATCAGGATTACTATAATCGTCTATTTCTAAGCCGTTCCCGTATTCCCTGGATACTACCTCGGCATTTCCTCCTCTGTTCGTTGTTATAATGGGCAAACCTGCAGCCATTGCTTCATAATGGACCCTTGACAATGGCTCTTCCCATTGAGATGCACACAGGAATATATCACCTAAACTGAAGAAATCGGCTATTTCTGATGGCGGAACAAATCCGGTGAATAGCACAGGCCCTTTCATCTTTTCGGAAAATGACTTCAGTGACCGTATATAATCATCGGATTTATTACTGCCGTACCATTTACTCCCGACTACAACCAATGCTGCATCATTTCTGTATTCCATAACTTTTCCCATTGCTTTCAGTACTATATCCGAGCCCTTCTTTGGGCTGAGCCTGCTTACGTAAAGAACTATTTTATCCCTGCCCAGCATTGATCTTAATTCGGCTCTATTATTAGTTCCTTTTTCAGACCACCAGGGTTGATATTTATCAACATCAACTCCTGAGTAAACTACATTCAATTTTCTATCCGCAATAGGATATAATTTTCTGATACCGTCAGCAATAAACTTGCTGACTGTGGTGATAAATTCTGCCATTTCTATGCATTCGACAGCTGTTTCAGCAGGTATCTTTTCAGGAAGAAACATTTCATTATGAATACTGAGGCTGAATTTTGCTTTTTTCAGTCTCTTGCCTAAAACAGGAACCCAAAGAGGCCTGTTGAATACATGGACTATATCAAACTCATCTTTTAACTGAGGCATTATATTATTAAGGTATTCCTCCCTGTTCCTGCCGGGGACTCTTATATAGCTTACTCCGTCCACTATCTCCTGCTCAGGCAAACTGGGATTCGCTATGCAAAAGACAGTCACTTCATGATACCTTGATAAATAAGGTAAAATACCATCGATATATTGTTGAATTGCACCGCCTGAAACTGGGGGAACAGGAAGCTTTTCCGTACAAATCAATGCAATTTTCAATATTCACACCTCCAACCCTCAAATTTGGAATTATTCACAGAATCATATTTATCAATAGCATCCGGGAAAATATGAACAAGCATTATGGTAACTGACTTGTCCTAGTACATAATATAACGAAGTTCTATTTTTGACACAGATTATGCTAAATAATGGGATGCATTTGAGATATACCTTAGTAAGAAGTTGAATTATTGTTGCAAAATGAGTAACATACAGTGTTATATCTGAGTATTATTTTAGTGAGAGAGGGCCAAGCCTTAAAGGAATAAATAGACTAAGAGGGAGGTGTTATTATGAAGTATCAGGAAGACTATGTCGGAACAAAAGCAGAACTCAGCGAATTTATCAAAAGAGTTATACCGGAACTCTTCGCCGGCAAACTGTCAGTTGAAGGCCAGACAGTACGCATCCCTGCTGACCGTGACCTTGAATACAAAATAAAATATGATTCAGCAGGGTCCTTAACCATCAAGATGTCATGGGAAAATGAGGAAGAAGAATAAATCAGGGGTGGATCTATCCTCCCCTGATTACAACCTTTTCAGGGAGTGATTGCTTTGACCGCTGTCAACCGGGAACCTATTAATGAAGTACTAGGCAATTATGACATTAAAGTTGAGGGTATCAGGAACGAATCATACAAGGACAAAAAAGGTGTATGGTGGGTACAGACACCTCAAGGCTATAAGATATTAAAGAAAATATCCAATTCGGAAGATACACTGAAGTATATCCTGTCAGCTGTCAGGCACTTAACTGATAAC
>DAOLPD010000220.1:0-3988 GCA_035417425.1 Bacillota bacterium
TCTCACCTATATACTTATATTTTTTGTGGAATTTAATCCTTCAAACTAGAACTTAATTTTGCATTTGAGCTTAAATTTTATATTGGGGTGATTGCTTTTGCCATTTGAGATTATGGGCATATCTTCATCGCTGATAGAAAAGCAAGCGATAACAGAGATTGAAAAATGCAACGAATTTACAGCCGAATTCGGATTAGTCCTATCCCGCTTTGAAGCTGCCGAGCTGGTTGAAACCCGTAATATTGCCCTAAGAAGCAACGGAAGAATCGAATTCGGGAGCGGCGCCATCCAAAAGATAATCAGGGAATTCTGTGACTCTCCATATATTTCAATGCACAACTATGCTGAAACAATTCATGAGCTTACGGAAATGTTTTACTGCTATAAAAATGAGACTCTTGATTTGATGAGCGATGATGATCTTATAAAATTCATGAAAAACAGCTTTGACGGCAAATGCCAGGGATCCCTGGAACTGCTTTCCGGACGGGAGCTTGCCAATATGGCGCGGAATTTGAGGTACGGATATCCTCCTGACTATTCGGAGGATCAGATGGCGGATGAGGAGGATGAAGATGGCGAATATTGAAAAGCGTCGTATCATTGACAGTAATAAGCTAAGCAGTGAGCAATATTTTACTTCAATCCTGAAAGAGGCTTATGCCAAGGGGCTTTTGTGCGACACTGACATGGAGAACATCCAGATGCAATGTATTCAACTTTTGGCATATAAATGTGAAATATACAACGGCGGCGAAAGCAGTTCCATAAGAGTGGAGGAGGCTGAAAGCATTATGAAATCCAACCTCTGCACAATAGGACTATATTTGAAGTCTCTGCCTGATGTTAACTTCGCAGTCAGTGAACTAAAAAAGGCAAGTATTTTCGAAATTTATCAGAAGGGAAGAAAGCTGATTAATGTCAGGCTTCATTCCGCAAAACATATTTTTGACCTGATTCGGAAGAATAAATTGGTTACACCCAACTATTCCTATAATTCAACAATAAACGAAGGGATTGAAAGCTTCTTCAAGGCATATGACCCTGATTATGAGGCTCATGAGACACCCGCATCCATCGATTATCAGCTTTGCAATCCTGTCACTGATTTGATAGGGATCGAGTTTATTCAGAAATACCTTGAGAATCTTTTTCTCGAAAATGAATTCTGCAGGCATTTTGCAGCAGAGGATATCCATTATCTGCTTTACGGATACGACAAAGAGTACAAGGATTTGCTGATCAGTATCTTTGAGCAGGTATTGACCGCAGCACTGGGGTGTTCCTTTGCAAACCGCAGCGTTGTGAAACTGGATATTACAGCAGAAGAGATTAGGCATCTTCATTATGAACTATCGGGATATAACGAGCATTCACTTGCTTTGAAAATCCGCGAGGCAGCCGGAAAGGTGCTTGAAGAGCTGAATATTGACAGCCTTCCGCTAAGAAGATATATAGAAAAAAGCCTGCCGGGAATTATAACCAATATCCTTCACGCAGTAAGGATGAATACCCTGGACAAAACCTTCATATCGAGGGTTTTACCGGACTTGAAACCCGGAATCCGATTTCTGTCCGGGGCGAAGATGCATGATGAGGATTACAGAAAGCTGATTGACGAATTGCTCATGTGCCGTCATTCATCCGATAAGCTTGCGCTTATAAAAGAAAAAGTAAAATCCTTCGGGGACTTGGAGGATTTATTATTTGATGCAATGCTCAATGAGGAAGAAATCACTTCGGTTTTTGATATCCTTGGAGATATAGAGATTGCCGCACTGATAAGAAGGCATCCGTTTAAAACTGATATACAGGCAGTGGATTTATCGGAAGGGGAAATGGCATTGCGGCTATACTTGAAAAACTATATCGACCGGCTTCCGAAAGGTAAGCAGGAAGAGATTTTTGAAAAGGCGGATAGGCTTATCTATGAATGAGCATTCCGCATAAAGAGGGACACGGGGACGGGGACACGGGGACGTTTCTCCTGTCCCGATTTCAGCGGGACAGGAGAAACGTCCCCATGTCCCACAAATATTTATTGGAATACGTACGGCAAATGTATATAATATATTTGTTAACGATGTTTTTTGCTGAGTGCAGCTGTTATTTTTTTGATGTGGGGGTCTTAACCTATGAATAAGCTGAGGAGATTCATTTCATATTATAAGCCATATAAAGGCTTATTCTTTCTTGATATGTTCTGTTCACTTACGGTAGCGGGAATAGATCTGCTGTTTCCTGTGCTTGTAAGATACCTGCTGGACCACGGCATAAGTGTTGAAATTGGCGTGGCTTTTGATATCATTTTGAAGATTGGGGCATTAATGCTCGGAATGCACATACTCAAGTACTTCTGCCAGTATTTCATTACAGCTTGGGGCCATATAATGGGCGCCAGAATTGAGTATGACATGAGAGAGGATATTTTTTCACATCTCCAGAAGCTGTCCTTTTCCTTCTATGACAATAACAAGACCGGGCAGATAATGTCGAGGATTGTCAACGACCTGTTTGATATAAGCGAATTGGCACACCACGGACCTGAGGAAGTGTTCGTTTCAATTATAAAAATACTCGGAGCTTTCCTTATACTGCTCAGTATAGATGTGAAGCTTACCTTGATTACCTTTGCCTTTGTACCCTTACTTATGGGCTTTGCATATTTCTACAACAACAAGATGCGTTCGGTATTCAGGCGGAACAGACAGAAGGTGGCGGAAATAAATGCACAGATTGAGGACAGTATTGCCGGAATAAGAGTTGTACAGTCTTTTTCCAATGAGAGCGAGGAACAGGAGAAGTTCACCCGAGGGAACAAGGGCTTTCTCGATACAAAACAGGAAAGCTATTATTACATGGGCCGCTTCTTCAGCGGGGTGGAATTTTTTGACGGTATAATTTATATTTTTGCCGTTATTGCCGGTGCATATTTCATAAAGCTTGGGAAAGTAGCAACCTCGGATCTCGTGGCATATCTGCTGTATATAAATACCTTCCTTGTGCCCATAAGGTCTCTTATCCATTTTACCGAGCAGTTCCAAAAGGGGATGACAGGATTTGAAAGGTTCCTGGAAATACTGGATACGGAGCCGGACATAAAGGACGGTGAGGACAGCATAACCCTTGAGAAAGCCGAGGGAAGGGTTGAATTTATAAATGTCTCCTTCAAGTATGGCGAAGGAGGCCAGGTATTAAGGGACATAAATCTGAATCTGGAGCCCGGAGAGACGGTTGCTCTCGTGGGGCCCTCAGGGGGAGGAAAATCAACACTCTGCAGCCTTATACCAAGGTTTTATGAGGCTACTGAGGGTTCAATAAAAATTGACGGAATAGATATTAAAAACATCAAACTGAAGTCCCTGAGAAAAAATATCGGGATTGTCCAGCAGGATGTTTACCTTTTTGCGGGGACTGTGATGGAAAACATAAAATACGGCAAGCCAGGGACCTCGGATGAAGAAGCCATAGAGGCAGCAAAGAAGGCGAATGCCCACGAATTTATTATGACTCTGGAAAAGGGCTATGATACTTATGTGGGAGAAAGGGGAGTAAAGCTTTCCGGAGGGCAGAAGCAGAGAATAAGCATTGCCAGGGTTTTTTTGAAAAACCCTCCTATACTTATACTGGATGAAGCGACCTCATCCCTTGATAATCAAAGTGAGAGGATTGTACAGCAATCCCTGGAGGAATTGTCCAGCAGCAGAACCACTTTTGTAATAGCCCACAGACTGTCCACAATCAAGAGAGCAAAAACAATATTGGTGCTTACCGATAATGGAATCGAAGAAAAGGGAAATCATGAGGAGCTTATAAGCAGCGGCGGAGTATACGCATCCCTGTATAATGCACAGTTTGATGATTATGAAGAAGTTAAGGTATAAATGAGAATAAGCCCGGGAGGGGATCTCAGGCTTATTTACAGGGAGTGTTCTTGGAAAAATCAGTATTAGCATTTCATGAACATAGTATAACAGGCAAATGTGCA
>DAOLPD010000221.1:0-3946 GCA_035417425.1 Bacillota bacterium
ACAATTATTTACCTGCACAAAAGTGCCTATAAATTGCAGCATTAAATGCTGCCGCTGTTAAGCAATATCAAGACTCCGCCCGGTATATTCCTCCTAAGATTCTTGATATCTGTCAACATAAAAAACAATACCCATAGTGCTTCTTTTTTTGGGATAACTTGATTTTCATGACCCTCCTGCATATATTTTAATGATTGAATTATGCTTAAATGAGGTCTTGAAATGTATAAAGGTTTAAAAATACTTACACTGTTTTTTCTTATTATATCTTTGTGTTCATATATCACATACAGTATTGAACCGGCAGAAACAACATCAGATCCTGCTGCCCCTGAGTCTGCACCTGCTACTGAAGCAGAACCCCTTCCTGTGCCTGAATCCCGTGAGGAGGCAGTACCTTCACCTGTCCCTGAGCAGCAGGAGCCTGAGCAGCCTGATGAAGCTCAGCAGCAAGCTGCTTCAGACTTCAATAAAAATGTTGAAGAAATTATAATAAAACGGATAAACTCATATTATAAAAACAGGGGCAGGGGAACCATAGGAATATACATCAAGGAACTGAATACCGGTTTTGAATATGCTTTCAACGGGGAAAAAACAAATCCGGACAATCCGGATGAAGGGTACTTTAATTCCGCCTCCACCTGCAAGCTTCTATCAGCCGCAGTAATGTACTATATGAACAGCCGCGGGGAATTGGAGCTTGACAAGGTCTATACCGATGAAACCACCAAAAGCAAATACAATCTAAAATACCTATTATCCAGAATGATAAGCCATTCAATAAATGATTATTTCAATATTACCCTTCGTCATTTAGGCTCAGAGCAGATTAATAAAATCCTTAAGGATCTGGGAGTGAAAAACAGTATCGTATACAGCGAAATAATGCCTGCCCAAGGCACCTCTGTCAAAAACAACATCAAGAGATACGGGATTTCCAAGTCTCCCAGAACGACTCCAAAGGATCTGGGGCATGTGCTTGACCTGCTGTACCATGGCAGAACCTTCGGAGCGGACAATGACAAGCTGTTCCTGGAAGCTCTTCTGAACAATATATATTCAAACAGGCTGCCTGCAGGAATAGGCTACAAATCTCCCGTCGCTCACAAGACAGGCACCAGCTCAGGCGAGGGGGTCTATAACGACGCAGGCATAGTATTCCTCAAGGATAATCCTTATATAATGATAGTAATGAGCAAGGACAGCGGCTCAAGCGTACAATCCCTATTCAGAACCATAGCCGGAGAGATATATGAATTCATGAAAAAGAGGACTGAAACCCAGTCCTCCTCTTAGAACAATACTCTGTTATCTCCAATACGCTTCGTAATCTTATTCTGATCAAAATAATCCAGGAGTGCCATAGCATATTTTCTGCTGGTGCCCAGCAGATCCCTGAACTGGCCAAGCTGTATCGAACCGTTGTCCTTTATGTACTTCCTTAAAAGCTCTGCTGCTTCATTATATGCATCCTTTGAAAAAGCAATATCCTCATCCAGCTTCACAAGCTCGCCCATTTCAATCAGAGCAATGTATACCTCCTGGCATTGGTTTATGTTCAAACGGTTTGCTGCAGCCAGTTCTGAAAGCCTGGGAGGGTTGAACCGGTTCTTTTTATATTCCTGCATGATAGTATCCCTAATATGCTCCTGCTGTTTGTTGAATTGCACCTTAAAACCGCTTAATGCGGCATATTGACTCTCAAGCCTGATAATTCCGCAAGCTTCAAAATATCCGAAAACCATATCAGCCAGTCTTGGCTTCATACCTTCAAAAACCTTGGTCCTAAGCTCTTCCTTTGATATTCCGCTTTTCAGCGGATTTCTCCTGTGATATGACTCCAGCAGCTCTGTAAGTTTGGTCTCCACATCCCTCAGATACTTCACATGAAGTACATAAGTCTCATCTCCAAGCCTGAACTCGGTAATAAGCTTTTTCTCCAGAAGCTCGGCAGCTATCTTGTCATAAAGTTCGGCAGTCATGTTTCCTGCTGCCTTTAATATTGTTTTCTTTTCGGGAAACTTATCGCTGTTCTGTATCAGATACCTCTCAACTACCTCTGTCGGATTGCCCTGCTCTTTAATCTTCAGTTCATCTATTACATCCTCTTTGAAGCGCTTTCTCTTGGGAGGATTGGGTTCCAGCACTGTCCCTCCGCCTATGGTAAGCATCGGAGAATATGTCCTGATAACAAAACGGTCTCCGTTCATGCAGGCAGTCTCCTCCTCCAGTCTGAGCTGCACGAATGCACTCTCCCCCGGCTTCAATTCTTCCCTGTCCAGTAGTACTACTCTGCACATTATCTCAGAGGTTCCGTGATAAAATCTTAACCTGTCCCTATTGTCAATAATTTTATCCGCGTCCTTCAATATTTCCAGCCTTGCATCCAGCATCATTGTAGGTTCCATACACCCGGGCTGTGCTAAAACATCTCCTCTTCGGATTTCATCAAGCTTTATATTTGCGATATTTATAGCCACCCGCTGTCCTGCATATGCAGTCTTTACACTTTTTTCATGTACCTGTATGGAACGTACTCTTGTCTCGGTTTTTCCCGGGTATATCTCAATCCTGTCCCCTTCGTTTATACTGCCCGAAATAAGCGTACCTGTCACTACAGTACCAAAGCCTGTTATGGTAAAGGCCCTGTCTACGGGAAGCCTGAATACCTTATGAGCATCCTTCTCTTCCACAATTTCTGTCACGGAATCTATCTCTGCAATAAGCTCTTTCAGCCCTTCACCGCTGATTGATGATACGGGTATTATATTTGCGTTTTCAAGGAAAGTGCCTGCAGTCTCTTCCCTAACCTGCTCAATTATCATTTCCAGCCATTCCTGGTCTACCATGTCCTTTTTTGTAAGAGCTATGATTCCCTTCTTTACCTGCAGCAGGGAAAGTATGTTGAGATGCTCCCTGGTCTGAGGCATTACACCCTCATCTGCAGCTATCACAAGTATTACTGCATCAATTCCTCCGGCACCTGCAAGCATGTTTTTAATAAACCTCTCATGGCCGGGGACATCAATAATTCCTGCTCTTCTCCCGCTTGGAAGGTCAAAGTATGTAAAGCCCAGCTCAATGGATATTCCTCTCTCCTTTTCCTCTTTCAGCCTGTCAGTATCCCTTCCCGTCAAAGCTCTTATGAGAGTTGTCTTCCCATGGTCTATATGCCCTGCTGTTCCTATTATCACATTCTTCAAGCCTGACCCTCGCCTTCCCTCAATTTGCTTCCTGATAGCTGGGTAAACGCCCATAGCATTGCATCTTCCACAACCTTATATTCATCATCCATTATCGTCCTGATGTCAAGCAGTAGCCTATCCCTGACTATCCTTGCTATCACCGGAGTCTTGTATGCCCTCAGCTTTTCTTCCAGTCCCGTCAGGGATACTGCCTTCGGCTTTATTGCAACAACCTTTGTAGGCATTTTATGCAAAGGCATTGAGCCTCCTCCCACTTCGGAAAACTCATCTTCAATTCCTATTGCCGCCATATCTCCAATGGATTTTTTCAGCCTCACACCAAGGCGCCTGGCTTTTTTGCCCAACTCCTCGCTGTCATAGGTAAGCATTCTGAGCACCGGAATTTCTGCCAAAGCAAGCTCTTTATCCGTATAAAGCTTCAGAGTCCCTTCGAGAGCAGCCAAAGTAAGCTTGTCAATCCTCATTGCTCTTGTAAGAGGATTCTTCTTCATCTTGTCTATATATTCCTTTTTGCCAACAATTATACCGGCTTGAGGTCCCCCAAGCATTTTATCCCCGCTGAAGGTCACCACATCGACGCCTGCTTTGACAGCCTGCTGCACTGTCGGCTCGTAGGGCAGTCCATACTCTGTCAGATCCATAAGAAGCCCGCTTCCCAGGTCTTCTATTACAGGAAGCCCCAGTTTCCTGCCCAAAGCCGTCAATTCCTCCGACTCCACCTGGCTCGTAAAGCCCAG
>DAOLPD010000222.1:0-3773 GCA_035417425.1 Bacillota bacterium
CCTACTGCCTTGTATATTTCCGGCAAAACCTCCACCGGTGCGGGAGTATGATCCAATACCCTGCCTCCATGATTGGAAACCACTATGCCATACGCCCCCGCTTCAACAGCCTTTACCGCTCCTGCAGCTGTCATTATTCCCTTTATTATAAAGGGCAGCTTCGTGCCCGCCACTACTTCTCTAATTTCTTCAACAGGTTTCGAACTTACGGGTTTGCCTAAAGCAGCCAGAAGTGTTAGGCCTGCGGCATCGATATCCATGGCTGCTGCTAAAGCTCCCGCTGCTTCAGCCATTTTAATTTTTCTTAAAATTTCATCGTTCTTCCACGGCTTTATTGTCGGTATACCCCAGCCACCAGCTTCTGATATAGCCTTCAGAGGAAGTTCGTAGAATTCATCTTTTACTCCGTCGCCGGTGAAGCCTGCCGTACCCGCGTTCTTACAGCCCGATACAATTGCATGGCTGTATTCATAGTCATTTGAATCTTCCCTGTAATGCTGCTGCAAACCTCCAATAGGGGCTGCAAAAACCGGATAAGCGAAGCTCTTGCCAAAAAGCTCTATAGATGTATCCACTTCCTTGGATTCATATATTGTATCCATGTTAAGCTTTATTTCATTCAGCTTCTCATAGCTCCTGATAAATCCGCTTCCGCTGCCCTTGCCGCCCACACCCGGTATTTCACCTCTGCAGGCTACTCCGTTGCATTCACGGCAAATTCTGCATTTCGATCCTATTTGAGACTTTGCTTTTTCCAATACCTCATTATAATTCATAAGCTACCTCCCACAGTACTCTTTATTTCATGTTATTCTTCTCTGCCGAATACAAAATCTCCTTCAACTGTCTGTTCACAAAATGCCAATTCTTCATTGTTGTCCGTATCATATATATATCCGAAAATATAGCATTCTTCGAATTTTCCCGCTATTTCGCCGCACAGTTTTTTCATAAAGCTTTTTAAGGTATTATCCGAAAGTGAATCCCATCCTTTCCCAAACCTGTCTCTTTGTATGTATGCTGTGAATTTCACAATGCTGTCGTTTCCTTTAAGGGCAAAGGTAAAATGGATTCCTTTCAAATAATCGTCATATTTATTATTGAATTCTTCCTCTATAATACTTATGGTGCTGTAGTTCTTGTAGTACCCTTTGACAAGCTCATCATCCCAATTATAGTAAAAAGGAAACAGTATTCTTGAATCCGATATATCCTTGCAATAGCCCTTGATTTTTGCTGAAGAATACTCCTCCATTATAACTTCGGCAACCTCTTCGACAAGCTCATTTCTCTCTTTCGTCGACAGACTGTTCCAGGATGATCTGTCCTTGCTCAGGTCAATTTCAAATATAGTCCTTATCTCATCTTCATTGCCTGAAAGTATTACTCTGTATGATACTCCCTCATAGCTCCCAAATTCATTGTTAATCTTCTCCTGAAGCTCTTCAATACTCAGCCTTTCTTCACTTACAGTTCTGCTTTCCAGTTTTTTCAGCTTTGCTTCAAGCTCTTGTATGCTTTTGTCCTTCAAGGCAAGTTCGGAATTCAGGTACTCCAGTTGCGGATTTGTTTTGTCAGTAATTACGATCTCATTTTTGCTTGAATCCCAGTATATATTTTTTTCAAACAAGGAAGACACAGCTCTTACAGATAGATAGTTGCTCCCGTTTATCAATACCGGCTTTAATCCGAGAACCGCTTCCCTGCCGTTATATATAATCCTGGCATCAGACTCGGTTCCCTGCACAAGCTTTCCCGTATCCTCGGCAAATGCAAATATTAAAAGACAGGACGCCAATATAGCAGCCCATATGACTGTTAACCTGACCTTTTTCATATACTATCCCTCCTTTTATTCAGTCAGCAGGCCTATGTCCCTATATTCAAGCCTGTTTCTTATGCTTTCGACTGCATATTGGATTATCTTCCCATGATCAAAAGCAATACCTCTTGACTCCAATAATTCTCTGCTTACCCGCACGGTATTCCCGGCAAAGGTTCTGTCAACCTTAATAATTGCCTCCAGGGTATCCCTGTCATTACTCAATACAAGCCTTACATTGTTTATGGGCTTTTTCTGATCAATGTTACTGCACTCTACCTTGAACCATGCCGCATCCTCCGCATCATCCCCGGCCTTTACGGTCAGCTTGCTGCTGTCAACAATAGCCATATATGAACAGCCTATAACCCTGGTGCGGGGATCTCTGTCAACATCCCCCCATGTATACAGCTGCTCCATATATACATCCTCAATGCCCGTTTCTTCCTTCAGCTCCCTAAGGGCCGCCGCATCCAGGCTTTCATCCATATTTACAAAACCTCCGGGAAGTGCCCAATATCCCATGAAGGGATGATCCCCCCTTCTTACCATAAGTATCTTCAACTCTTTCTTCATTTCGTCCATAATCGAAAAAATAAGCATATCTACTGTAACGGAAGGCCTTTCATAACGCCCTGCATCATATTGGGCCAAAAATTCCTTCTCGGTAAGGCCCTGCTTGTTTCTTAAATCGCCGTATTTCATAGATATCCCCTTTCCTATGCGATTAATAAAAACTCCCATCGGTAAATCTTCCTTTGGGAGTTATCTTTTATACGTTATTTATTAGCGCCGCAGCACTTTTTATATTTCTTTCCGCTTCCGCAAGGGCAGGGTTCATTTCTTCCCGGCTCCTTTGATTTTATCACTGTGCCTGAAAGCCTTTGCCTCTTTGTTATTTCCTTTCTTTTCTCAGCATCCAGTATACTGTCCCACTGAGGCAGATTATACAGCCAATCTGCTTTTGCCTTCAGCATGTTATAATAAAGCTTCTCAAAGTCTATCTCCAGCTTGACGCTGCTCGACTCTTCCAGCGACTCAAGCTCCATCGGATTAACAAGACTGTCGTTAATACCGTCAAGGAAACCCGTGAAAAGCAGTATATCCGTCCCGTACCTTTCTGCCAGTTCCGCGACCGTTCCCTCTACAACATCTTCGGGATTGGAAAGCAGCTTTTCATAGATGGATTCTTCCTTCTCAAAGTATCCTTCCCAAAATTTCTTTTTAGCTTTTTCATCCTGCTCGCTGTTATATGCAGTATCTCTCCAGTTCTCTAATAAACTCATGCTACTACTCCTTATTCAGTGATTTTATCATATAGTAAATTCCATTTCCCTGGCGCACTTGTTGAATTTCCTTAATTATTATATTACATTGCAGGATAATTTGCAATTTTTTGTCTGATTCAAGTCTTTCATACCTTTGTTGTAATGCTGTTGTCAAGCATGCTCAAGTGTTTGAAAAGCTTCCCGGATACATTCATTATTTCCAACCCATGCCGGTACATATCTCCCATTTTCATCATCCACATTACCTTCGCAGATACTTTTTCGTATTTCTCTTCTTCCAGCTTGAAGCTTAATACCAGCACAGTATCTTTTTCAAAAGGATTTTCAGATATTATACCCAAACCCCCTACTGAAATATTAATAAGTGTAAGTTCAAGCGGCATCTCGAATTCTTCAGTCCTACCCTTATAAGTATTTTTAATGCATTGTATCTTTGAGTAATAATCAATCCTTCTGCTCTTTCTCTTGCCGGCAGGCTTTGAAGCTTCCATACCTTTACTCTTCATAATACTGCCCCCCATATAGTATTATTAATCATTATATCATCCCATTGCACAAGCAGTATGCCTTTTTATATGATTGGTCGTCCTGTTCATACAAAAAAATCATGTCAATACTTTGTGAAAATGTCACCCTAAAAGTGACTTAATTATCGTATGAAA
>DAOLPD010000223.1:0-3659 GCA_035417425.1 Bacillota bacterium
CCAGTGTGATGCCCTTTTCCCTGTTCAGGGATCCCATCAATTCATAAAAGCTTTCTTCAGACTTCTGATCAATACCTACCGTCGGCTCATCCATAAATATCACCCGGGGAGCGCTGACCAGGGCTTTGGCAATGAATACCCTCTGCTGCTGCCCTCCTGAAAGCCTTCCGACCATGCTTTTCTTTTGCTCCAGCATCCCGACGGTCTGAAGCGCCTCATCAACCTTTTCCCGATGAGCCTTTTTTATGCGTCCTGCCAAGCCCACAATCGGATACAGGTTTGCCAAAACCACCTCTTCCACTGTTGCAGGGAAGCCCTGGTTGAAGGAAGTGGCTTTTTGCGGTATGTATCCTATCTTGCCCCATTGGCTGAATTTTTCAATATCAGTATCAAAAACCCTGACGGTACCTTTCTGAGGTTTTATCAAACCGAGAAAAATCCTGAGCAGCGTACTTTTGCCCGAGCCATTCGGGCCTACAATCCCTATGAAATCTCCGTCGACAATGCTTGTACTGACATCATCCAGCACCTTGGCTTTACCGTATCCAAAGCTTATGTTTTCAACTCTTATAATTTCTGTTCCCATTTAATCACCCAATGCCTTTTTCAGGTTTTCAAGATTTTCATACATTACAGTAATATAATCCTTCCCGGACTTTATATCCTCTTCGCTGAGGCCTGCTGCATCATTGAGCACCAAGACTCCTGCTCCCACTTCCTTTGCCAGGGTCTCAGTGAGCTTTGGGCTTGTAAGCTTCTCAAAAAAAACATATTTTACTTTCTTCTCCCTGCATTTTTTGACAAGCTCAACCATCTTTGAGGGGCTTGGTTCCTCCTGAGGATTGATTCCTCTTATTGCAATCTGTTCTAACGAAAAATCATCTGCAAAGTAGCCAAAGGACTCATGGGACACAACGATTGTATTACTTTTGAAATTCTTTGAAGCATCCCATATATCTTCAACCAGATCGGAAAGCCTTGAATCCAGTTCCATTTTCCTTTTTCCATAGTACTCCGAATTCTCAGGATCAATTTCCAAAAGCGCCTCATAAACATTCTGGGCTTGCTGCCTGAATCTTATGGGACTTACCCATATATGGGGATCATAGATTCCATGCTCGTGGCTTTCCTCAATGTTCTCTTCTTCCTCACCGTGCTCTTCAGACTTAAGAAGCTCTATGCCCTGACCGGCATCAACTATTCTCGTTCTTTTCTCGTCAATATTGGGCAGTATTTTATCTAACCATGTCTCCATACCTGCCCCGTTATATATCAGCATGTCAGCCTTACTGAGCTCCGCTGCCGTCTTTGGAGCAGGCTCCCAGTCATGGGGTTCCGCTCCCGCAGGTACCATGGTTATGACCTCCGCTTTGTCCCCTGCTATTTCACTTGCAAGAAAATACATAGGATAAAAGCTGACATATATTTTCAATCTTTGGTCATCCGGCTTCTTTCCGGCTTCCGCACAGCCTGACAGCGCTATGCCTGACAATAATAAAATAACTATTGCAATTATTGCTCTTTTCATTGCTTCTGCTCCTTCTTGCAAATCATTTGCATTTACATTGTATAATATGCCCAAGGCTGTGTCAATTATGCCGTTCCAAACTTGAATTTTCCTCATATAGGAAGTATAATTAAAAAAGGTATAAAATGACTGCCCCCATATCAGAAGATCCTGAAGACAGCAGATGCTAAAAGTTGATAAAGGATGGAAGAAATATGGAAGACAGGCAAAACAACATAATCGGGTCATTTCGATCCTTCTTTGGAAAGGAAGAACTGCTTGCAAAAGTGATTGAGTTCTTCCCCTATCCCATTCAGGTATACGCTCCGGATGGAACATCGGTGCTGGTGAATAAGGCTATGCTGGCCCAATTTCATACTGCCAGCCCGGACATGATTGTAGGGAAATACAATATATTCAAAGATCCTTACATTATCGACTCAGGCCAGCTTCATGCGGTTAAGCAGGCTTTCCAGGGAGAAACCGTCTTTTTCCCGGATGTCAGAGTACCTTTGGAAGATATTGCGGAACGATACGACATAAAAGATTTAGATGTGGAAGCCTTATACCAGGACATTACGGTTTTCCCCATTTTGGATGACATGAACCGGGTGGCATTTGTTGTGGCACTTATGATTAACAGGAGAGTTTATCGCGGCAAGGATGAGATTGAAAAGGCGAAAGAATATTTGGAAAACCATTGGATGGACAAGTTTGACGCAAATGAAACGGCAAAGACGGCGTGCCTCAGCAAGGCACATTTTTCAAAGCTGTTCAAGAAGCATACCGGCGTAACACCCTATGAGTATTATATCAACTATAAAATCAGCAAGCTGAAGGAAAAGCTGCTGGATGCCAACCTTTCCGTCGCCCAGGCCTTTGCTGCCTGCAATATGGATTATAACGGCCATTCCGCAAAATTGTTCAAAGAAAAAGTCGGCGTTTCCCCGTCTGAATATAGGAAAATACCGGAATAATCGGAGTAATATGATATATCATAAAAACTCTGTACTATTTATGGATTCCCGGTAAGAGAACAGGAAGGAGTCATTTTCCCCTTCCTGTTTTTTCATGCTGCCATGTCAATCCGGTACTGAAATCTCTATTTTGCAGCTCCTGTCAGTATGTCATTCTCTAATTCAACTGCTGTTCAATTTCCGACAGCTTCATCTTGGGCTTGATTCCCATTTTCTTTCTTATTTTGGCCGCAAGATTATTAAAATATAAATAAAGAATCGGCACAAAGAAAAGTGTCAGGAAGGTGGATGTGGTAAGTCCTCCTGCAATTACAAGCCCCATGCCCTTCAGCATCTCGCTGTTTGAGCCGTTTGAGAATATAATTGGAAACTGTCCGAGAATAGTAGTCAAAGCAGTCATCAGTATAGGACGCAGTCTTGTAGGACAAGCCTTGAGAGCAGCTTCCTCCGGTTCACATCCGTCTCTTTCCTGTAGAGTATTAATATAGTCAACAAGTATGATACCATTGTTAACAACAATACCTACAAGCACCAGACAACCTATCAATGCCATCATGCTTATCGGTGTACCGGTTATAAAAAGCAGCAGTAATGCCCCGGTAAGCGCCAGCGGTATTGTAAACAGGATGACGAATGGATCTACCAGTGACTCAAACTGTGCGGCCATGACAAGATACACCAGTATAATCGCCAATTCTATTACAAGGCCCAGTGATGAGAAGGTTTCATTCATCATTTCATTTGTACCCCCAAGGGACACCGTATATCCCTCCGGAAAAGTCATCTGATCCAAAATACCTTTTATCTCATTGCCAACGCTGCCTGCTGCACGGCCGAATACCTCACATGTAACAGTTACATAACGGGTCTGGTCTGACCTGATGATATTGGTCGGCACATAGTCCATGACGATTTCAGCAATGGAAGAAAGAGGAATATATCCTCCGGTGGCTGTACTTATGGTAATGTCACCTAAATTCGTCAGTGTTGTTACAGCTTCTTCAGGATACACGATCCTGATATCCATTTCTGCTCCGTTAGTTTTTAATGTAGTTGCGGTATATCCGGAAATGATATTCTTAACCTTTAATGCAACCTGTGAACCGGTAAGTCCATACTGTCTGATCTTATCCTTGTTAATTTTTATTGAAACTTGTCTATCCTGCTCCTGGAGG
>DAOLPD010000224.1:0-3655 GCA_035417425.1 Bacillota bacterium
GGGACGTTTAATCTGTCCTGCTTTCAGCGGGACAGATTAAACGTCCCCGTGTCCCCAACGTCCCCGTGTCCTTATTTCTTACTTCTGTGATACGTATGTGTCGAATATTTTTGCCGCCTCTGCCCGGGTCAGCACTCTGTCCAGCCTGAAGGTACCGTCCGAATAGCCTTGCATCAGCTTTTTCTCAAGAAGCTGATCAATATAGGCTGCAGCCCATTGAGGAATCTTATCCTTATCGCTGAATCCGGCTTTTATCCTTTTATCAGCTGCAGAAAGCTTCAATGCTCTTGATATCATTGCGGCAGCCTCGGCTCTTGTTATTGGGTCCTGAGGCTTCATATATACTTTATCCCCTACCCCTTTTCCATTTATCCATCCATTACTGCTGCAATACTTCAAGAAAGGCCGGGCCCAAGGCTGAATATCCGAATCATCTGCAAAAGTTGACAAATCCGTATATGCGCCAGCTTGCGGATTACCTTCACAAAGAGCAAGCATCTTTGCAAATTCCGTTCTGGTAACGGTTCTTTCCGGCTCAAACCTGTAATCTCCCGAAGGCAGTTTGATTCCGTTTACTATTCCTCTGTCAATAAGCCTGTATACGGAATCTCTGGACCAATGCCCTTCCATATCTGTCATTACAGTCATCCCGCTGTTTTCCATAACCGCATACTTGCTGAAGTGAGGAATCCTTACGGTAATTGTTCCTTTTTCCTCGTCAGCAGCTCCCCCGACTAAATCCCAGTCACCCGTCTTTTCATTGTACACATATATTCCGATTTTCTTAATATCTTTGACTTTATTTTTATCAAAGAAAAACGTAATTTCAATCGGAGAGTTAAATTGGTACCCCTCAGGTATCCTAATATCCATTATGCTGCTTACGAAATCCTTATTACCGCTTTGCTGCCTGTATTGCAGCAAATCCTTGATTTCATATACCTCTAAGTGCCCATTGGCAAATATCTCATTGCCTGTGAATCTGAGCTGAATGAGCCCGGGTATGGTTATTTCATCATCTGCATTGAAATTCAGAGATTTCCTTAGCAGACTTCCTGTATCAATACCATTTATATCTGCATTACTGGAGTTATCTTTGCGGCTATCCTCATCCCCATCTGATGTATTAGACACCACATTGATAATCAGCGCATCTGCATAATCCATTTCTCCCGAAAAAGCATATTGGCCTTTTACTATAGCTTCACCAGGCTTTACCGCAGTCAGCAAACCATCCGGGGTGATAGAGGCACTTCCTCCGGTATCTAAAAGCTGCCAGTCGGCCTTATCCGCCTCCAGCAATACCTTGCTGTTGTTATTCGTAATACCGTAAAGCTTCAGCTGTATACTATCCCCCACTCGCAGCTGTCGTAACTGCGGTATAATCTGTACCCCCACCACTTCGCCGATATCCGAATTCAACACCTCGGTTGAATACTCAGTCTTGTTGCCGGCTAAATCCACAGCTGCGATGGTTATTGTTTCCCTATATGTATCTGAAAGCATAAAGTCATCGTTAAAGCTTCCGTCTTCCTCCACAGTCATTTGAGTTCCATTTACATAAAGCCTGCTTCCCGGTGTTGTCTTTCCCGACACCGATACTTTTCCTGATTTTATACTGTCACTGCTGTTCGGACTCTGCACCATCAAGTCCGGTGCTTTGTTGTCATAGTAGAATTCGTAAGACTTCAAGGTTTTATCACCATTTGCCTTTACAGCTTCTATCTCTACCAGATTGCTTCCTTCGTTCAGCTCCAGCTCCTGTATAATCTCCTTACCCGTGAAATCAGCCACATCATCTCCGTTAACGTAGAATACCACATCTGCTATGGTATCTGACTGATAGCTGCAAGTAACCTTATCGTAATTGGTATACCTTATATCAATATCATTTTCGTCTTTCTCCACATTTATGTTCCCCCGCTCGGAAGAGAAGCTTACATCAAATTCAGGAGGATTCGGTATCGGAAGATTAACCGGCCCTGTATATGCAGGCTCGCTAATATGATCTATCTCCATATCCTTATCCGGATCTTCCGGATCCGGAACTGCCGATTTTTTAACTGCATAAATCGCAAACCTGTATGTTCTGCCTGGAATCCAGCCATACTCTAACGTTTCGGGACTTGTATCAGTTCCATCACCCTCTGACTTTTTGGGAATCAATTGAGTCCCTCCGAACATCGTATTGGACTCAGTCCCTTCCACGCTTACCATAGTTTTCACAGTATTATCAATCTTTCCGCTTTCATCCAAGGGATAGATGCGATATTCATCCGCACCGTCAACTGCTGTCCATTCCGCCTTCATCATACCGTTACCTGCCGGCTCAACTGTAAAGTCCGTTGGAGCATCCGGTGCCTCGGTATCAACTATCTCAAAGGCCGCCGTACTCATCTCATCAAAAGAGAATGTATCCTCAGCATCTATATCTGCTCTTTTTACCTCTCCCCTTACTTTATACTTTCCCGTTGTTACACTTGCCGGTATATCACATTCGAAGATTCCCGGTTCTCCGGGCAGATCCTTTGCCAGCTCTATCGTGCCTGATGTGCCGTCTTCTTTTAACAGATACAATGATACCGTACTGTCATCTGTTTCATTAAGCTCCCAGACAGTCCTTATTTTACTCGTACTATCCTCTTCGTAAACAGATGCGGAAATAGATTCAAAAGCAGCGGGAACCTTGACTTTACACGGTGTCACAGTAAGTTCCCGATTTGATTCTATTTTCCATGTCCCTGTAGTTGGAGAAGGAATAGTAACAAACAAATACTTTTCTTCTTTTCCCGAAGCCGATTCATCTGCCGGGATAACCTGATTCCTGTAGTTTACTCCATCAAACAATTCATATTCTGTTGTTCCGTCAGGCATAAATACCTTGATATTAGGCGTTTCGGAAGAGCTATATTTCATCTCTATTATTGCTGACTCATAGCTTTCGTCAATTGTTACATCATAATTATAGTCAAAGGTGCCCGCCAGTATTTTACCCTTACTGCCGGCATAGCAAACATAATAGGAAGGGTAGTATGGCTCAACTTCCTTCATCCTTTCAATATTTGTACCGTATGTGACCGTTACATCCCTGCCCCGGTTATCCTTTGTTCTGACCGTATAAATCCCTTTACTGCCAGCATCCGAATTAGATGCTACATCAAAATCAATATCATTGTCTTTCCATTTGTATGTTATCCCTACTCCGACTCCCATGAATTTGATGCTGCCTTTGATTTTCTCTGTGGACAGTTCAGCACTGTATCCTGCAATCTCTTTTCCTCCTATAAACCAGACATAATCCGGCACCTGAACCTTTGCGTTTATTGAGCCTTTTAATTCATGGCTGCTTATACCTAAATATGCATCTGCAATAAGAATGTTAAGTACATTCAAATCCGCCTGAATGTAGCCGCCGCTGAAATCAAAATGGCCGATAATGTCTCCCACATCAATAAAATAAATATATGCATCTCCCGATAGGTCAAGACCGCTGCAGCTAAGTATAGCCTCAATGTCCCTCAGCCCTACCAGGGTGTATCCTTTTATCCGGAGGTTGGCAGTCAGCAAATCTATAATATTAGCCCGGACTGCTATGCTGGATCCTGTAGGCAGAATGCCGTACTTCAGTGAATCAAACATGGATCTGAGGCCATAT
>DAOLPD010000225.1:0-3631 GCA_035417425.1 Bacillota bacterium
TCTGTTGCCCAAAGCCAATAAGTGCTCGCTGATATACAAGGCTAGTGCTCTGTATGATGATACATAACCAAGCAAGAGCTTGTATAGTATAGCAGGGCACACTTTTATGCATTTTGGCAACAGGCCTCTGATATGGCTTTGGTAAAAAGTTCCTATGCTGTCTCTTGCGGAGGGTTATGCAAACACTCCATATGTGTCGCATTATTCTTCTATTGTATAATAGTCCTTTATAATTTGTTAAAAATATATTAATATGAAAGTATAGATAAATCAGGCAAAAGATATAGAAATAAAGATATAAGAAAGGAAGAACTAATGTTTCCGATAACACATATTTGGTTTTGCAGGAGAGTATTGGGTTACAGCAGTAATATGACTGTTTTGGGGTCTGTTTTTCCTGATACTGTTATAAAATGCAGCCTCAACCGTGACCAGACCCATAATGTGGGATGGGGGCTGTATAAATACCTTAAGGAGCACGGAAATGAGTACCTTGATTTTGCAAGGGCTATGGTTACTCATACCGTAAATCCGAGAGGCCTTGATTTCTATGGAGATGAGGAATACGGGGACGGATATAAGGGCTACTGTTTTCAGAAGGGGGCAGCAATAGAGAAAGAAGTAATTGAAGCCTGTAATATTCCTGCAGAATTCGGACTATGGAAGGCTCATAATTTTATAGAAATGGGCATCGAAATGAATATTGCAGAATCCGAAAGGGAGCTGATGTATGAATTTTGTAAGGGCTTAACGGACTACCGCCTGATAAAAGAGCTTTCATTATACCTTGATAAGTACTACGGTTTGATAGACAAGTCCGTATCAGAATGCTTCTGCAGGTTCACAGAGTTTATGGAATTGAAGGATCTGAACAGCTTTACCCTTGCATGCAGATATAATACACAAATGAATTACAAGCATGGAATAGAAATTGACATATCGAAATGCAGCAATATCATAGAAAAAGCCAGAGATATAGTACACGAGGATTTTGAAAGCTTTATCGCATTTTGCACGGAGAAGGTGAAAGCAATGTTGAAGGAGGAACACTCTTGAAGAAGGAAATTTCAGTAATAGGGCATAAAAATCCCGATACCGATTCCATTTGCTCATCCATAGCTTATGCCAATCTTAAGAATATTATCACATCAAGCAGTGTATATTTACCGAAGAGAATAGGAGAATTAAACAGCGAGACACTTTTCGTGCTTAATTATTTCAAAGCCGAGGAACCGGCGCTGATTGATAATGTAAGGACACAGGTTAAGGATATAAATATCAGGAAAGTGGAGCTTGTCAAACCGGAGATATCCTTGAAGAAGGCTTGGGAAATAATGAAAAGCAGCGGGATAACCACCTTGCCGGTTTCTCACAATAACAGAGTACTGGACGGAATTATTGCGGTGGATGATATAGCACATTCTTTCATGGATATATACGACAATGATATATTATCCCAGGCCAGGACTCCATATAGAAATGTGGTTGAAGTGCTGAACGGAGAATTGTTGGCAGGTGATATAGAAGATTCCGTATATAACGGTCATGTACTTATCGGTGCCATGAATCCGGATCTGATGGAAAGTTATCTGCATCCAAAGGACGTTGTGATAGTCGGGAACAGATATGAATCCCAGTTATGCGCCATCGAAACGGGTGCCCAATGCATCGTGGTAACAGGGGGAGTACCCGTGGCAGGCTCCATAAAAAAGCTGGCTGAAGCCAATAACTGTGCCATAGTGGTTTCGCCCCATGACACCTATACAGTGGCAAGGCTTATCAATCAAAGCATACCTATAAGGCAGTTCATGAAATCTAAGGAACTGGTCACCTTTAATATTAATGATTATCTGGATGACATAAGGGAAGTTATGGTCAAGAAAAGATACAGAAACTTCCCTGTGGTGGATGATAAATACAATTTCATAGGGATGCTTTCAAGAGCATCATTAATCAACTCCCCAAGAAAACAGGTGATACTGGTTGATCACAATGAGCGATCGCAAGCAGTGGATGGCCTTGAAGAAGCGGAAATACTGGAGATAATCGACCATCATAGAATAGGCGATATTGAGACCGTAGGGCCGGTATACTTCAGAAACCAGCCCTTGGGTTGTACCGCGACGATTGTCCGGAATATGTACAGGGAGAACAATGCAGAAATAAACAAACAGATGGCAGGGCTTCTTTGCTCTGCAATATTATCGGATACCCTGGCATTCAAATCTCCCACCTGTACGGAGGCTGACAGGGAAGCGGCGGAGAGTCTGGCGGGAATTGCCGGATTGGATATAGATGAGTTTTCAATGATTATGTTCAGGGCCAGCTCAAACCTTATGGATAAAAGTGCCGAGGAGATCTTTTATCAGGATTTCAAGCAGTTCAGAACGGGAGAACTGGAGCTGGGAGTAGGACAAGTATACTCTCTGGACAGCAGTGAGCTTCTTGAGATAAAGGACAGGATGCTTGAATATATGGACAAGGTCTACCGGGATAAGAATCTTGATATGGTGCTGTTCATGCTTACTGACATATCCAAAGAAAGAACCGAGCTGCTTTTTGTTGGCAGCAATACCGAATTGATATCCAAAGCGTTTGATGGAAAGCATGATAAGAATTCAATAATGCTTCCCGGAGTAGTATCCCGGAAAAAGCAGGTAATACCTCCGCTATTAAGCAGTGTAAATCAATAACAGCAGCAGGAAGCGGTGCCAAATATGGATTCAGGAGTTACAAATGGAATTTGAAATCAATATGTTAAACGTTGCATTATTATGCCTCATAGGCTTTGCAGCAGCTGCGGTGGATGCTATTGCCGGAGGCGGAGGGCTTATCAGCCTTCCTGCAATTATGGCAGCAGGGGTACCCCCTCATTTCGCATTAGGAACCAACAAGTTTTCAAGCTCCTTCGGAGCTGTTACAAGCGCGTATACATTCATGCGCTCAGGAAAGGTACATATTCCTCTGATGAAATTCGCTGTTCCGTGTACTCTGGCAGGTTCAGTGATAGGAGTATTCACGGCGCTGAGGATCGATCAGAAGTTTCTGCGATTAATAATATTGGTACTTATTTTTGCCGTTGCAATTTATACAATTGCCAAAAAGGATTTTGGCAGCGAGGATAAGTTCAAGGGGCTCACAAGCAGAAATATTATTCAGGGATGTTTATTCGCCTTTTCCCTTGGCTTCTATGACGGCTTTTTCGGACCCGGAACGGGTTCTTTTCTGATATTTCTGTTCATAAAGGTATATGGCTTTGATTTTACGATAGCGGCCGGTAACAGCAAAGTGTTGAATTTTGTAAGTAATTTTACTTCTCTTGTGATGTTTGCGATAAACGGGAAGATATTCTATATGCTTGGAATACCAATAGGACTTGCCATGATAGCCGGTGCAAGGCTGGGGAGCAAGATAGCCATAAAAAACGGAGCAAAGGTGATAAAGCCGATATTTGTGACAATAGCACTTGTGCTTACACTGAAGCTTTTATTTGACGCTATAAGGTTACTATGACAAAAAGAGCTGCCAGGAAATAAAGGGGCTGAGTGAAAATGGTAAGCGGCATTGACAAATATATATTGGGGATATCGGAATCTCCTGATATGCCAACAGATAATAAAAGACTGAAAAT
>DAOLPD010000226.1:0-3623 GCA_035417425.1 Bacillota bacterium
CCAAAGCCCTGTCAAAAATCTCATCAGGCAGGCTCAATTGTTCAGCTTCGAGCTTTACAAGTTCAGAGGTGTCCTTAAGCCCCATGACCATACCCGAATCAACCGAGGGTTTGTTCTTATACTCCAGCAGCCCTTGCCTCAAGGTCATCAGGTATCCGATAAAATTGCCGCTGTCCACTGTTGAAATATAATTTGGCCTCAGGACCTCCAAGGTAACGGTATCATACCAGTTATAAAGATGTCCCTTCCATTTCTTGAGCTTCTCTATTGTAGTAATTGTATTGTCAAGTCTTTCGAGCATTTCCCATGTGCTTATGTAACCCAGGTCCCTTGCAGACATTATCGAGGCAAGAAGCAGACCAATATTCGTCGGGGATGTCCTGTGAGCAACACCGTTAGGAGGGTCTTCCTGGTAGTTGTCGGGGGGAAGGTAATTGTCCAATGCACTTACAAAATCCTCAAAAAAACTCCAGGTTTTCCGGGCCAATATCCTTAATTCCTTTATTTCTTTTTTGTTCAGTTCATTTTTCTTATCCGAGTGTGGCTCACTAACCCAATAAGCAATTGCCGGAGCTGCAATCCACGACAAAGCAACCGGAAGCACTCCGATGATTGCTTCCGGAGCTCTGAACATGCTCAGAAGAAATAAAACTGCCCCGGCTGCCGGACATAACCACATACGCTTCCAATAGCTTGCCATATCATTTTTCAGTGCAAGCTCCATATCTGCCGCCGTAACCCATTCAAGCAGGTTTTTTCTTGTTATCAGAACCCTAGCCAAGGTTCTGACTATTGCATCCAGCATAAGCTGGGCTTGATGTGGAAGAAATGCCAGTGTAAGCAGCGACTGCAGGAATGGCCTTTTCAGTGTTTCCAATTCTCCGCGGGCTGACCCTTCATTGATCCTCCTGTCATATTTGTTCATTACCACTTCAGCAAAGCTCACAAAAAGTGGGAAAACTGCAGCTATTAATGTGAGCAGCAGCCATACCAGGGCATTTCCGGGCATTAACCATGGGGAAAGCAGAAACAGCAGAACCAAACCGGGCGGTACCAGGCTTCTTCTCAGGTTGTCCAGTATTTTCCACCTGTTTATTGACGATAACGGATTGCTGATGATCTCTCCCTTTGCATTACGCACCTTTGAAAAAAGCCACTGCAGCAGCTGCCAGTCACCCCTTACCCATCTGTGAAGGCGCATTGAGCAGGCATTATATTTGGAAGGGTATCCGTCAATAAGCTCAATATCTGTGACCAGCCCTGTCCTGACATGAGCTCCTTCAATAAGGTCGTGGCTTAATACCGTGTTCTCAGGTATCATATTTCTTAAGATTCCCTGAAACACGGCAAGATCATATATCCCTTTACCTGTAAATATTCCTTCTCCAAAGTAATCCTGATATATATCAGAGACAGCATTTGTATATATGTCTATGCCGCCCTGCCCCGCAAAGACTCTTGCAAACCTGGAGGCGTTTGCACTTACAATGTCAACATTGATGCGAGGCTGCAGCAATCCATAGCCTTCTTTTACTACACATTTGCTCTCATCCACAACTGCTCTGTTAAGAGGATGTGTAATTGTACCAATAAGCTTTTTTGCTGTTTCAATACTGAGTTTCGTGTCTGAATCAATGGTTATGACATACTTTACATCTTTAAGGCCACTGATATTTCCCTCAATATGCTCGAAGGAAGCCCCTTCGCCTCCCAGCAGCAGCTCATTAAATTCATAAAGGGCACCTCTCTTGCGCTCCCAGCCCATCCATCTGTTTTGGGTTTTGCAGAAAACCCTTCTTCTATGGAAAAAAAAGAACTTATCTTCACTGCCTCCATATTTTTTGTTTAACTCCCTTACCTTCTCACTTGCTGCTGTAATAATCTCCTGATCCCCTTCGGCTTTTTCCCCGTCATTGTCCTTATAATCTCCAAGCAATGCAAAATAAAGGTTTTCCTCCCGGTTTGCAAGATAGTATTCCTCAAGCTTCAAAAGCAGCTTAACAGCACTGCTGCCCTTTGTTATCAGTGTAGGCATCACAACAACTGCAGCTGCATCTTTCGGTATTCCGTCCTTAAGTTCAAGCTTTGGCAAAAATGCCGGAGGCTTTATATGCACAAGTATCCAATTGACTGCCGAAACCGAAATATCACTTGCCGGAATTAATACTGCCAGTGCAATCATAAGCTGTGTCCAAAACCCCGCCGCACCTTCCCTGTATGAGTAATTAAGCAACAGAAACACTAATAATGCCGTTAAAGTAATAATTGAAAAGAAATAGACCGCTGCCGGGGAATAGATAGGCATCCCCTTTCGGGCAATTCTGTCCAGCAGCTGTTCCTTCTGCTCCCTGAACAGGTAATACCCGATATGCCTGTTATCTTCCACAGAGCACTCTATTAGTTTTCTCGCAACCTTTATCTCTGATACCTTTAGCTTTTTGGAAAGGATCTCCAATTCATGACGATACTTATCCCTTGAAGCAAAGTCCATCTTCTGGTATATACCTGCCGGATCCTGTCTTAAAATTTGTTCAACCTGGCTGAGTTCTTCAAAAATCACCTTCCAATCCAAAGTGGATATAAACCTCAGGCTGGTAATGGAATTACCCATTGAAACCTGACGGGCAGCCTGTTCCTTGTGTTCCAGGTGCGTGATGCTTTCTGAAGTAGTATGCTGTTCAGACAGCCTTTCATCAATATAATGTATTATGGGAGCTATTTCCAAGCCGTGCTTTTTAAGCATATTAAGCAAATGTTCGCCGTAAGATGGGCTGATATCCTCAAGCTGTCTCATGCTTTCCTTGGCAATGGCAAGCAGCTCTTCCGGCTTTCTATCCTTTAATGAAAGAATCTGTTCTGCAAGCTTTTCAGCTTTATGCCACTGCTGCTGCGATAATGAAATGCTTTCACAAACATGTCTTACATGTTCAATAAGAGCCATCCTGATCATTATTGGTATGGCCCAAAGCTCTCCGTTTGAAAGCAGGGATTGGGACTGATAAGCGGATACGAAGCCTACCAGCTGCTTATCGTCAAATCTGCCGTCAGTATGAGAAACCAATTCCAAGGCTATGGCATAAACCCTCGGATATCCCTTCAGGAATCCCGACTTCAGCCTGGGCAGCTGAGAATAATACTTCCTGGATAAGTTTTGCCTTATTTCCTTTACCTGTTCTTCTATAATATAAAAATTATCCAGCAGCCATTCTGCAGCCGGAGTAACACTGCTTTTTTCATTTGCATATTCATTCAGGTCCTTATAAACGGAGGTAATGAAACGAAAGTTTTTATTCATCCTGCCCTCAAGGCTGAAGTACTGTTTTGTCCTTTTGCCTACAACATGCTTTCGTGCCAATTCCAATGCATGCTTCTCCAATTCCTCCGCATTCAGTATTGCATCATATACTTCCGGTTCATCTCTGTCAATTATGTATAACAGCCTGCTGAGCAAGTATATCAAAACAGCAGCAAGAACAAATGCTGCCATATAGAAATAATTAGCTACCAGATTCAATATAATCCTCACCATTCCTTCAGTTCATATTTACGCTGTAGAAGCATAATGCGGCGTATCTGAAGTTTGCATAACCCTCCGCAAGAGACAGTATAGTATATCGAGGCAC
>DAOLPD010000227.1:0-3588 GCA_035417425.1 Bacillota bacterium
TCACAGGCTGCGCAAAGGTCATTACAGAAAAACACTACAAGGCTATGAAGAACGGAGCTGTACTAGCCAATGCCGGCCATTTCGACGTTGAAATCTGGAAGCCCGATTTGGAAGCTCTCAGCCGCGGGAAAAAGGTTATGAGAAAAAACATAATGGGATATGTCATGGAGGATGGAAGGATAATAAACCTGCTGGCGGACGGAAGGCTTGTGAACCTTGCCGCAGGAGACGGACACCCTGCCGAGATAATGGATATGAGCTTTGCATTGCAGGCTCTCTCCGCAAGATATATCAGCCTTAACAAGGAAAAGCTTGAAAACAGGGTACATAGGGTACCGGAGGAAATAGACAGAAAAGTTGCCGATATGAAGCTTAAGGCCCTGGGAATAAGGATAGACAGGCTTACAAAGGAGCAGGAAGAATATCTTAGAGGCTGGGGAGAATAGTACATGGATATATTGTTGAAAAACGCACAGATTGTAACCATTAATGATAATGATGGCGTAATACCGGAAGGCAGTATAGGAATACGGGATAACCGGATTGACTTCGTAGGGGAAGGCAATGGGTGTATTGAAGCAGACTATTCAAAGGTTATTGACTGCAAGGGCAGGACTGTTATGCCCGGCTTTGTAAATGCCCATAACCATCTGGCAATGACAATGTTCAGGAATTATGCCGATGATATGAAGCTTATGGATTGGCTTTTTACAAAAATATTTCCTCTGGAAGACAAGCAGACTGACGAATCGGTGTATTGGGGAAGCCTTCTTGCCATGGTTGAGATGATAAAAAGCGGGACAACGACCTTTGCCGATATGTACTTCTTTATGGAAAGTACCGCCCGTGCAGTTTCCGAATCCGGGATGAGGGCTGTTCTCTCCAGGGGGCTTCAGGGAGAATCAGGGGAAGAAGATCTGGATTACAGGCTTAAGGAAAGTGATGAGCTGTTCCGGAAGTTTCATAACAGCTATAATGGCCGTATAAAGGTGATGCTGGCCCCCCACTCGGTGTATACCTGTTCGGAGGCATATCTGAGGAAGGTGGCGGCAAAGTCTCTGGAACAAGAGATACCTGTGCAGATACATCTTTCGGAGACAAAGGAAGAGGTAAATACCTGCATTGAAAAATTCGGACGGTCACCGGTGAAATACCTTGAGGATCTGGGACTTTTGAATGATAGGACGGTGGCAGCACACTGCGTGGCAGTTGATGATGACGACATTGGAATCTTAGCTTCCCGCAGGGTAAATGTAGTGCATAATCCGGGAAGCAACATGAAGCTGGCAAGCGGAACAGCGCCGGTTGCAAAGATGCTGGAGAAAGGAATAAATGTATGCCTGGGAACTGACGGAGCTTCCAGCAACAATAATCTGGACATGTTGGAAGAAATGAGGCTGGCAGCATATCTGCAGAAAATATGTACTAATGATCCTACAGCCCTGCCGGCGGAGACCGTAATAAGAATGGCAACTTTAAAGGGCGCAAAGGCCTTGGGATTTGAAAACCTCGGCAGCATCGAGGCGGGAAAGACTGCAGACCTGATAGTTCTTAATACCGAAAGAGCTCATTATTATCCGAAGTATAATATAAAATCCGCAATTGTTTATTCCGGGAACTCTGCTGACGTGGAGACGGTTATAATTGACGGAAATTTGGTAATGGAAAGCGGGCACCTTGTCACTCTTGATGAGGAAAGGATACTTTATAAGGCTCAGAAATGGGCCTCAAAGCTGACAGGACAATAATGTCCGCAGCCTTAGGGAAACACTACAAACGAAAGGCGGTTTGTTATAATGCATAATTTGACACAAAACAGGGAATTGGCGGATTTGTTATTTCCTGATATCGGAAAGACACCGGAATACTACGAGATGTTATATCCTAAAAGACAGCTGGATGAGGGAGCAAAGGTAACCAGGTTTGCCCCCAGCCCTACAGGCTACGTACACATGGGAAGCCTATATGCATCCCTTGTATCGGAGAGGCTTGCCCATCAGAGCAACGGAGTATTTTTCCTGAGAGTTGAGGATACGGATAAAAAGCGTGAGGTGGAAGGCGGAGTTTCCAATATTGTAAGAGCCCTCTCCAGGTTCGGCATCAGCTTCGATGAAGGAGTAACAGACGTCGACGATGAGAAGGGCAGCTACGGCCCATATAAGCAAAGTGAAAGAATGGAAATATACAAGGCTTTTGCAAAACGTCTGGTGGAAAAAGGGCTTGCATATCCCTGCTTCTGCTCTGAGGAAGACTTGGATAAGATAAGAGCCCAACAGGAGGAGAAGAAGGAAACCCCCGGTTATTACGGAGAATACGCCGTGCATAGGAATTTCTCACTGGAGCAGGTAAAGGAAGAGCTTTCCAGGGGCAAACCCTTCGTGCTGCGTGTAAAAGCACCCAACAACCCCGACAGCAGGTTTGTTTTCAAGGATCTCATAAAGGGCGATGTGGAAATGCCGGAGAATTTCCAGGACATTGTGCTTCTGAAGTCCGACGGGCTTCCCACTTATCATTTTGCCCATGTGGTGGATGACCACCTTATGAGGACCACGCATGTTATAAGGGGCGATGAATGGCTGTCTTCAGCTCCTCTGCATGTACAGCTTTTTGAAATGTTTGAATGGGAAAAGCCGTATTTTGCGCATATCTCCCCGATAATGAAGATAGAAGGTTCTTCCAAAAGAAAGCTCAGCAAGAGAAAGGACCCGGAGGCGGATGTAAGCTTCTATCATGAGCAGGGCTTCCCAAGCATTTCGGTGATTGAATACCTTGTGAACCTGATTAATTCTAATTTTGAGGACTGGAGAAGGGAAAACCCCGAGGCCCCCAATACCAGCTTCAAGATTGAGCTGGAAAGAATGAGTGTAAGCGGTGCTATGTTTGATATAGTCAAGCTTACGGATATGAGCAAGGATATTGTCGCCGGGATGACGCCAGAAGAGGTCTATGATATGTCCCTGGAATGGGCCAAGGAATATGACTCTGAGCTTTGGACCCTTCTGTCAAAAGATGAGAAGTACGCAAAAAGGATATTCAGTATAGACAGAGGCGGCGAAAAGCCCAGAAAAGACATTGCAAAATGGCTGGATGTGAAACCGTATATATTCTATTTCTTTGATGAGCTGTTTGCCCGGGATGCGGCAGAGGGATATAATTTTCCCGAAACAATACCTGCCGATGAGGTTAACAGGCTTATAAGGGAATATGCAAAGGTTTATAACCATTCCGACAGCAAGGATATGTGGTTTGACAGAGTAAAGGAATTCTGCGAGGCAATGGGGTACTCCAAGGATGTGAAGACCTTCAAGAAAAATCCGGGGGTCTACAAAGGCCATGTGGGTGATGTTACGGGAATTATCAGAGTAGCTGTTACCAACAGGAGGAATACTCCCGACCTTTATGAGATTATGCAGGTTATGGGTGAAGAGAAGGTAATTGAGCGATTTAACAAAGTCATTAACAGGTAAACACATATAGGGGTGCCGCAGAACTATTTCGCGGCACCCCTTTATATTTGAAGAATGATGCGACGTAGTTATAAGTCTGCATAACCAAGCAAGAGCTTGTATAGTATAGCAGGGCACACTT
>DAOLPD010000228.1:0-3567 GCA_035417425.1 Bacillota bacterium
TTTGAGCTATTTTACGAAACATTGTGCTAATCTTTCATGTTAACTTTACAGAGTCTATAAGTATTATTTATTTTTGAATATTATTATCAATATATATATTATACGGTATTCTTAATGTCATCATGCCTTTCCTGTTTCCCCTCCCGCTCATTGTCATCTCCGAATATGCAGGTTCTGTTCCTGCCTGAGTTCTTTGCTCTATATAACGCCTTGTCTGCAGATTGTATAAGCTTGTCTATGTTATTGCCATGCAGAGGATAGACAGATATCCCCAGGCTGCAGGTTATCTTCGGAGGATTCTCATTGTTTATTGCGGTCAAGGACATTTCCTCCACCTTTTTTCTTAGTTTTTCTGCAACCCTATATGCTCCGCGGTAATCCGTTCTGGGAAGCACCACTATGAATTCCTCTCCTCCATACCTTGACACGACATCCTCATCACGAACATTGAACTTCAAGGTATCGGCAAAATACATCAGTACATAATCCCCTGCATCGTGGCCGTAAGTATCATTGAATCTCTTGAAGAAGTCAATGTCAATCATTATTACACTCAAGTGAAGATTATTCTCTTTTGATATTTTGATCTGCTCCTCAAGATATTTGTCAAGATACCTTCTGTTATATGCCTTTGTCAGTGTATCAATGGAAGCCATATTATTGAGGCTTTCCAGCAGCCTTATGTTGCTGATTACAGGAGCAATGTTATCTATGTAAACTTTTATCTCTTCTATCAAATCATTACTGAAATAATTCTTTCTATCGCTTTGTATCTGAATTACCCCTGAAGCTATTTCTCCGAGTATTATCGGAAGACAGATATAACTTACTGATTGGCTGTAGAAGTCCTTGCAGTCGAAATCATTGCTGCTGCCATTATTCAGGAATTCCTTTCCTGTCTTTAAAGTCCAGCAGTTCTCTTCCGTTGTCATTTTGTTTTTTATGGATTGGAGCTTATCCCTGTCCATGGCCTTATATACCATCAACTGATTGTCATTGTACTCCTTTTTCGCCACCACAACTTGAGTTATACCGCTTTTTTTCTTCAGCACGTCAAACAATATTTCATAAACTTCATCTTCACTGGAAGCTTGCCTTACTAAATCCGAGAACCTTTTTATGCTGCTCAGTTTGTTTGAAAACTGCTTCTCTTTAAGAAGAACCTTCTGTGATTTGATATAAGACCATACAATTAATGAAAAAACTGCAGCCAGCAATATAACTGCAATAACGGTAAAATCCCTTATTTGGCTGAGAGTAGTCTCAGCCAAAGGGTCATTATGAATAATGCCCTGGACTCCGATTATACTTCCTTCAATATCCTTTATTGCCATAAATGCACCAAAGTATGAGTTTTTATCCTCCCGGCTTCCTTTGAAAATCTCAAGCCTCTTAACAAATGGCGTATCCTTTTCAAGCACTTCCTTACGGATATCTTCCGGCAAACTGCTTCCTATGTTTAATCTGTACAGTTCTGATTCGAAACTGCTTGCAATAATCCGATCCTTTGCGGATATAATACTGTACATGCCTGTATCATTCATTATCTTCCCTGTTATATTATCATCCCCGTCAAGGTTCATCAATGTTACGATTCCCCCTATGACATCCTTCTCATTTTCTATAACAGGTACAATGGCATATTGGGTTAAGGTGAATTCATCCCCGCTGTCTCCTATAGAAATCAGCTCTGTACCTGCTATAACCGTTCCGGATGATAATGCCTCTTCCACAATCCCTTGCATCCTTGTTTTGCCGGAAGTCTTTATCAGCAGGCCCTTCCCCGTCGAAGATATAATATTACCATTTTCTCCTACAACATACCATTCATCTACGTAGTCCCTGTGTTCTCCCCATTTTTTCAGAAGATACTCCAGGGCAGTGCTATCATTTCTTTTAATCAGTTCTTTAATATTCGTTTCTACCGATGCCTGCAGCATGCCCATTTTCATCTGGTTCATAAATACGCTGTAGGAGCTTTCAGCAAATCTCAGGTTGTTGTTCATGGATTTATAAACACTTGCATAAATGCGGCTGGATAAAGCATTGTATATGGAATATCCAAGAAGAATACTGATAACCAGCAAAGTGCTCCATAAAAGAAGCGATTTCTTCATATATGTATTATTATCTTCCATATTGCCACCTCCCGCAATACATATTTATTCATTTCATTGCATTTATTTATATATCGACTTTATTCGACATGTTTTTATATACTCCTCTCAACTTCTAAAAACAAATTAGCAATCAATAATCCTTCTGAACCTTTACATCTCTTTTTACTCCCTGTTTTGTACATCTTAACTCCGACCCTTTTCCCTCCAGCTCGGTAAGGATTTCCTTAATCTGCAGCATATCAACTGTCGTGTTGGTACAGTATCCGTTTGGCCTCTGGTTTATTACACCCATAACCGGTATCCTGCCTACATCTGCCATTCCGCTCAATAACTCTCTTTCACATGCAACAGCAAGTATAAAATCAGGCTTGAATTCCTTTGCGGTATTTCTGGCCGCTGTCCCGCCCTTTACAACGATAGCCCTGACAGCACACCTCTCAGCCAGGTCTGCAGCTTCTCCAATCCTGCAGCTGCCGCACCTGCGGCAATTTCTCATGTCATCGGTTATATTGCAGCTGCAATCCTTGTTCTGCATACAACCGGGGAGGAGCAAAAGTATTTTGGACGGGCAATTCTTTTGAAGATTATGTCTTACAGCAATGTTATTAATGTTTATATATAACCTTCTGATATCATCCTTGTCTCCGCCGAATAATCCTGTCAAATAAATATATAGCGGCAGCAGAATACTGATTCCCGCTTCCAGTACATATATGATGAAGCCCTTCGCCTTGCCTGACCTGTTTGCCCTTGACAATTCCATGGATACCTCCCAAATGAATATTAAAAGCACTGATACTCCGGCAATCATATATATGATTATCCTTCGATCCGAAGCGGGATAAATCTTTAATATATATGGAAAGGATATTAATGCTGTAATTGATAAAATACTCGATATGATTGCAGATATTTGCATCAGTTTTTTTATTTCTTTTTCCAAACTGCTTCCTCCATAGTGCGACATATTCGAAGAAGTATGCGTCATGAGACATGGGGATGGGGACATGGGGACGTTTCCCCTGTCCCACTTCCAGTGGGACACGCGAAACGTCCCCATGTCCCCGGGGGAAACGTCCCCGTGTCCTCGCGACGCATCATTCTTATTATACGGATTATTATGTTTATATATTCAGGCTTGGATTAATCAGACTGCCTTGGGTCATACTAATAGATGGAGCATTATTTGCATAAAATCGGAGGAAGATACTTAGATGGCATTAGTATGTTTTTACGGCGCTATAGCAGTTGCATGGATTGTTTTTATAATATGCGCTCTGAAGAAACCGATAACCTTCAAGCATATAATGGTTGCAATTGCCGGTATGGGATATTCCCTGCTTTATGAAACAGCTTTGGGAGAATATGCCGGACTATACCACTATATCAACCAGTCAGACTCACTATTTTATATTATAATATCAGGTGTATTTCTTTATCCGGTGAT
>DAOLPD010000229.1:0-3476 GCA_035417425.1 Bacillota bacterium
ATTTCAACCCTAAGCATAGGATCCTTGATAAATTCTCTTATCATCCCGATATTTACCCAGATATCCTCTATGAAACCCTCCTTGGTGCCCCGTATCCTTTTTTCTGTTTCAGGCTCCGATATCTGCCTTTTTTTCCCGCCGTCAACAGCAAATATAATGAATCCCTCTATTCCTTTTCCCAGCAGGATACCTTCCCCCGAGAACATGTCCTGCAGGGCAGCCTTATAATCTTTTTGATATCTGACACTGCCTGTCTGAAGGCATTTTTTTATAATACTCTCCTTCAGCCTTTCACCGCTCAGTTCGATACCTTCCAGGCCGCTGCAGGTCATCAGCGGCTTTATCACGCTGTCGTTCAGCAGCTTTTTATCAATATTTCCCGTAAGATATACAAGCAATGCATCTAGGTTCTCATTGCCGCCGATAAAAAGCTCTCTCATTATCACATCCGCATTACCCGAGAGGTCTTTCCGAAGCCTCTCGGCGGTACGGTCAAAGAAGTCCGCAGAATCTGCATTCATTACGCCTGCTGATGCCTTGGTCCTGAATTTCATTGTACTCACCGGCTTCACTTCTTTTGGGGCAATTCTGTACTTCTTCATGGAATACTCTCCCTCAATGAATAGCGCTGATCTTCTGTAATAAAAGATATTGTTTCCAATTAAAGCTTATTTATAATTTCATAAAAAAAAGAAGCCTTGCGGCTTCCTATACTCCTTCTCTATACAAAACCTCCAGCATCATTTTCAATCCCTGGAGCCCTATGTTCAGTACCCGGCTGTCCTTTATTACATCAGACAGCTTTTCCTCAACCATTCTTATCTTCTTTTCCCTTATAAACTCCTTGTTCTCCCTTGAAACAAAGCATCCCTTTCCTATAACAGTCTCAATAAAGCCTTCCTTTTCAAGCTCATCATAGGCTCTCTTGGTAGTAATTACACTTATATGCAAATCAGCCGCCAGCTTCCTGATGGAGGGCAGAGCTTCTCCGGGCTTCAGCTGCTGATTGATGATCTGCTTTTTTATCTGGTTTGCTACTTGCTCATATATGGGTTCCTTCGTCGAATTACTGACTGTTATATCCACATATATACACCTCACCTCTGTGAAGAATGACTGTGAGACAGGATTTGTCCCGTCTGTCATTGAAAACTATATACACACGAAGTCCTGGAATCGTGTATTTTGTTTATAGTGTGCATACTGTTAATACTGTGTATGCCATATATGTACAGTATAGACATTTTTGACCTGCGTGTCAATAAAATTGGTGAAAGATGTAGAAAGCTGCGAATGAATAATATAAGCTGGGTTAAATTAGTATAATGTATGTACATACATGCGTAAATATATTGTAAAAAGTGTATTATTCAAAAATAGGGAGGAAGACAGTTGATGCGCAGTGCCAAAACCCTTGTATATACTGCTCTGATTCTTGGAATTGCATTGTATTTGAGGCTTCGCTTTATAATATATGCTCCTTTTGAATTCAAGATCGACGCCTGGAGTATGTATAACTATGCCTTAAATGTAATGAACGGCGAATACTACGGACACAGCTTCGGAGAACATTGGTCAAGATATGCCTACTGGCCTCCTCTTTATATCTTCCTTTCCGGTTTTGTCTATAGGTTTTTTGGCACTGCGCAGGATTTTATTGTAATGAGGGCTATACAGGCAGGTTTTTCCGCCGTTTCCTGCCTTCTCTGCTTTATAACAGCCAGGGAGGCTTTAAGGGATTACAGCGATCTCCATGAGGAAGCAGGTCTTACTGCAGGCATACTGATGGCTCTGAATACAAGGATGGTGGCCTATACCAACCATTTGTACGCTGAAACGGTATTCATAACCATTTATCTGGCGGCTGTATACTTCTCCCTCAGGTATTTTAAAGATGAAATGTCCCTCAAGCTCAGTCGCCCCAATGGTTTTGTGCAGGTTAAACACCTTGCTTTGTTCTCCATTTTCCTCGGGCTGGGTAATCTTACACGCCCTGTGCTTCTTCTTCTTCCCGCTGTTTTGCTTATATCTGGACTGTTTTTTATAGCCGCCAGAAGATTCAATATCTGCCGGGGCATTAAGGTTCTCGCAGCAGATGGAGCCCTTTCGCTGCTTATTATGCTTGCTGTGCTCTCTCCCTGGATCCTCAGAAACTATGCAGTTACAGGCCGCTTAATACTGATAGATACCAACGGCCCCATCAACTTCTACATCGCTCATAACCCTCATTCCAACGGGACATGGGTTGGCATAAAGAAGGCACAATCCGATATGTTAAAGCTTTATGAGACGGGCTATAAGGAGGGTTTAGTTTACATAAGAAATAATATTGGCAGGGAAATAGATCTCTTAAAGGTTAAACAGCAGCTTTTTCTTTTTCATGGAGATTATCATATCTCTGAGGCTGAAGTGTATCTTTCCAGAACCTATAAGCTTCCCCTTTACGGCAGCCTGATTAAGATGGAGGGCCCTTACAGGCTTCCTCAAATGTCCTTTGAATTCCTATGGAAATCTGCGCTTTTGCTCCTGGTGCTTTTCATACTCAGGCTTATATCTGCCAGATCCCTGTTCATACTTTTTTGTGAGCCTGCATGGATAATAGGGAATTTCCTGTATATGAACCTTATCATTCTGATTTTTTATTATGCTCCAAGGTACAGAATTACTGCAGAGCCCTTTCTCTGCATCCTCATAGGAATCCTGCTGGCGGGTATATTTACTTCGTATAAGAATAATGCGACATAGCTACACATAAAGTATTATTATACTGACCAATATCCATAACATTATGTCAACAATCAGAGGTATGTCGGTCAGTATTATTTCCTCCGGACTTCCACCCATTTTTTTATTGTATACGATGTACTGATATCTGAAAATTCCATAAAGAACGAACAGGATGGTCACCATTGAATGCTTGCTTTCGCTGGCATAAAACGTGTACAGGCTATAGGATATCAATGTGGATGCCGTTACAATCGAAAGCATATTATCTATAAAATCCAGTGAATAGTGCTCCAGAATGCTCCTGTGGCTATGGGCATCCGCCTGAAGTATCAGCAGCTCATTTCTCCTTTTGCTGAAGCCGAGAAACAGTGACAGCAGAAAGGTGCACAGCAGCAGCCAGGGTGATATTGTCACCCCTATAACTACCGCCCCTCCTGAAACTCTCAGTATGAAGCCCAGGGCAATGGACATAACATCAAGAATAACAAGGTTTTTGACATGCAGCGTATATACCACATTATTGACTAAATAAGTCAAGACAATAAAACCAAACCTGTAATCCAGCATAAAGGATAATATAGCTGAGACAGGAAGCATGATTATCATCAATATTTGCGCTTCCCTTCTGTCTATTATCCCTGCAGCTATAGGCCGCATACTCTTTCTAGGATGCTGCCTGTCTTTTTCCACATCATGAATATCATTAAATATATAAACTGTGGAGGATATCATACAAAAGCACAGAAAGG
>DAOLPD010000230.1:0-3432 GCA_035417425.1 Bacillota bacterium
TACCAAAAAGAGTGGTCTCTTGCTATTTTTTGTCCTAGAACAATTTTACACTAAGGGTACAAGGCTCAAGGTACAAGGAAGCTGAAATCAGCTTTTGGTGCCTTTTGTGAAACAACATAAGCAAAGGTGTTTTCATCCGTCACATCATACATGCTGCCCCATGAATTGCCTGCCATATCTTTGATAACCAGGTAGAATGTGATTCCGCCGTTATCCCTGAACATATCTGTTATATCACTACCAAAGTCAATTGTCCATTCCTGCTCTGCGGCATTATAGTCTACCGTTACTCCTGCCCTTATGAATTCTTCCTTATCATCTCCGTAAGGATTATTTGAATCAGCATATACGCTGAATTCCGGCAAGACCCCTTCCATGTTGTGGTCTATTTCCAGTTCGTATAACTCGCCTGCATCAAATGTATCTACAATTAGCTTGAAGGTTTCTTCATTTTCTAAACCTACTTTACCTTCACTCGGTGATACGAATGGCCGTTCAGGTGCTGTTGTGTCCGGTGCTGCTTCTAAGCTTGCATTATCCGCTATCTTTATTGTAAACATATCTGCTGTTGCTTCTGTCCCATCCCATTTCACTACAAAAGTGAATTCCTGCCCTGCTGCAGTTACTTTGGGATAGTACCAGAAGAAGTTGTCTCCGTCCTTAAAGTTATCCCAGCCTACTATTGGATCTCTTCCATCAATTTCTAATATGGTTTCATCACTTGGTGTGATTCCAGTCGGGGTAGTTACTTCAACGCCTACATAGTTTCCTGCTGTTGGCGGAAATCCTCCGGCTTCTTCGTAGTAGGCAATTTCTCCGCCAAAGGTAATAGTCTTACCTTCTATTGTTACTGTTGCATCTCCACCGGTTTTCCCCGGGTCTTGGGTTATGGTTGAATCTAATACGATTGGTACCGCTGCTACTTCTGCGGATATCTCCTTGCTTCCCAATAATTTACCTGTTCCTATTTCCCTAAACTCTACTGTTACTAAATAAGTTCCCGCCTGATTAAACGTCCCTCTGAAAGTAGTTATAATATCTCCTAATGGGAAACCTGCTGCCGGGCCAAATACATCTGTCAATGGCAGCCAGGGTCCATTTCCACCTTCCTGATATTCAACTATCACTCCTGTTGGTAATGTAAAATACGCTCTTACCATTTTACCGACATCATCATTTGCAATTGTTCCCACTGTAAATGCAGCAGGTACTCCTTCTGTGAAGACAGGCAGATTTGCGATGATTTCCATTGGTATCGGTTCCGAAATTACCGCTGCTTCAAAGGCTGCTATTGCTGCATTCAAAGTTATTACTGCCGCATCTACCTTCACCTGAGTTGCATTAGCATCGTCAGCTACTACCTGAGCATATGCAATCGCACGCAGAAATTCATATAAGGCAGATGGAGGATATTCACCCGGTTCATATCCAATTACAGCATTTTGGGATATTGCATTGGCAGATGAAATTTTTGCTTTTAACGTATCTTTATTTACTATAGGTATCACTGGCTTATTCGGCGAACTCCCGCCGCCTCCGCTTTTGCCGCCGCTTCTGCCACCCCCGCCTCCGCCTCCGCCTCCGCTGCTGCTGACTTTCGGAGGAGCTACGGTCATTGATTTTGTTACTGTCTGATTATTTATAATCGCAGATGTCCCCGGAGCTATTACTACATTATCAGGCTGCTGCTGAATAGTCGAACCGGAAACATTTACATTGGCAGTCTTTATGCTTCCTTGGCCCGTGATATTTACAGCCGCATTAATATTCAAAGTATCAACACTTGCCTCCTGTGCCAGGTTGAATGTGGTACCGGCACCTCCCTGAGCCAATGTCAGATTTCCTATTGTGCCGCTTGCCAGGCTTATTTTGGCATTGCCCGAGTCAACTGTTACATTGTTAAAAACACCTTCAAACACAATATTGGCACCTGCCAATTTATCATCCGGTATTACAATATCTCCAAAACCATCCCCGGTCAGATACTCCTCTACCAGTATTGCTCCCGATTTCAATTCTGTTTCCTCTATTGACGTACTGCCTGCCGCCACTATTCTTACTGTATTTCCTTCCCGTATTACTTTGACTTTCCCAAGGCTTGAGTTTCTGATTACAAGGCTGTTTACTCCTCCGCCCCTTACAATGGTTGTTCCCTTTACTGCAACATTGTCCAGGTAAACATTGCCTTCTCCTATACTCTCCCGTAATATGAGATCCCCGTTAATTGTTGTGTTTCTTAATGTAACATCAGGTGAAATTATTACCGCGCTGCCGTCTAATGTCGCAATTCCTACTGCAGGGCCATATGTGCCCCCTTTGTCGTATACAGCTTTGTACATGCTCTTGAACGCCCTGTTCAAGGCTACTACCGCCTCAAGCCTTGTTATCTTCTCTGCCGGTTTAAAAGCATCACCTATCAGTCCATTGAAATATCCCTTGCTTATGGCAGTACTTATAGCTGCCTTGCTCCATTCCGGGATTGATTTACTGTCAGTCAGATTATTGATAACGTTATCATCAGCTGCGGCTTCCCCGCCTGTCAATCTGGAAAGGACTGTGGCAAAGGCCTGTCTTGATATGGGTTCCAACGGAAAGAGTTTTCCCTCATAACCTTGCATAAACCCTGCTTTTACTGCTTTAGCCGCATCTTCATAAAACCAGTTCTCCTTCAGTACATCTGTAAAATCTATTTCAACAGTTTCGGTGAATCCAAAGGACCTGTTGACCAGTGCCATAAATTCTGCCCTGGTTACCGTATTGTCAGGCTTAAAGCTGCCATCAGGATTCCCTTTGATAAATCCGTTGTCGATCCATTCCCTTAACTGTGCTTCATACTTATTGCCCACTATATCGGGGCATTTTACCCCATCAGTATTTTCTTCTGCAAAAATAATTACGCTCATCAATACAAGCATAGACATCAAAACAAAGACAAACCTATAGAAACTCCTGTTTCTCAAAATATTTCCCTCCCAAAATTCTGTAAGCCGGTGAATTTATCACCGTTGTCCTTAATGCTTACATAAAAAATAAAACCCAGCATCGTAAACCCAAGTTTATGATGCCAGGCCGGTTGCGCCGCAAGCTCGTTGCGATCCAGGCGCCCAGGTACAGATCGCAAGTCACAGCATCCTGTACCCTCATATATTCTTTATTTCCTTTTCCTACCCTTTATACAAAATAGTGGGTATTAACCGGTTTGTCCGGCTATTTTTACATAATGACTCAGCTTTCCTCATTTTTTATTGGAGTTTGTGTCAATGTTTAATCAACTATGTCGAACGATTTTGAGTAAAATTCAAGCCAGGCATTATGCCTGGCTTATACCCTTCATACTGAGGCTTATCCTGTTCCTGTCAAGATCCACATCCAAGACTCTTACCTTCACTATATCACCTACCTGCACTACATCAAGAGGCCTTCTGACGAACC
>DAOLPD010000231.1:0-3381 GCA_035417425.1 Bacillota bacterium
AGTGACATTTTATCACGATAGTTTACAAGGTGACATTATCACACGATAATCACATTTTTAAATATTTGCTATTGATTTTTATGAGTTTATAGTATATAATCTAATTGTACCCAAGGGGGGTATAGGTATCTCATCAGCGGAGATGGACTCCACTGATGAGATAGCCTCCGGCGGATGCGACCGATTTCGTAAGGAAAATAATCTCACTTTGTTCGATACGAAATCGGCGCGCAAGTACGCTGGGGGCGTACTTGAACAAGGAGGAGTGCAATATGGATATAAGAATAACGGAGAAAGCCGCAGCAGAATTAAACAACATAAATGCTGACAATCTAAGAATAGCAGTCCAGGGTTATGGCTGATCAGGTCCGTATTTCGGATTGGCTCAGGGTGAGCCTCAATATGGGGACGTGACAATAGAAAAAGACGGAAGGATTTTTGCTGTTGAAAGAGAAATCGCAGATGTAGTCAATTATTTGGAAATCGACTATTATAAGGGCTGGCTCAGAAAAGGCTTTTTGATAAATATAAACGGCCGCAGAAGCTCCTGCTGATGCGGCAGCACTCAAAGCATTGGAAACAAAGCTTTGAGTGTTTTTTTATTTCATAGTGAATCTGAATCAATAAGGCTAAAAAGCGGATAATATAAAGAGCTATACAAATGGAGTTGATGGAAGTTTGAAAATTGCAATTATCGGCGCAGGCATCAGCGGGCTGTCGTGTGCAATAGAATGTGAAAAATTGGGGGTCATTCCTGACGTTTATGAAAGGGATCATTCTGTCGGATGGATCTGGCCGTCAATAAGCTACTGGCCCAGTGTTTTTTACAGAAACATAGGGGACCCGATAGAATATTTGAAAAAGGATCATGATATTGATGTCTTACCTTTAAATGAATGCAAGTCGATTATTTTAAAATCTTCGGGACAAGAAACTAAAATCAGGGGAAGACTAGGATATTTCATATCAAGAGGAAAGGGGGATGAATCGGAGGAATCTCAATTGCTTAGACAGCTGAAAAAAGGAACGGCAATTCATTATAACAGCCTGATGGATTTCAAGAAATTGTCCTCTGAATATGATTATGTAGTGGTGGCTACGGGAAGAGACAGCGAAGCAAGAGAGCTGAAGGTCTGGGAAGATGAGGGGATTATGCGTGTTTTCGGAGGCATAGCATTAGGTTCTTTTCATGATGAAACTGCGTTATTATATTTGAATACCGAATATGCAGGCGCAGGATATGCCAGAGTTACTCCTTTCAGCCCAACACAAGCCTTAGTGGGTTTGTATGACGACAGTCACGATGAGTTTGATACCGAAAGGCTTTTTGCAAAATTCCTGAATTATGAGAAGCTTAATAAGCTTGAATTCCTTTTTAAACTCAAAGCTCCGCCCTTTACCACGGGACGTGTAAAAAAATTCAAGGTTGGTAATGTACTGCTGACCGGCCGCTCCGCGGGATTGACTGAAAGGTTTCTGGGAGTCGGAGGGCCTGAGGCGGTCATGAGCGGGGTTCTGGCAGCAAGGGCTATGATTAATGGAGGGGATTATGATGAGATGGTCAGGCCTATTCAGGAACACATCGAAAACATATCAGCCTTTCGGAAAGCAATTGAAAAATTTGACAACAAGGACTTTGACAGGCTTCTGTCTTTATTGGGGACACCGGGCATCAAGCAGCTTGCATATAACCTTCCTTTCAACTTTGCCGATTTCATCGGAAGTATTCTCAAATTAATTGAAAAATAAAATTCAGCCAACAAATGGAATGAAAGTTTCACATAAAACTGCCTGTAAATTAATTACCTTGACTATCATACCTCGTTTTCATATAATGTTTATGTGACAAAATGAGCGCCCATAGCTCAGCTGGACAGAGTGGCTGACTTCGAATCAGTAGGTCGGGGGTTCGACTCCCTCTGGGCGCACCATTGTCTATTTTTTTTGCACAGCTGGATTCGAACCCGTGAGGGAGCCCCCCAAGTTAGCTTAAAAGATTCATATGGCTAGGCTTGTCCCATTTACCAAGCTATAAACCCATTATCTTTCTTTTTCCCGGAACATGTTTCTCTTCTTTCATATTTATGCTTGTCCTTGTCCTGATTATTTTTCTCGGGTTCCGAGCCATTAAGCAGTATCGCTCCAAGAATAATCAACGCAATTCCGAAGAACAGCAGCACATATGGGGTGATTAGCAGCAGTCCCAAAAGGATCAATATCACAACAGCTGCGATGAGTAACAATACACCCAGCAAGATGGATGCTATTCCCAAAAGCTTATTGCTGACTTCGAAGACAGAAAGCAGGAGCAATATCAAACCGGCAGCTATGAGCAGCGGTCCAATGATCGGAATCGAAAAACCGGTGGCAATAAGCAGAACACCCGTGATTATCAAGAGCAATCCGATAGCTGCAGTAAGTAATCTTATTATCATAATTATCACCTCCTTCCTACTTGTACCATATGCTTGAAGAGAAAAGAGTGTGACAAGCTATAAGTGCGTTTTAAAAAATGACAAATATGTGAAAAAGGGCTGTATTCTGCAATTCAGTGCAGATATAGCCCTTGACTATCATATCTCAGTTTCATATAATGTTTATGTACTTCATAAGTGCACCTATAGCTCAGTTGGATAGAGCGGCGGTTTCCGAAGCCGTGTGCCGAGGGTTCGACTCCCCCTAGGTGCACCATTTGTATATAAATATCTTGGTATGATAAAAATACCAAGTATTTTTTTGCCGCGAATCGCACTTGTGCCTGATTGCCAAGGAAATAAGAAATGCATGTTATTAAATGAAGGAGATATTGGAGATATGTCAAATTATATATAAAGCAGCTGATACGGGAAATAATCGCAACCGATTTTCAATAGGGGGCAAGAAATTGGACATACTGAAATTACTGTTGATTTTTGTTTGTATAATTGCTGTAATAAAGCTGAGCAAGCCTTTGTACATATCTATTGCGGCCGGTGTGGCATCAACAATAGTATTATTTGGTATAAATCCCCTTACTGCTTTACGACTCATTGTAATAGGCGCTTTCAGAAAAGACACCATTTATCTTGTGCTGGCGTTTTATACAATTACATTTTTGCAGAGGATGCTGGAAAAAAGGAATCATTTACTGATGGCAGAGGAAGCCTTAAATAATTTGTTAAACAGCAGGAGAGTAAATGCAATGGTCGCTCCTCTTATTATAGGCTTATTGCCGTCTGCAGGAGCAGTTTTACTGGCAGCTCCCATTGTCGATAATGCCGGCGGAGATGATATTACAAAAGAAGAGAAAACATTTTTAACAAGCTATTTCAGGCATATTCCTGAATCTTTCCTCCCTTAATATACTCTCATTTTCTTTAAATATCTTCATGTTTCGTAGAT
>DAOLPD010000232.1:0-3378 GCA_035417425.1 Bacillota bacterium
CATACTTGCAGAGCTGGGCTTCCTGACTAACCAAGAGGACTTTGCGGAGATCAAGAAAGAAGAGTACAGGGAAACAGCGGCGCGGGCATTGGCAGTTTCAATCGTGAAATACTTTCAGGATATTGAGAACATAAACCTTGGCATAGATACTAATGCCATATATGCTGCTGATACGCCTAAGAATCCGTACAGCATGGAGCAGGATGTGGCGTCAAAAAAATGATTTAAAGCATATGGGGGTGTCACAGACTACTAATAAGTAGTTTGTGACACCCCTTTTCATATTTGAAGGATGATACGACATAGTTATTAGCTTACAGTCATACTCCAAGAGCACAAGCCTTGCATATCAGCGAGCACTTATTGGCTTTGGGCAACAGAATCGAGAGAAGATACACAGTAAAATCCGTGGGATTTACGTGAGGTAAATCCAGCACATACCAACAGGATGTTGGGTTTATGTGCGTCAGGATTTTACAAGTATCAAGCTCTGATTCTGTCCAAAGCTAATATCGTGCGAGTCGGGATATAAGGCTAGTGCTCTGCAGGATAACTGCAAACCCATTGTGTCGCATCATTCTACTTATACGAATATACCCCTTATAAGGCTAATATAATATATTGATTAAAAAATAAGGGGTGAAATAAATGAACAGAAAGCTTGCACTATTATTGGCATTACTTATATGCTGTACATTGGTCCTTACAGGCTGCAGTAACCCGCTGACTTCTTTATGGGATTTCTTTAATAAAAAGACTGATACGGAAGAAGAAAGTCCGCAGCAGGTGCAGGAGGAAACCCAAAGCTTGAGTGAAATCAATGTCTCTCAGCCGGAAGACAGCAGAGCGGCGGTACTTTACTACAAAGACAACGAGGACTTTCTTATACCCGTTATGCGATATATGCCCAAGGGGGATCTCGGCGTAGCAAAAACAGCAATATCAGCTATCATTTACAGCCCGGAAACGGCGGAGGATCTCAAAGCCGCAGGGTTGACGCCGACACTGCCTATGGGCACCAAAATCAACGGAGCAGTCATCCGGGAAAATGGCTTGGCTATAATAGATTTTTCAAAAGAATTTCTGAACTTCAGCAGCAAAAAGGCTGAAGAGCTGGGAATCAAAGCAGTGACATATACGCTTACGGAATTTCCAAACATAAAATCAGTGGAAATCAGGGTGGAGGGCAAAACAATTGAAGAGATGCCAAAGGGGACTGAAGCAGGGTCAGGGCTCAAAAGAACGGAAATAAATCTTCAGCCGGTCGAAAAGGCAGGTGAAAAGTTATCAAAGGTTGTGGTATACTATCATAAAAAAGGAAGCGGTGCATATTCATATTTTGTTCCGTTAACAAAAGTGGTATCCGGCTTTGAAAACAGTGTGGAAGCCGCCTTAAGCGCACTGCTGGAAGGCCCTCCGGAGGGCAGCGGCCTGAAAAATCCTTTCCCGGAGGGTACCAAACTGCTGGATGTGCAGGTAAATGGCGGTATAGCTTATGTGAATTTTTCCGAGCACATACTGGCTAATCAGGGAAACAAGGCGGAGGAGAATGCTGTGAAAAAGGCGGTAACGCTTACGCTTAAGGAATTTCCTGCGATTTCAAAAGCCAAGATATTTGTAAATGGCAAGATCGTTGAAAATACTGATGGCGTGGGTGCGGACGAATATATATCGGTTCCGGTTTTTGTCAATTTTTATGAATAAGAATTACATAAAACAAGCGATATAGGGATGTTTCAAAAACGTCCCTGCGTATTGTAAAAAAAGCTGACAAGCTGTATGTTTTTATGGATGTCTTGGGAAGAAAGGGAAAAATAAATCTGCCGTGCTCATGGAATAATATTATAGCAGAACTTTTGAATTGAGGCAGAAATTTTTCGCAGCCCTGTAAGGGATTACTAAATACAAAACAATACTTTTGAAGGGAAGGAAGACAGATGCAGAGAATTGACGGGAGAAACAACGAACAAATAAGGCCTGTAAAAATAATAAGGAACTACTTAAAGCATGCAGAAGGCTCGGTGCTTATAGAGATGGGTGATACCAAAGTGATTTGCACGGCTTCAGTAGACGACAAGGTACCTCCTTTTATAAAAGGAACAGGCAAGGGTTGGATTACCAGTGAGTACGGAATGCTTCCCAGATCAACCGAAACACGCAAGCCAAGGGAATCCGCAAGAGGAAAAGTCGACGGCAGGACAATGGAGATACAGAGACTGATCGGAAGGGCACTGCGATCCATCGTGAATCTTGAAAAACTGGGAGAAATCACGATTTATATAGACTGCGATGTTATACAGGCTGATGGAGGTACAAGAACAGCATCCATCACCGGATCCTTTGTAGCTCTTGTTGATGCTTTATATATGCTGGTTCAGCAGGAAAAGCTGGAAGAAATGCCCCTGAATGGTTATATTGCGGCAGTAAGCGTTGGCATAAAGGACGGCGAGGCAATATTGGACCTGAACTATGCGGAGGACTCAACCTGTCAAGTGGATATGAACATGGTAATGACCGATAGGGGAGAACTTATTGAAATTCAAGGTACGGGAGAAGAGAGCCCCTTCAACAAAGTGCAGCTTCGGGAAATGATGGAACTTGCCGAGAAAGGCATATATGAGCTGATAGAGATACAAAAGCAATCCCTTGGTGAAATTGCCGATAAGGTAGGTACATATGATGAAAATGATAGCAGCGACAAACAATAGCCATAAGCTTGAGGAAATAAAAGCAATATTAAAGGATAAAGGAATAGAAGTAATATCCCTTGCAGATGCCGGACTGGATATTGAGATTGAAGAAAACGGAGATTCCTTCATGGAAAATGCCTTGATAAAGGCGAGAGAGGTCTTTCGCCTTACAGGAGAGGCAGCGATAGCTGACGATTCGGGTCTTGAGGTAGATGCACTGAAGGGACAGCCGGGAGTGAAATCAGCAAGATACTCAGGGGAATCGGGAGCGGAAAAGGATAAGAAAAACAATGAAAAGCTTAAGGAAGCTCTGAAAGACATACCGGATAATGAGAGAGGAGCAAGGTTCTGTTCTGCAATTGCCGCAGTATTCCCCCAGGGGAAAGAGATAACTGCAGAAGGCTATGTATACGGAAAAATAGGCTATGAAGAAAAGGGAGAACACGGATTCGGATATGATCCGCTCTTTATTGTTGACGGTTATGGCAGAACCATGGCGGAGCTTGACTCGGAAGAAAAGAATAAAATAAGCCACAGGGCAAATGCTCTAAAGGAATTTGTAAAGAAGCTGGATTAATGGTATGTATATTGCTTCACATGCTATAAATTGCATGGCAAATATGCTTTCAAATCAGTGTCAATACTTTGTGAAAATGTCACCCTAAAAGTGACTTAATTATCGTATGAA
>DAOLPD010000233.1:0-3343 GCA_035417425.1 Bacillota bacterium
CCTTTTTGTTTTCAAGGATTCTCTCGAAAATTTTATACTTTGTCTTCAGTCTGAGATGAATGTATTCATCGTAGGACTTCCCTTGAGAATTGGTATAGGCCTTATTACACTTTACATAATGATTCCTGTGTTTTTACAGATAATTACTGTTGCCTTTGACAGGATGTATGGCTATGTCTACTTGATAATAAGGAGTATGGCTAAGGGATGAGAGATTATGCTTATTTTAAGATAAATCTTCAGCTGTTCGGAGAAAAGACCGAACCCGCAACCCCAAAGAGAAGGTATGAGCTGCGGCAGAAGGGCCAGATTCCAAGGAGCAGGGAGTTGGTGACAGCAGTAGTACTGCTGATTTCATTCTGGAGCTTAAGGCTTCTTTCTGAATATATATTTGGTGATTTGATATTTGCAGTAAGGAATTTCCTGAGTTTTCCCAAGGATATTGATTCCAGGTTTACCACTAATGAAATTATGCGTATATTTCTGCAGAACCTGTTAATATTTGCAAAGATTCTTGCACCAATACTGCTGATTATTGCTCTTTGCGTAATTATAGTGAACTATCTGCAGATTGGCTCTGTATTTACTGCGAGGCCCTTAATGCCGAATATAAATAAAATTAACCCCATTGAAGGCTTCAAAAGGCTGTTTTCAAAAAACGCTTTTGTGGAATTACTGAAATCTATTTTTAAAATCGGAATAATTGGATTCATTATTTATGACTATCTCGTTGATAATTACAAAGTAATTCCTGAATTGCTGAATATGAATGTTGAAAGTACAATGGTATTCATCGGGGATACAATTATCAGTGCTGGTATTAGGGCTGCTGTGGTGCTTCTTATCCTCTCAATTTTTGACTATGCTTTTCAGAGATGGAGTTTTGAACGAGATATAAGAATGACAAAACAGGAGATAAAAGACGAATACAAGCTTACTGAGGGCAATCCTCAGATAAAATCAAAGATTAAAGAAAAGCAAAGGCAGCTTTCTCTGAGAAGAATGATGGCAGAAGTTCCATCCGCTGATGTAATAATAACAAACCCTACACATTTTGCTGTTGCTGTCAAATACGAGGAGGCTGTTGCAGATGCCCCGCTGGTAATAGCAAAGGGAAAGGACCTTATTGCTGAAAAAATCAAGGATACGGCAAAACAGAACAATGTACCGATAGTAGAAAACAAACCTCTTGCTCAAGCCTTATATAAAAGCGTAGAAATAGGCTCACAGATACCCAGTGAATTGTACAAGGCAGTGGCAGAGGTACTGGCATATGTATACAGTTTGAAAGACAAATAGAAGGAGACCTCTATATGGGCAGATATAGTGATGTAATAGCAGTTTTAATTGTAGCTTTAATAATTCTTATAGTAATACCGGTTCCTACTATTTTGATTGATATACTGCTTACATTGAATATTTCATTGTCACTGGTTATTTTCCTGTTATCCATGTATATAAAGGATTCACTGCAATTTTCGGTTTTTCCGACAATACTTCTGATTACGACGCTGTTCCGATTGTGTTTGAATTTCTCCACAACCAGGCTGATACTGGGGGAGGGATATGCAGGGGAAGTGGTAAATGCCTTTGGCAACTTTGTAACAGGCAGTAATCCTATAGTTGGTTTTATAATGTTTCTTATTCTTGTTATAGTACAATACGTAGTTATTACAAAAGGTGCAGAGAGGGTTTCAGAGGTTTCAGCAAGATTCACGCTGGATGCAATGCCGGGCAAGCAGATGGCCATAGACGCAGACTTGAATTCAGGCCTGATAAATGAAATGGAAGCCAAGGAAAGAAGAAAGGCAATACAGCAGGAAGCTGACTTTTATGGAGCTATGGACGGAGCCAGCAAGTTTGTAAAGGGTGACGCCATAGCAGGCATAATAATTACTGTAATAAATATTATCGGCGGTTTTGCAATCGGTATGCTGCAAATGGACCTGGAATTTACCGAATCCCTTTCAAAGTTTACAAATCTGACTATTGGGGATGGTTTGGTTACACAGATTCCGGCACTGCTTGTTTCAATTGCGGCAGGCATGGTTGTAACAAGGGCGGCTTCAAATTCAGACCTGGGAACAGATATCATAATACAGCTTTTATCAGAACCAAAAGTACTATATATCGCATCAGGGGCATTGTTTATACTGGCATTCACCGGATTGCCTCCTGTACCGAATATTATACTGGCATGTTTACTGGCGTTTTTGGGATACACGCTTAGAAGGACTATAAAAGCGGCACAGAAAGAAGAGGAAATCAAAGCACAGGATGTTGAAGTGGAAGAAATCAGAAAACCTGAGAATGTTATGTCGCTGCTTCAGGTGGATCCGATAGAACTTGAGTTCGGATACGGGATTATACCCTTGGCGGATGTTAACCAGGGCGGTGACCTGCTTGACAGGGTTGTAATGATAAGAAGACAGTGTGCACTTGACTTGGGCTTGATAGTACCGGTCATTAGGCTTAGAGACAACATACAGCTTAAACCCAATGATTATGTAATAAAAATAAAAGGAATAGAAGTAGCAAGCGGAGAACTGATGTTCGACAATTATCTGGCAATGAACCCCGGCACTGCTGATGGTGAATTGGATGGAATAAAGACCACGGAACCGGCTTTTGGACTGCCGGCGGTATGGATTAGTGAAAACCAGAAGGAGAGGGCAGAGATGATGGGATATACAGTGGTGGACCCGCCTTCTGTAATTGCCACACATCTTACAGAAATCATAAAGAATCATGCACATGAACTATTAGGCAGACAGGATGTTCAAAGAATTATTGATAATGTGAAGGAAAACTATCCGGCACTGGTGGAGGATGTTATTCCCAAGCAGCTTAGCATCGGCGACATTCAGAAGGTTCTTGCCAACCTGCTGAAGGAAGGCGTATCCATAAGGGATATGGTTACCATTATGGAGACCCTTGCAGATTATGCACCTATGACAAAAGACACCGACATGCTTACCGAATATGTAAGGCAGTCGATGAGAAGAAACATTACCAAGCGATTTATTGTTGATATGCAGGCCAAGGTAATAACCTTGGATGCGACTCTTGAACAAACCATAATGGATTCAGTGCAGCAGACAGAATACGGTTCATATCTGAACCTTGAACCAAATGCAGCACAGCGGATAATAAATAATCTTCTTAAAGAGATGCAGAAGCTGGCATCAATGGGAGAACAACCTATAATACTGGCTTCGCCTATTGTAAGGCTATACTTCAAGCGACTGACCGAGCAGGTTGCTCCGGGGCTTGTAGTGCTGTCATATAATGAACTGGATCCATTGGTTGAGATACAATCCGTAGGGGTGGTGAGTATATAATG
>DAOLPD010000234.1:0-3294 GCA_035417425.1 Bacillota bacterium
TGTAGCTATTTTCCAGCCCAGTGCTTTAGCCGCAAGCCCGAGATGCACCTCGAGGACCTGGCCGATATTCATACGTGAAGGCACACCCAGAGGATTCAATACTATCTCAAGAGGTGTCCCGTTGGGCATAAATGGCATATCCTCTTCAGGAAGCACCCTCGATATAACGCCCTTGTTTCCATGGCGCCCTGCCATCTTGTCACCGACGGATATCTTTCTCTTTTGTGCTATATAGCATCTTACCAGTTCGTTCACTCCCGGAGGAAGTTCATCTCCGTTTTCTCTGGTAAACACTTTTACGTCTACTATTATACCTGATTCCCCGTGAGGAACTCTGAGTGAAGTATCTCTTACTTCCCTTGCCTTCTCACCGAATATCGCCCTTAAGAGCCTTTCCTCGGCTGTAAGCTCGGTTTCTCCTTTCGGAGTCACTTTACCTACCATTATATCTCCGGCTCTTACTTCGGCGCCTATTCTTATGATGCCTCTTTCATCCAGATCCTTCAGGGCTTCTTCTCCGACATTAGGTATGTCCCTTGTTATTTCTTCGGGACCAAGCTTTGTATCCCTTGCTTCCGCCTCGTATTCCTCGATGTGTATGGAAGTGAAGGTATCTTCTTTTACAAGCTTTTCACTGATAAGTATAGCGTCCTCATAATTGTAGCCTTCCCAAGTCATGAAACCGATGAGGACATTTCTTCCCAGTGCGATTTCCCCCATATCGGTAGAAGGTCCGTCAGCTATTATGTCGCCTTTTTTCAGCACCTCGCCTTTTCGTGCTACAGGCCTCTGATTTATGCAGGTTCCCTGATTGGAGCGCAGGAACTTAAGGAGCTTGTATCTCTCCCTCTCACCTAAGCTGTTCCTCATAACTATTTCATTGGCGCTGACCTTTTCAACAACGCAGTCGCTCTTTGCCAATCCTATTACTCCCGAATCCCTTGCGGATTTGTATTCCATACCTGTCCCTACTATCGGCGAATCGGGCTGTATTATCGGAACCGCCTGACGCTGCATGTTGGAACCCATCAAGGCCCTATTGGCGTCATCGTTTTCCAGAAATGGTATCATTGCAGTTGCAACGGATACTACCTGCTTCGGCGATACATCCATGTATTCAACTTCTGTAGTCGGGACAATAACTATTCCATTTGCATCCCTTGCCGTAACCCTTTTGTTGACGAATCTTCCCTCTTCATCCAAGGGTTCGTTTGCCTGAGCAATTACATACTCATCCTCAACATCGGCAGTAAGATATACGATTTCATTAGTTACATATTTTTCACCATTATCATCAGTCTTGACAATTCTGTACGGCGTTTCAATAAATCCGTACTCATCCACCTTGGCATAAGTACTCAAAGAACCAATCAGGCCTATATTCGGCCCTTCAGGGGTCTCTATGGGGCACATTCTGCCGTAGTGGGAATGGTGAACGTCTCTGACTTCAAATCCTGCTCTTTCTCTTGACAAACCACCTGGCCCGAGAGCTGACAGCCTTCTCTTATGCGTAAGCTCGGCAAGGGGATTTGTCTGGTCCATGAACTGCGATAACTGGGAACTTCCAAAAAACTCCTTGATTGCTGCGGCTACAGGCCTGATATTAACCAACTGCTGCGGTGTGACAACATCAATATCCTGGATAGTCATTCTTTCCTTTACAACTCTCTCCATCCTGGATAAGCCTATTCTGAACTGATTCTGCAGCAGCTCTCCTACCGACCTGAGTCTTCTGTTGCCCAAATGGTCTATATCGTCTGTGTTCCCGATACCGTTGGAAAGGTTTATATTATAATTAATAGAAGCAACTATATCATCGATCAGAATATGCTTCGGTATAAGCTCCTTAATCCTGTTCCTGATCTCTTCCTTGATTTCGCTCTCAGAACCTGCCTTTTGCAGTATATCCTTAAGCACTGTAAAATTGACCAGTTCCTTTATATTAAGATCCGATACGTCAAAGCTGAGATATTTGTTTATATCCACAGTATTGTTCCCCAGTATCTTAACCGGCTTTCCCTCGACTGTGACATATACTTCGTTGATACCTGCGTTCTGAATTTTTACAGCCTTATCCCTGGTGATTTTCTCCCCCGCTTCCGCCAGAATCTCTCCTGTCCTGGGATCCACCAATTCTCTCTCCGGCTTTTGTCCGGTAAGTCTGCTGCTCAGGCTCAACTTCTTATTGAATTTATATCTTCCGAATTTGGCAAGATCATATCTTTTGGGATCAAAAAACAATACCTCAAGAAGGGACTTTGCGCTTTCTACAGTTGGAGGTTCACCCGGCCTCAGGCGCTTATATACTTCTATTAAGCCCTCTTCCTCATTCTTTGTCGCATCCTTCTGAAGTGTTGCTTTTATTCTATCATCTTCCCCTAATATTCCATTAATCTGTTCATCGGTGCCAAAGCCTAAAGCTCTCAAAAAAACAGTTATAGGGATTTTTCGGGTTCTGTCGATCCTTACCCAAAGGATATCATTGGAATCCGTCTCATATTCCAGCCATGCGCCTCTATTAGGTATAACAGTACTTGAATACAGCTTCTTCCCTGACTTGTCAATAGTCTCTGCATAATAAACCCCCGGTGACCTTACCAGCTGGCTTACTATAACCCTTTCTGCGCCATTGATTATAAAAGTACCCGTATCTGTCATCAAAGGAAAATCGCCCATGAAAACTTCCTGTTCCTTGACCTCATTGGTTTCCTTATTGATGAGTCTGATCTTAACTTTTAACGGAGCGGAATATGTAACGTCTCTTTCCTTGCATTCCTCAACTGAATACTTCGGTTTTCCGTCTAATGAATAATCAACAAATTCCAGAATCAGATTACCTGTGTAATCCTGAATAGGTGAAACATCATTAAAGACCTCTCTAAGACCCTCCTCCAGGAACCAGTTATAGGAGTTTTTCTGCACTTCGATCAAGTTAGGCATATCCATTACTTCGTCGATTTTTGAGTAGCTTATCCTCTGATTTCTTCCGGCAGAGATTGGATGTACCAGCATAAAGTCCTTCACCCCTTAAATTTAAATAAATTAAAATACCCAAAAGCAAAAAAATTCCCAAAAAGTAACGCTTTTGGTTTGTCTGTTCAGTCAAAGCATACCTATTTTAATATTGCCTTTTTTGATTATACTTATTCAAATGCAGCAGTATAAAGCAAAAAACGTACTACAATGCAATATATAATGTTAACATACCAATATATGACTGTCAAGCATAAACTGATAAAAGGCAGTGTCAATTTGTTCTCGGTTTTTAAAAAGCAGACTCACCCTTTATGTCTA
>DAOLPD010000235.1:0-3175 GCA_035417425.1 Bacillota bacterium
ATCCGTGTGCCTCGATATACTATACTGTCTCTTGCGGAGGGTTATGCAAACTTCAACTGTGTCGCATTTTTCTTATTTTGCGAAAAGGGGTATCGCCAACTGCTTGTTAAGCAGTTTTGCGATACCCCTTATTGCTCCTACTTTTTCATTCCGGTATATATGAGAATTGCATCTCTCAGGAATTCTGCCGTGCCGGGCTGTTCTTTGTCATAGTATGCTCTGAACCTCTCGTCATCCACATACATCTGTGCAAGCCCTGCATGAGCTTCCTTTGAATAACTGTCCCAGTAAAAGGTCAGCCACTGCTTGTGCAAATCCGCAGCCCTCTGTGCCAGATCTCCTGCCGGGTCTCCGGTTTTGAACGCCTCGCCCAAGGTCTTTGTTATTTCCTCGGAAAGCTTTGTCAGTTCATCATACTCTTCCTTGGTCATGTTCTTCATCTTATTATTTGACTTTTCTACTGCATCCTCACCGTACTTCTCCCGAACTTCCCTGCCATATTTCTTCTCATTATCATCCAGCAGCTTTTGTTTAAAGCCTTCGAATTTTTCTTTATCAGTCATAATAGTTCTCCCTTCTGTTAACGCTATGGTTTTTTCTACATTAGCAATCAGCAAGTTCAACTGCTCTCTTTTCTCAAGCAGCTTCCTGTGATGTTCACGCAGTGCTTTAGCTCCGTCAAAAGAAGGTGCCGTTACGATTTCCCTTATGCTGTCCAGGCTCACTCCCAGCTCTCTGTAGAAGAGAATCTGCTGAAGCATGTCAACTTCCTTCTGCCCATATATCCGATATCCTGATGAATTGATTCTGGCCGGCTTAAGAATCCCAATCTCATCATAATATCTGAGTGTCCTCGTGCTGACACCTGCCAGTTTCCCCAGCTTCTGCACCGTGTATTCCATATCTTCACCGCCTTGAGTTCGATAAGATTACTATACACCTTTACGTAACGTCAATGTCAACAGAAGTTTTGACTTTTTTATTTATTACCTTATTTATAAAAACTCGCACTATTTCAGGGTCAAATTGTGTGCCCGCATTTTTTTCAATCTCCTCTGCCGCAATGCTTTCAGGCAAGGGATTTCGATATGCGCTTTTGCTTGTCATAGCATCATAAGCGCCTGCTACTGCTGCAATCCTTGCCTGCAGCGGTATGTCCTCTCCTTTTATTCCCTTCGGATAGCCTTTTCCATCCCATCTTTCATGATGTGCCAGTACGAATTCCGCTATTTCTGTCATATCACTAACTGAGCTTAGTATCCGATATCCGGTCTCCGGATGACGCTTAATCTCATTCCATTCTTCTTTTGTAAGGCGATCCGGTTTATTAAGTATACTTTTATCAACTGCAATTTTCCCGATATCATGAAGCAAGCCTAATGTCTTTAGCTCGTCCAGAGCAGCCCCAGTCATACCCATAGCGGCGCCAATTGCCTCGCACAAGGAGCTTACCCGCTTTGAGTGCTGTTCTTCTTCACTGTTATTGTCATAAAAGAAATTAATTATTGCTCTTATCCTCTTTTCCCTGATATCGGGACTCTCAAATAATTTATTCCGGTACATACTATCTTCTGCACTTTTCAATATATCAATTATATCCTGATCGGTACTGTTCTTTGTATCCCATCCGAAGGATATTGACAGTTCTATGGATTTCAGCCTTATGTTTGAAATGGAAGCTCTTATTCTTTTGACTATGCCATTTGCTTCCTCCGAATCGGTCCTTGGCAGCAAAATGACCAGCTCGTCTCCCCCTATCCTTGCCACTATCTCGTCTTCCCGCAATTCCTTCCGAATTATTTCCGCTGCTTTAACCAACAGCTTGTCGCCTTCAGCATGGCCGAATGCATCATTAAATAGCTTCAGACCGTTAACATCCGCCATAATAAGGGAAATCGGCAGGTTTCTTTCGGTATCCAGGCGTTTCAATTCCTCCTCAAAGAACCTTCTGTTGTAAAGGCCGGTCAGCTGATCATGATAGTTCATATACATTAATTCTCTTTCCGCTTTTTTCCTTCGGGATATATCTGTATATATTCCATAGCCGCCGATTATTTTATCGTTTAAAACAATCGCGACACCTTTTACACTTACCTCCCTGGGCTTCCCATCTGAGCCTAAGCGAACAGATTCCTCCATAACGGCAATATTCCCGCTGAGCACATTTTTTGTCAGTCCTGTTGCCTCATCAAACTTTTCTTTCGGAGCTACTACACTGTCTACTTCCTTTCCATAGATTTCATCAATAGTGTACCCGAATAATTCCGTAAATTTCTCATTGATGTCAATTATGTTATGATTATGATCAAACCGGATAATGGCATCGGAAGAATTTCTAAACAATGCCTCATAGCTTAGCTTCTGCTTCTGCATGATCTCATCCGCCAGCTTCCTTTGGGTAATATCCGAAAACATAATTGCAAGCTTGTTCTTTTCCGGTTCATATATTTTTACCGATAAATACTTCTCCCATTCCTTTATATATATTTCATCCCTGACGGGTTCTCCCGTAAATTTAACTTCATTCAGTCTATTTATTATTTCCTCTGCGGTATCAGGCAGCAATTCAAAAATTGACTTATCAGCAGACCATACCCTTTTAATTCCGCTAATAACTTCAGCTGCCCTGTTTGAATCAATAAGACGAAAATCTGCATGTTTTCCGCTCTGATCGTATGTTATCTCAAATAATACAAATCCCTCCTGCATTATTTCAATTATTGTCTTATAATTATTTGCGCTTTTTTCTATGTTATTCACGGCCCCTCTCTTATTTCTGAGTACGCAATAATGTATAACAGCAAGAGCAGCCGCTAACAGAAGCACAACAAAAAAATAAAACACTGTTTTCTGATTGTTCGCAGTCTGTGTCATAACTGCATTATTATTTGCGATATATAATTGAAAAGTGCCTGCTGCTTCCTGCATATAGTCCACCTCAATAAAACCTAGTAATAATTCAACCAGTATATAGTTCTTTAGCCCTATTTATCGGACGAATGTAGCCCGATAGTCCTATTTGAACTACTCTATTCGATAAATAATCACATTTTCCTCTTTTTTGACAAAGAATCTGACTGCTAAATATATTGTTGACCATTCCTTTAAATATTAATATTTATATGTCAATACTTTGTGAAAATGTCACCCTAAAAGTGACTTAATTATCGTATGA
>DAOLPD010000236.1:0-3147 GCA_035417425.1 Bacillota bacterium
AAGTTTGCTCTGACGTTCAAGATCGCCGATAGGTATACCAAAATTCTGGCTTACTTTTCTTACAGCCCTTGGCTCCAGATTTCTATGAAGAATAAACCTCCATAATCCATCCTTCCCGTCTTTTTCTGAACCGTACTTTTTCTTAAGCGCTTTGATTCTCAATCCGTTTTTTATAATATTGTAAAGGCTGTAGATATTCTGAGGCGATACAGTACAAAGCAAATGACTGTACCCAAGATCTTTTACCATTGGTATCGCCTGCTGCAATGTCAAACTCTGTAATGAGTTGCCTCTGTATTCAGGATGCACAACTGTCGTTTCAAGATGAGCTACCTTTGCCAATTCCTGACCCGGCATATTTATATCATTGCCGAGATTCTTCTCAGAGCATCCCGGAAAACCTATATACCTGTATGCAATAATATCTCCTGCTTTGTTAAATACTCCGATTATCTTTGCTCCCTGTTTCATATCATCATACATTTCTTCATAAGAATCCATGTACAGAACCTGCTTGTTAGGAAGCTGCTCGTATACATATTTCTGGAGTGCAACTGCATCTCCAAGCTCCTCCGGAGTAATTGTCCTCATAACATATTCATCTTGTTCCCTGCTTTCGTTTATATGCCTGGTCAATTGTCCTTTCTTCAATATGATCATATGCTAGCCTCCTTTCATAATCCTGTGACTGCTGTACTAGTTATTACATTATCTGACAACTTATGCTATTGTTTCAAGTTGCCTCTTTTATCTAATATTATCACAGGCAACTCGTGTTTGTCAAGCAAGTTGTCAGATATTTCTTAAAAAAATATTGCTTGTAATAAAAGCAAAAGGCCTGATATGGTTTCATATCAGGCTTATAGGTGTTTATTTTACATACTTAGCAACTTTTTCAGATATCTCCGCATCGCTTCCCACATAAAGAATAATGTCATTGGCAAAGAACACCATCTTGGGCCCCGGCGAAAGATACAGGTGACCGGAACGATTTATTCCTATTATTGTCGCCCCTGTGTGATTCCAGAAACGCACTTCGCCGATGGTTTTTCCCACCAAGTGGCTTTTTTCAGGAATTTTTAACTCCAGAGGAAAAATTATTCCAATATTTCTAAGAAGCATCGCCTGTTCAATTACGGAATCCAATCGTTCAAGAACCTGCTTTTCAAGTGCCTGCTTTTCCTCCATTAATCTGACGATCTCTTCCCGCATAGAAAGTATTCTGTCCTTTGATTGATGTTCTTTTATGAAGTTATTGGCCGCATCTTTTGATTTTATCAAAATCCCTTTTTTTTCTATTACACTTACGACCTGCAGTTCTTCCAGCAGCTTCAATGCACGTCTTATTGTTTCGGGAGAAACACTGTACTTACCGGATAGTGTAGACCTGCCCTTGACCATTTCACCGACTTTCCATTCTTCATTAAGAATGCTGTAAGCTATATCAAGTGCTATCTTCTCATATTTTGCCGCCGGTATACCTTTATCCTCCCCATGGCTTTTCAGATTCATTTCAACACCCTCTGAATTGTTAATATTGATATTAATTATTTCTTACTATAATTCTTGTATTTTTTACACCAATTGTCAAGCATATAATATAGCTGCTTAGTTTTGGTCCTGCACCATGGCGTCTCGGTGCCTGTCGTCCAAATGCTTTAATTCCCTCATAAGAAAAATCCCTGTAATGACCGACGATGTCAGGTCTGACACAGGTCCTGCAATAAGCAGTCCATCCAGTCCAAAAAATAATGGCAGTATAAGCAGTGCCGGTATGAGAATCAATACTTGCCTTGAAAGGCTCAAGAATGCCGCATGCTTCGGTTTGCCCACTGCCTGAAAATAATTTGCCGATATTATTTGAAATCCGATAATCGGAAGAAATACCAGGTAGATTGAAATCGCTCTTGTTCCAAAATCCAATAAGCCCTTATCTGTTCTATTGAATAATAATATCAGCTGGGATGGAAATATTCTTGTGAGTATAAATCCGATAGTTGTTATAGTTGTTGCCGCAAAGGCTGCAAGTTTCAAAGCTTTCTTCACCCTGTCAAACTTCAGTGCCCCGTAATTATATCCTATAATAGGCTGGGCACCCTGATTGATGCCGAATATCGGCATAAGTATCAGCATAGTGATACTCATTGTAACACCCATTCCTGAAACGGCTATATCACCTCCGTATACCACAAGGCTTTTGTTCATGATGGCGTTCAGGACACTTGCGGCCATCTGCATGAAGAATGTCGCAGCTCCCAGGGAAACAATTTTCACTACTATCGGCAAATGCAGCCTGAGGTTTTTTTTGTGTACCTTTAAGGTGCTTCTGCCGCCGAAGAAATGATACAATACCCATGACGTTGATGCTACCTGTGACAAAACAGTTGCAATAGCTGCACCTCTAATGCCCCATCCAAATACAAAAATAAATATCGGATCCAGTATGGTATTAAGAATTGCTCCAATTATCATTGTAAGCATAGCAATTCTGGGATTCCCTTCTGCCCTGATAAAGTTGTTCATCCCAAAGCCGACAGTCTGTATAACTGTTCCCAAAAGTATTATGCTTAAATATTCTTTTGCGTATGGAAGTACCTCTGTGCTGGCGCCAAAAATCTTTAGCAGCGGTTCAATTAAAATCAAGCCTGTTCCGGAAATTATCATTGATGCAATAATAAGCAATACCATTGCATTTCCTAAAATCAGCTCCGCTTCTTCCTTCTTCTGCTCTCCGAGCCTTATAGAAATCAGAGAATTCGCCCCGATTCCAATAAGCATTGCAAAGGCCATAATTACAAGCATAATCGGAAAGCCGATGGTTACCCCTGCTATTCCCAAGGGGCCTACACTATTCCCTATGAAAATCCGGTCTACTACATTATATAATGCATTTACCAGCATCCCGACAATCGCAGGAATTGAAAACTTCAACAGCAGTTTAGATATCTTTTCTTCGCCTAATTGCTTCGATGTGTCCATATATTAACTCCCACTCAAATAAAATTATTTGTCTTTAACAACAACTTTCTTTAATAGTACAGTATCTCCATAATACTAATGAATAGTTTCAAAATCAAGAAAAAAATTAAAATAAGGACACGGGGACGTCAGACTGTGTGATAATTCAACAAATGAATAAAAATATCT
>DAOLPD010000237.1:0-3140 GCA_035417425.1 Bacillota bacterium
TCCTTTCCTGTTCTTGTGTATTTCAGGTTTAATCTAAAGGATATATATTCACTACAAACATATAATATGAATTATTTTTAGCATAGCAATAAACAATGGAATGCTATGTCCTTATCGGATACAGCATTCCATTGCTATAATTCCTTGTTATTTCTAATTCTTTTTCTTCATTGCTCCCAGCAGCTTATTTACAATCCTGCCTGCTGCATCCATCTCTTCACTTCCCAGCAATACCAGCAAATCATTCCTGTTAACCAGCGACAGGCCCTTTTCAATGGCATGATGCAGCAAATGATAATATCTGAATGAAATGTCATTTTCCCTGAAAACTTTTTTGTATATTCTCATGCTTTTCAGAGGAAGTGCCTCAAAATGGGAATCACCGTCCATACAGCTGGTCAGGATTACCTCCTTGCACTTCAGTATCCTTACCCATTCGGCTATAAGACCGGCTTTTTCTTCATGAAAGTGCATATTCACATCTTGTGAAACTGAAATCACAAGTACAAGATTCTCATAGCTCAATATTTGAATTGAATCAAAAGCTGCAGTATAGTCATAAGCTGAATTGCAGTAATTATCTATAACAGTAAAGCCATTCTCATATATTTTCTGGAAATGCCTGGCTGAGCCCTTATAGCTTTCTATTGACTCTTTGATGTCTGAAATATCCAAGTCATAATAAAGGCCGCAGGTAATTGCCGCCAATGCATTATATATACTGTGGCTTCCCAGGGCCTTCAAACGCACAGGTATTTCGAAGGGTTCAATCATTGCACCGCTTCCGGACAGAAATCTTCTCTGTATGCAATAGTTGAAGCAGGTTATCTCATCAACATCAATACTCGATGCTGTTGCAACAGCTTTTTTATTCAGTCCGTATGTGATGAAACCTGTCTTCGTGAAGTTTTCTGCCGCTTTTTTATCATGATACTCGTCATTGTTCATTATTACTGCCCTTCCGTCAGTCAGCCCGGAGATAAAATCAGCTGCCGGCTTATTCCCGCAGCATTTACCCAAGGTACACCTGTCAGTCATTATTGCACTGTCAAAATTTATACTGTCAAGATAAAAAAGGTTGTTTTCATTTGTATTAATAGTTATAGGAATGATGTCCATAATGAACCTGCTGTCATCTCTTCTTGAAAAAATACTCTGCAGCATCTCAACCAATATGCTTTTGTCACTTTCGCCAAATACTCCGATTAGCTTTGCATTTCTCTTCTGCTTCTCGAAGAATTTTTCGAACAGCATACAAAGCGTATCTCTGGGGCTCTCAACCTTTATCACCGGCAATGCAGGATCTGATATATTGTAGGGAGTAAATATCATATATGCGCCCTTTTCGTAGGCTTCATATATACGCCTTCTGTTCCTTCTGCATGACAAATCAACATATATCATCCCCGGTTTTACCTTTTGCGGATCTGCTGTTACTCCTATTCCTTCATGACTGTCCACGTTCATTTTACCAACTCCCGGCCTAAAGTTAGATCTGCACAGTGTTTATACGAGGGCATACAGAATACGGCGGACACTCGTGTTGGGTATCTTTTCTCCTCGTTATTATATATTTGGCATACAGCCATTTATTTATGTATGGTTTCCTGGCTGTATAAAGCTAATTATCTCATTTTTTATTCGGCTTACCCTCCGGAAGCTGCTTTTTGCTTACTTTCTTATCAAAATATTTCAATATATCCACCAAATCACTCTCGGCAGCATCAAGGACCTTTGATAAAGATGAAGCACCATGAACGAACGCTTCCAGCACAAGCACCTTCCTGAGCTGTTTGATAAACTTTCTATCCATCATAACTCCCTCCCCTTATACATTATATTAAGGGAGCATGATAATTGACCGGGCTATTCACCAATTTTTTCAACTTGCCTTGGCGGCTTCGGGCCGAAAAACTGATATAAATCAGTCTTCATCATTCCGTTATAAAGCTTCCTTTTTTTATCTGCCCTTCTTCCGAAAAACTTTTCAAAGCCTTCATGGGAAGTGATTATATAAAAGGACCATGTTTCAAGCCTTGAAAATACCTTCCCCATTTCTTTGTACAACCCCTCCACGCTTTTAATGTCAGAAAGCCTTTCACCGTATGGAGGATTTGTCACTATAAAGCCATACTTTTCCTTGCTGCTTAACTCACTAATATCTCTTTTCTGAAAATGAAGCTTATCCTCAAGGCCTGCCATCTTCGCGTTTATTCTTGCTACCTTAAGAGCACTCTCATCAATGTCATACCCCTGTATATTAAGGGTGCCATCACGTCTTTCAATGGACCCGGCTTCCTCCTTTGCCTCATTCCACAACCTGCTGCCTATCCATCTCCAGTTTTCTGATACAAAGCTCCTTCCGCGCCCCGGTGCAATATTGAGCCCGATCATGGCTGCTTCGATAGGAATTGTCCCTGAACCGCATAAGGGATCAATAAAGGCCCTGTCAGCTTTCCATGGCGTAAGCAGCACCATGGCGGCAGCAAGGGTCTCCTTTATTGGAGCGGCATTTGATAATTCCCTGTAGCCTCTTTTGTGAAGGGATAAACCGCTTGTATCCAAATACAGTGATGCCTTATCCCTGTTAAGGAAAACATGTATGGGAAAGCGCTCTCCTGTTTCTTCAAACCATTGCTGCTTGTATTTGGATTTCAGACTTTCCACCACGGCCTTCTTTACTATTGACTGAATATCAGAAGTGCTGAACAGCTTTGACTTTATCGATGAAGCCTTAGCTACAGGAAATTCCGCATCTTTGGGTATCCAACGATGCCACTGGAGCCTCTTTGTCTTTTCAAAAAGCTCCTCGAAGGTAAGAGCTTCAAACTCATCTATTTTAACAAGTATTCTTTCAGCGGTGCGAAGCCACAGATTCGATCTGCATATTCCTTCTTCATCCGCCATAAATGAGACTCTTCCGTCTTCCACTTTTGTTATTTCATAACCCAGATTCTTTATTTCCCTGGACAGTATCGCTTCTACCGCAAAATTGCAGGGTGCCACCAATTCAATTTTTGACACGGTAATCCTCCTTCGTGATATCTATGCTGATTTATTATGAGTATAACATTAATTATACAGTATCCGTCAATTATTATTCATCTAATCAGCTTTTGCATGCCGGTGTGATCGATATA
>DAOLPD010000238.1:0-3091 GCA_035417425.1 Bacillota bacterium
GTAGCCATAATCAAAATTGACAAACCGGGAGCCAATCCTGAAAGAGTGAAGCAGGAGCTTACAGAATACGGCCTTGTTTCAGAGGAATGGGGCGGCGATACCATAATGGTTCCGGTTTCTGCAAAGAAAAAACAAGGCATATCGGAACTTCTTGAAATGATACTATTAGTTGCCGAAATGCAGGAATTAAAAGCCAATCCCAACAAAAAAGGAACGGGTACAGTAATTGAGGCAGAGCTTGACAAAGGAAAAGGCCCTGTTGCTACTGTGCTTATTCAGGACGGCTCTTTGAACCTGGGAGACTACTTCATAGTCGGAAGCACTCACGGAAAAGTCAGGGGCATGATAGACGATAAAGGCAAGAGAATCAAAAAGGCAGGCCCTTCAACACCGGTAGAAATACAGGGGCTTGACGAGGTTCCTGATGCAGGGGACATTTTCATTGTTGTAGATGATGAAAAGACAGCAAAGACTATTTCGGAAAAACGAAAGGAAAAACAGCGTCTTTCACAGATGCAGAGCAAGCAGACGATATCTCTTGATGAGCTCTTCAATCAGATACAGGAAGGCAAGGTCAAGGAGCTTAACATCATACTGAAAGCTGATGTGCAGGGTTCTGTGGAAGCTGTGAGGCAATCTCTTTCAAGGCTGAGCAATGAAGAGGTAAAAGTAAATACAATACACGGCGGCGTAGGTGCAATAACTGAATCTGATGTAATGCTTGCTTCCGCTTCTAACGCAATAATCATAGGATTCAATGTCAGGCCGCAGCCTATGGCCATTTCCCTTGCCGAAAAGGAAAAAGTCGATATCAGGCTGTATAGAGTCATATACAATGCAATTGAAGATGTGGAAGCCGCTATGAAGGGTATGCTGGAGCCTGAATATAAGGAAGTGTTATTGGGGCATGCAGAGGTACGCGCTACCTTTAAAGCTTCAGCAGTAGGCACAATAGCAGGATGCTACGTCACTGACGGTAAAATAAACAGAAACAACGATATAAGAGTTATCCGTGACGGCATAGTAATACACGAAGGAAAACTGGCATCCCTTAAGAGATTCAAGGATGATGCAAAAGAAGTCAACGCCGGATACGAATGCGGTTTGAACATAGAAAAGTTTAATGATATTAAAGAAGGGGACATAATTGAGTCCTATACGACAGAAGCAGTTCCGAGAAAGTAAGTATATCAAAAAACACAGGCAGGTGAGAAATCATGGCTAATCATAGATTAGACAGAATATCCGAAGAAATGAAAAGGGTGGTTAGTGATATAATCAGAAATGACCTGAATGACCCAAGGATATCAACGATGTGCAGTGTGGTATCCGCAGAAGTAACCCCTGATTTGAGATATGCAAAGATATATATCAGCGTTCTTGGAAATGATGAAGAAAAAAAGGCTACAATGAAGGGACTTACCAACGCAGCAGGATTTATCCGGCGTGAGTTGGGAAGGAAGATTGAACTCCGATATTTGCCGGAAGTGATTTTTGAGCTTGACAGATCCATTGAACACGGTGCATATATAAATAAGCTCTTGAACGAGGTAAAGAAGAAGGACGGAGGAGAAAACCTTTGATTTTTCAAAACATAATAAGCAAGATCAAGGAAAGCGGTAAAATTGCCATATTATCTCATATTATGCCGGACGGAGACAGTATCGGATCCAGCCTTGCACTATACAATGCCCTTAAGAAATACGGAAAAGATGTGAGATTTATTCTTGATGATGAAATACCAACGATATATGGTTTTTTGGAAGGCTCGGACCGGGTTCGGGAGCCGGGGCAATTCGAACACTTTGATACAGTATTGGTCCTTGATTGCGGAGATGTTGAAAGACTGGGTAAATCCAGTCTTTACCTTAATGGCAACTACGTAATCAACATAGATCATCATATAAGCAACAAGGAGTTCGGCAGTTTAAACCTTGTAGATACCGGTTCAGCCGCTTCAGGCGAAATAATATATGACCTGATAAAGTCTCTGGATATCGGCATGGACAGAGGGATATGCGAATGCCTGTATACTGCAATTGTAACAGATACAGGGCAATTCCAATACAGCAATACAACCTCCAGAACGCACCAGATTGTCGGAGACCTTATTGACAGCGGGGTCAATGTGTCCCGTATGTTTGAAAGAATATACCAGAACAACTCAAAGGAAAAGATAGTGCTGATGAAGACAGCCCTCAGCACTCTTGAGTTCTTTCATAATGACGCCACATCCTGTATAAGCCTTTCATTGGAACAGATGAAAGAGGCAAATGCATTGGATGAGGACACCGACGGCATAATAAACCTTGCAAGAGACATTGGCTGTGTAGAAGTAGCGATGTTTCTTAAAGAGATTGAGCCGGGATTAATAAAGGTAGGGCTAAGGTCCAAAAAGAAAGCCAATGTGGCGGCTGTGGCCCTCCGTTTTGGGGGCGGCGGCCATGTACATGCGGCAGGATGCACAGTCCACGGCACAATTGCCGAAGTGAAAGAGAAAATGCTGGATGCAGTTGCAGAGGAATTAAGATAGGGAGGCATTATGAACGGAATCATAAATGTTTTAAAACCGCCGGGAATGACCTCTCATGATGTGGTGTCCTATTTGAGGAAAGTACTGAATATGAAGAAGGTCGGGCATACAGGGACTTTGGATCCTGAAGCCGCCGGAGTGCTTCCGGTCTGCGTGGGCAAGGCCACAAAGGCCGTCCAGTACCTGACCGATAAGCAAAAAAGCTACAGGGCCAATATCAAATTCGGCACTGTCACCGATACCTATGACAGCTATGGACAGGTCATAAAAGAAAATGAATCAGTTGCAGTCGACAGGAAGGCCCTGGAAGACACCTTGAAAAGCTTTACAGGAACAATCAGCCAGAAGCCTCCTGTATATTCCGCAGTAAAAATAAAAGGCAGGAAGCTTTACCAATATGCCCTTGAAGGCAAAGAAGTCCAGATAGCCGAAAGGACTGTGGAAATATATGAACTCAAGCTGGTGGAAATGATATCGGAAAATGAAGCTATTATAGATGTATTATGCTCAAAAGGCACCTATATCAGAAGCCTTTGCTATGATATAGGCGAAGCCCTC
>DAOLPD010000239.1:0-3052 GCA_035417425.1 Bacillota bacterium
CTTCCATATACTTATCAGATAACATTCCATGATTTTGTCCATTCAATGAAGCTTTCTTTTAACAATCTTTTAATATTATAAACCTTTTATTCGACTATTATTTATAAATAGTTCAAATCTTGATATTTTTCTGCTTTTTCCGTGTAATAACAAGATTTTAATGAGATCGTTATATTATAATCTAAAACTCTATTCATTAATTTTTGCATTCTGTTCGACAAAAAAACATGCATAACCTTATATAAGCTGTTAAGGTTATGCATGACTGCCCTTAAAGAATCGCTGTTATTTCTCTTCTTCCTCATCGCTGCTTATTTTTGCTATTGATACTACACTTTCATTCTCGGGAACCCTCATCAGTTTAACGCCCTGAGTGCTTCTTCCCATCCTTGATATTTCGTTGACACTCATTCTTATAATGATGCCCGACAAATTAATCAACATTATTTCATCTTGCTCTTTCACTATCTTCATTCCAATAACATGTCCAGTTTTGGCGGTTATTCTTGATGTTATTATTCCTTTGCCGCCCCTTGTCTGAACTCTGTATTCAACTACCGGAGTACGTTTTCCATAGCCTTTTTCACTAATTACAAGAAGGTCGGCTCCTTCTTCTACAATATCCATTCCTACCACAACATCACCGGGATTTAAGTTTATCCCGCGTACTCCCCTGGCACTTCTTCCCATAGGTCTTACATCACTTTCCGGGAATCTTATTGCAAGTCCGTTTTTTGTAGCCGCTATTAGCTCTGTTGTCCCACGGGTTAATTTGACCCCGATTAGTTCGTCGTTATCAATAAGGTTTATGGCTGTAATTCCTGTATTTCTTGAAGTATCATATTCTTTCAGTTCGGTCTTTTTTATTGTACCGTGCTTCGTCATGAAAATAAGATATTTGCCGTCATTGAAATCCTTGATATGAATAACTGCATTTACCTTTTCATCTGCATCCAGCTGCAGAAGGTTGACTAAAGCTGTTCCTTTGGCCTGTCTGCCTGCCTCTGGAATCTCATAGGTCTTAAGCTTATACATTTTTCCTTTGTTTGTGAAGAACAAAATATAATTATGTGTAGAGGTTATAAACAGATTTTCTACAAAATCATCTTCTCTGGTCTGAAGTCCTGTTATTCCGCGGCCTCCTCTTCTCTGGCTCTTATAGGTGTCCGCAGGAAGTCTTTTTATATATCCAAAATGAGTAATTGTAACAGCTACTTCATGCTCTTCTATGAAATCCTCTTCATCAAATTCCTCTAATGATGCAGAAATAATTTTTGTCCTTCTCTTGTCACTGAATTTTTTCTTTATTTCCAAAAGTTCTTCTTTTATTACCATTAAAAGCTTCTGTTCATTAGCGAGAAGTGATCTGAAATATTCAATATTTTTTATTACTGAAAGATATTCTTCCTCAATCTTGCCTCTTTCCAATCCAGTCAAGCTCTTAAGTTTCATTTCAGCTATTGCTTCAGCCTGTATTTCTGAAAGGCCGAATCTGCTCATCATTCTTTCCTTGGCTTCAGCTACACTCTTGGAGCTTCTTAGTATATTTACTATCTCATCAATATTATCAAGAGCTATTCTCAAGCCTTCCAATATGTGTGCCCTGGCTTCGGCTTTCTTGAGATCATATTGAGTTCTTCTCGTTACAACATCTTTCTGGTGGTCTATATAATGAGTGATAACGCTCTTAAGGTTCAAAACCTTTGGTTGTCCGTTGACAAGGGCAATCATAATTATACTGAAGGTTTCCTGCATTTGAGTATGCTTAAAAAGCTGATTCAGTACTATATTGGCATTTGCATCTCTCTTGAGCTCTATAACAACCCTCATACCGTTTCTGTCGGATTCATCCCTTAAGTCTGAGATACCATCGATTTTCTTTTCTTTAACAAGATCGGCAATTTTCTCTATCATCATGGCTTTATTGACCTGGTAGGGTATCTCACTGACAATAATTCTTTGTCTGTTTCCGCTCATTTCCTCAATTTCTGCTTTAGCCCTTACGATAACCTTTCCTCTCCCGGTACTATATGCTTTTTTTATTCCTTCCTTGCCCATAATTATAGCGCCGGTAGGAAAATCAGGGCCTTTTATATGTTTAAGCATCTCTTCCAGTTCTATTTCAGGGTTTTCAATGGTTGATACTACACAGTCAATAACCTCTCCAAGATTATGAGGAGGTATGGAGGTTGCCATACCAACAGCAATTCCATTGCTTCCGTTTACCAGCAAATTCGGAAAGCGAGCCGGAAGAACAGCCGGTTCTTTAAGACTTTCATCATAGTTTGGCGTAAAATCAACCGTTTCCTTATCTATTTCCTTCAGCAGTTCCATAGCTATCTTTGACATTCTGGCTTCTGTATAACGCATAGCCGCAGCACCGTCTCCGTCTACGGAACCGAAGTTTCCATGACCGTCAATGAGCATATATCTTTGAGAAAAGTCCTGAGCCATTCGAACCAATGCATCATAAACAGAAGAGTCACCATGGGGATGGTATTTACCTAATACTTCACCCACAGTCATTGCGCACTTTCTATGAGGTTTATCGGGAGTAATTCCTAAGTCATTCATTGCATATAGAATTCTTCTGTGGACAGGCTTCAAACCATCTCTTACATCAGGCAATGCACGTTGAACTATAACACTCATTGCGTAATCTATGAATGATTTTTTCATTTCTTCTTCAATATTTATGGGCAGTATCTTTTGATTTTCATAATCCAAATCAATTACCTCCAAAGCTTATCTTAAATATCAAGATTCCTTACATACTTAGCATTATGTTCAATAAACTCTCTTCTGGGCTCCACTTTATCTCCCATTAATACTGTAAATATCTCATCGGCTGCCACGGCATCCTCCATTGTTACCTGGAGTATGATCCTTGTTTCAGGATTCATTGTAGTATCCCACAGCTGCTCAGCGTTCATCTCTCCAAGACCCTTGTACCTCTGTATGCTGGAACCCTCTCTACCTATATCCTTGAACAATTTTTCAAGCTCTTTGTCATTATATGCATAATAGTCTTTATTCTTCTTCCGCACTTTGT
>DAOLPD010000240.1:0-3010 GCA_035417425.1 Bacillota bacterium
ATTGTACCAGAAAGTGTGGCAGGTCCTCAATTTTCATTTAACTTTACAAAACGTACTTATAGAACTGGAGGAAAAAATATGAATGATTCACTTTCTATGGTTGCAAAGCATGTTAGTACTGTCAGATCGGAGGATAAGATATTTGCTTTGAACAGAGAAGCAGGCAATGCCGTGCTACAGTTCGGCAAGGAGAAGGTAGTGAATGCCACCGTGGGCTCTATACTTGATGAAGATGAGAAGCTGGCAGTTCTGCCTTCGGTGCTGGAAACACTGAGAAATCTTCCGGACTCTGAATTCGCAGCATATGCACCTATACTGGGGACTCCTGACTATCTTGAGTCGGCAATCCAGGCTGCCTTCAAGGAATACAGGCCAGAAGGATACATAAAGGCTGCAGCAACTCCGGGCGGAAGCGGAGCTTTAAGGCAAACAATCTGGAATTACTCAGAAATAGGAGATACGATACTGACCTCTGATTGGTACTGGGGGCCGTATAAGACTCTTGCAGAAGAGAATTTGAGGAAGTTAAGCGTGTTTTCTCTTTTTGACAATGAAAAAAGATTCAACCTTGATTCTTTTGAAATGAAAGTCAAAGAACTGCTGACAAGACAGAACAGCTTGGTAATTCTGCTGAATTCCCCGGCACAGAATCCCACAGGTTATGCTCTAAGCGATGAAGAGTGGGAGCAGGTTATTATGATAATAAAAAGGGAAGCTTTGGATAAGAGCAAGAAAATTACTCTTATTTGTGACATAGCATATATTGACTATGCAGGAAAGGCTTCAGACACAAGGAGATTCATGAGACTTTTCTCCGGATTGCCGTCGAATGTTCTGGTTGTTGTAGCCTTCAGCATATCCAAGAGCCTTACGATGTATGGGCTTCGTACAGGGGCTGCCGTTTGCGTAAGCTCTGATAAGGGTGTAGTTGAAGAGTTTTCCGGTGTCTTTGAGGCCTCTAACAGAGGTACCTGGTCCAACGGAACAAGATGCGGAATGAAGCTGCTTTCTGTTATTATGAATGATAAAGAGCTGCTGCGCAAAGTAGATGAAGAGAGGGAACAGGTTAGACTGCTGCTGGAGAAAAGGGCGGAAGTTTTTACTAATGAAGCAAAAAGCGTCAAACTGGATATATGCCCATATAATGCAGGATTTTTTGTCACCATACCTGCAGCGCAATCTGAAGAAAGCTGCAAGCTGCTGAAAAAGGACAATATATTTGCAGTACCGATGTCAAGGGGGATAAGATTTGCAATATGTTCGGTACCTTTATACAAAATGAAGGGTATAGCCGAAAAAATAAAAAAGGCAGTGGAATAGATTGACTCAAACCCATCTTTCGAGGAAGGATGGGTTTTTTCATGTAAAAATATGGATGCACAATGCAATAAGACTTGCACGTTCCCAAAACCGTTTCATATTACTGGTATTATGATGAATGAGTTTGGAGGTTGTCAAATGGGAAAGAAGTTCAAATGCCCGATGATGTGCGATATGCAAATGATGCCTTATATGCCGATGGCAGAAGAAATTGAAATGGATAATTTTTATGAGGATGAGGAAGACGACAGGTATTTCATGAAGATGTATCCTGAAAGCTGCAGGAAGATAATGATATACGTTAAAGTTGAAGTTGACAGGATGGAAGGGAAGGATAAAGAAATACACGACTACCGACCGGATAGGGATATGATAAATATGATGACGGATAATGCATATAACAGAATGGTGAAGGATATGCCTGAAATGGCGGAGGGAGAAGAAACCAGACAGTATCCGGTAAGAAGGTTTTCCAGGGATCTTCTGCGTCTGCTGTTATTGAACGAGCTTTTCAGAAGAAGGCGAAGACGCAGGAGAAGGAATTACTATGGCTATCCCTTCGGCGGATACGATTTTGACTTTGACAATGATGACTTTGATTTTGATTATGATTATGATAATTACGACTGAAGAGTAATTATCATTCCGCTTTTTTCATCAACTTTGAGCATTTGATCGCCCAGGGACTCTGCCAGAATACCTCCATTTGTCCACTGGGCTATATCTTTTTCAAAAGCATCTTTAAGCTCTGCTGCTGCAAGGACCCTCATTGTTACATTCTCAAGATACTCTATGCTCTTTATTATATAATCCTTCTTAGATATCTCATGTTGCAGCTTGCTCAAAAGGCTGTAGTCCATTTTCAGCTCATATACTGCAAAGGGTTGCATCCTTACAGTGCCGGCGGCTTTAATGCCGTTGACCGCTCCTTGGGTATATGCCCTGATAAGTCCGCCGGCTCCAAGCATTATTCCTCCGAAGTATCTGGTGACAATTACTATGGAATTAGTGAGTTCTTCCTTTTTTAAGACCTCAAGGATAGGAACCCCGGCAGTTCCGGAAGGCTCCCCGTCGTCGCTGGAACGCTGTATATTCATTGATTCCCCAAGGATATAAGCATAGCAGTTATGTGTTGCATCATAGTGTTTCTTTCTGATGCCTGTCAAAAATTGAAGGGCTTCTTCTTCTGAATATACCGGCTGGGCATAGGATATAAATCTTGATTTCTTTTCAACGAAACAAGTATCAGCATAACCCTTTAACATTCTGTAGCTTACTGTCATAATATCACCCGTACCTCTGACTTCTGATGTATATTATTATACATCATTATGGCAAAAATCACTATTTGGGAAATCCAAAGGTTTTTGCTGCAGCAGGGCATAATAAGAATGATGCGACACAGCTATAAGTTTGCATAGCAAGCAAGAGCTTGTATAGTATAGCAGGGCACACTTTTATGCATTTTGGAAACAGGCCTCTGATATGGCTTTGGTAAAAAGTTCGTGAAGCCGGCATGGAGGCCGGCTTAGGTGTCTCGGGCCATGGAGGGCCTTTTGGCACCGTCAGAACTTTTCCAAAGGCATTGCAGTAGGCCTGTCAAAATCATAATCCGTGTGCCTCGATATACTATACTGTCTCTTGCAGAGGGTTATGCAAACTTCAAATTCGTCGCATCATTCTTCATATG
>DAOLPD010000241.1:0-2998 GCA_035417425.1 Bacillota bacterium
CGCAAGAGGCAGTATAGTATATCGAGGCACACGGATTATGATTTTGACAGGCCTATACTGATATGCCCTTGGAAAAGTTCTGACGGTGCCAAAAGGCCCTCCATGGCCCGAGACACCTAAGCCGGCCTCCTGCCGGCTTCACGAACTTTTTACCAAAGCCATATCAGAGGCCTGTTGCCAAAATACATAAAAGTGTGCCCTGCTATACTATACAAGCTCTTGCTTGGTTACGCAAACATATAGTTGTGTCGCATTCTTCGTATATTGTTCATCTATTAAAGCAAGTATCCGGGGAGGTTATTCAGTGGAAACCGTTCAATTTCAGAGTTATGTATTTCTATATTCGTTATATGGAGGAATAATTATAGGAGTTTTATATGATATTTACAGGGTTATAAGAAGAAAAAAAAATGAAAGGCTGATTACCTCCTTATGGGACATACTGTTTCTTTTCTCAGTATTCGCAGTTGTAATATGGGCGATTTTCTCCAGCAGCTATGGAGAAATTAGAAGTTATGTACTCATTGGATTTCTGGTCGGATTCTATTTGTATGAAAAACTGCTTGGGAGGATAGCATCAGAACTGTTTCATTTCTTATATAAGAGTATCAGCAGTTTTTTTATGAAAACCAACAGTATCCTGGCTCTGCCCATAAAGCTGGTCTTTTTATTTGCAAAAAGGTGCTTCTACAGCTTGATACGTATATTGGGGAAGAAAAAAAACAGATTAAGAAAAGTATGCGGATTGCCGAAACAAATAATATATGACTCAAAAAAGTACTATAGGCTTATAGTGAAAAGAAAAGAGAGAAAAGATAGCAGTAATAAAGGATTTTCCTGACCACCGTCGAATATAAATAGTGCTGTATATGCCGTGAAAAAAATTATCGCTGCAAAATCAGCTGAAGCGTTTGACTTTGCCTGGAAATTAAGGTAATATGTGAAAAAGTTGTACATACTATATTAGTAAAGGTTTGAGGAGATGCAGATGAAAAAGCGGAAGCTTAGGCTTAAGAATGTATTAATGATTGCTTTTATAGTTTATGCTGCTATTACAATAGTCAACCAGCAGCTTACAATTTATGACCTGAGAAAGGCAGAACAGGATGAAATCTCTAAAATAGAAGCTATCAGAAATGACAATGACAGGCTGCTGGAAATGATTAATAATGCAACTTCTATTGAGTATATAGAAAAAATGGCCAGGGAGCAATTGGGCTTGGTTAAACCTGGGGAAAAGGTCTATATTGACCAATCCTCTAAAGAGACAGAGTGACCCTATTCTGAGTCAGCTCACCTTGGCTGATAGAAATATACAAAACAGGGAGAATCAGGTACAATATTGACAGCAGAAGGGTTTTAATATATTATATCCATAGCGGTTCTATTGTTATTGAGGGAGGAGTATTTTTCGTATGCCTATAGAGGAAGGTAAGGTAGTTGAAGGTATTGTTTCAAGCATTACAAGCTTTGGAGCCTTTGTTCAGCTGCCGGAGGGTAAAATGGGTCTGGTCCATATATCAGAAATTGCAGATACTTATGTTAAGGACATAAAGCACTTTATCAAAGAGAAGGATAAAGTAAAGGTTAAAGTACTTTCTGTTGAAAAAAACGGAAAGATAAATCTTTCAATAAAGCAGGCACAGGAAATTAAAAAGACTAATAGACCTATTGAAATAGACTGGGAGCAGGAAGCAAGGAAAAACCAGGGTTCTTCATTTGAAGACCGGCTTTCAAAGTTCCTGAAGGAAAGCGATGAAAAACTTCAACAGCTTAAAAAAAATACTGACTCAAAACGTAATGGCGGATACAGGAAAAGCGACGGGCTGCAAAGAGGATAAGTAATTTAACAATAGGGCTTAATGCAAATTGCAATTATCTAATTATATAATAATAAACGTAAATAACTGCCAGCAAGTCTGGCAGTTTCTTGTTTATAAATTCGGCAAGAACGGAATAATAAAAGGAGAAGCAAATGAAAAGAACAGCGGTTATCGATATTGGTACAAACTCAATGAGATTGATGCTTTGCAAAATTGAAGGCAATTTCATTGTAAATAAGGAAAAGGAGCTCATGATTACCAGAATAGGCAGGGATGTTTCAAAAACAGGGATGATTACGGAAAAATCCTTTGCAAGAAATATTGACGCTTTGAAATATTACAAGAATAAAGCCGACAGATATGGCGCTGAAAAGGTATATGCAATAGCAACCAGTGCCGTTCGCGACGCATTGAACGGAGGAGCTTTTGTAACCGAAGCCAAGAGTCAGGCCGGAGTCGATGTTATGATAATAAGCGGCGATGAAGAGGCAGAGCTTGGACTCAGAGGTGTAATGAGTGAGATTCAGAACCCGCAGGAAACTGTGCTGGTAATAGATATTGGCGGGGGAAGCACTGAGCTGGTACTTGGCAGCAAGGAAAAGACAGAATATAAAATCAGTATTCCTGCAGGAGCGGTTAGGATGACGGAGCAGTTTATTTCCGGCAATCCTATCAGAGATGAAGATGCTGAAAATATGAGAAACAGGCTTAATGAGCTTTTTAATGAGCCCTTGGAGTATCTTGGCAAAAAAAGAATAGATCGGGTGATCGCTATCGGCGGTACTGCTACTACAATAGCAGCAATGTTCCATAGCATGAGCATATATGATCCGGAAACAGTACATAATACAATTATAAATTCTAAATATATAAAGAGCATATTTAATAAGCTTAAGGACATGTCTGTTGAGGAGCGCTGGAATGTAAAGGGGCTGCAGAAGGAAAGAGCGGATGTGATGCCCTCCGGCATATTTATATTGCAGCATATTATTGAAGGACTGAAAAGAGACAGCCTGGTCGTCAGCGAAAACGACAATCTCGAAGGGATTGTTGAAAAGTATGTATTGAGCAGATAAGCAGACTGAGAAGCAGTAAAAGGTGATGAATGTAAATAATTAGGTATGTCAATACTTTGTGAAAATGTCACCCTAAAAGTGACTTAATTATCGTATGAA
>DAOLPD010000242.1:0-2609 GCA_035417425.1 Bacillota bacterium
CTGGGTATTGGCTGGTTTCTCAGGAAGTATATGAAAAATGCCAATGCTTTTCTGGAAGCAGGGAGGTCTATCCCGGCATGGGTGGCCGGACTTGCTTTCATTTCAACTAACCTTGGCGCCCTTGAAGTGATGGGTATGTGTGGCTCTGGAATGAAATACGGGATGTTACAGACCCATTTCTATTGGATAGGAGCAATTCCTGCCATGATATTCCTTGCACTGTTTATGATGCCTTTTTATTACGGGTCAAAGGCCAGGTCAGTGCCTGAATTTCTCAAGCTGAGGTTTGACGAGAAAACGAGGGCATTGAACGCCATCCTGTTTGCCGTGATGACAATCCTTGCATCAGGAATATCAATGTATGCCCTGGCTATTCTTATGGAGAAGGTTTTGGGCTGGGATTATAATTTAAGTCTTTGGATATCAGCACTTATAGTACTGGGATATACCTATCTTGGCGGTCTCTCATCAGCAATCTACAATGAGGTACTCCAGTTTTTTATTATAGTAATAGGTCTGCTTCCCCTGGTATTTCTGAGCCTGACTGACGTTGGGGGATGGGGAGGTTTGAAAGACGGACTCGCTCCAATTGCGCAAGCTGGTGGTTACGCTCCGGATACCTGGACAACTACCTGGAAGTACACCGCCAATATCACTCAAAATCCAATGGGTGTTGAATGGTTCGGTATCCTGTTTGGACTTGGATTTGTTCTTTCGTTCGGATACTGGTGTACAAATTTCCTGATAGTGCAGAGGGCTTTTGCCGCAGAATCGAAGATAGCTGCAAGAAGAGTTCCGCTTATCGGGGCACTGCCTAAGATGTTCATCCCATTTCTAATTATAGTACCGGGAATAATAGCTCTGGTTCTTTTCAAAGATCCTTCAAAGAATTTTGTCCTTCCTCTGGACACATCGGGGAAGCCGATTTATGACTATACAATAATTATGCTGTTAAAGCAATACCTCCCGGCGGGTGTCCTCGGGCTTGGTATTACAGCCCTGCTTGCCTCATTCATGTCAGGAATGGCCGGAAACGTTTCTGCATTCAACACAGTATGGACCTATGATATTTATCAGAGCTATATCCGTAAGAGAACGAATAATCCTGAGGCAGATGACAGGCACTATCTTAATGTAGGAAGAGTTGCAACAGTAGCAGGTGTATTGCTGAGCATAGCTTCAGCATATATCGCAAGCAAATTCGGTAATATCATGGATTTCCTGCAGACTATTTTCAGCATGATCAATGCACCTTTGTTTGCCGTTATCTTTCTTGGGATGTTCTGGAAGCGCACCACCGGGCACGCTGCTTTTACCGGCCTTCTGATCGGATTCCTTGTTGCACTGATGCATCACGGACTCACAGCTCCTGTCGGAGCGACTACTTTATTCAAAGGAGGATGGCTCGGACACATTCATACTTACCCTGTTGAAATGGCTCAGAATTTCTGGACTGCGATTATTGCATTTTCCGTGAGCACTGTCCTTACAGTAGGATTATCACTTATTACACAACAGAAAAAAACCGTTGCAGAACTTACAGGGTTGGTGTATTCCCTTACTCCTCATGAGGTCGATAAAGATATGCCATGGCACAAAAAGCCGGCAGGCCTCGCAATCATTGTTGGTGTAATCTGTATTGTTTTAAGCATTATATTCTGGTAGGAGGAAAGTAAAATGGTAGATATAAGAATTCCAATAGGACTTATGTTTTCAATACTGGGAGTGTTGATAACAATTTTTGGTGTTTTCACAGCTTCTGATAGTGAAATGTATCAGAAATCCCTCGGAGTCAATGTGAATATTATCATGGGCATTATTATGCTCATATTCGGATTGTCAATGCTGTTCTTTGCCAGAAGGAAAAAGAAATAGAAGGGAAATGATAAGCAAAAGAGGGTTTGCAAGCGATAATAATGCCGGGGTCCATCCTGAAATTCTCAGGGAACTTGCCCGGGTTAATTCCGGTCACGTTATAGGATACGGTTCAGATATATATACTGAAGAAGCAAAAAGACTTTTTAAGGAAAAGCTGGGTACTGATACCGAGACTTATTTTGTATTTACAGGAACAGCTGCAAATGTTCTAGGAATATCAGGGGTTACGCGTTCATGGAATTCGATAATCACAGCAGCTACGGCGCATCTCCAGCAGGACGAATGCGGAGCTCCTGAGAAATTTACCGGTTGCAAGGTTCTTACGGTGGATACACCTGACGGGAAGATTGATCCGGAGATGGTTGAAAAATACATGTATGGATTTGATTTTGAACATCATTCTCAGCCAGGTGTCATATCAGTTTCGCAATCTACAGAGATGGGTACAGTCTATTCGGTACAGGAGATTATCCGGCTTGCCGATTATGCTCATTCAAAAGGATTGCTTCTTCATATGGATGGAGCCAGGCTGGCAAATTCGGCTGTATCGCTTGATCTTCCCTTCAAGGCTTTTACGACCGATGCTGGGGTTGATCTTCTTTCATTCGGAGGTACAAAGAATGGGATGATGGGAGCGGAGGCTGTCTGTTTTCTGAGGAAAGGATTATCTCCTGATTTTAAATATATAAGGAAACAGGGTATGCATCTGGCTTCAAAAATGAGATTTATTG
>DAOLPD010000242.1:2619-2926 GCA_035417425.1 Bacillota bacterium
GCTTATTTCCGGGATGACCTGTGGAAACGATGTGCTTCCCATGCCAATGAAATGGCAAGGATCCTTGCCGGTAGGTTAAACGAGATTAAGCAGATCAGCATAACCCAGAAAGTACAGTCAAACGGGATTTTTGTGATCATGCCGGCCCACGTTGCAGAAAAGGTAATGAAACAATATTTTTTTTATTCCTGGAATGAAAAACGTTCGGAATACAGGCTGATGACAAGCTGGGACACAACTGAAGAGGATATAAATGATTTTATCCTCGCTCTAAAAAATGCTATCGGCCGTAATTAAAAGAAGCTCT
>DAOLPD010000243.1:0-2907 GCA_035417425.1 Bacillota bacterium
TGATATTGCAGAGTGAATGCTTTTGCCGCACCTGGATCTACATATCCGATATCAGACCTGCCACTCTCAAAATATCCTCTGCGGATTTCTCGATATCATCGTAAGTAGTCTTATATGAGCATACGCTTATCCTCATGACTGATTTCCCTGACCATTTTGAGCCCCCCATCCAGCAGACACCGGATTCCTGGACTCCTTTAATAAGGGCTTCGGTTTTCCGATCATTATCGAAATAAACCAATACCTGGTTGTAGACTACATCATTCAAAACCTGAAGTCCGCCTTCCTTAAGCAGTCTTGAAATATACACGGCTTTGCAGTGAAGCTCTTCAACCAGCTCGGCTGCGCCTTTCCTGCCCAATCCCTTTAATGTCGCCCACAAGTCTATTGCTCTTGCCCTTCTTGACATCTCGGGAGTATATAGCATTCCATCCCTGTTTTCATTATATATTATGTACGACCCTGTCATATGCATTGCATTTACCAGTACATCCTTATGCCTGCAAAGGACAATCCCGTTATCGTATGGAGCATTTAAAGTCTTATGGGCATCTACCGACCAGGAGTCAGCCAGTTCCATGCCTTTCGTCAGGTGGTTCATTTTTTCGCAGGCGGCTGCCCATAATCCGAAGGCACCGTCAATATGCACCCATGCACCGGCAGCATTGGCCTTCCTGCAAACAGAATCAAAATCATCAAAAGCCCCTGTATTGACATTTCCGGCTTGGAGTATCAATAATGTCCTGTTGTCCGGCTCAGGAATTTCATCAGCTTTAATGCGTCCCTGTCCGTCGGTGGGAACCCTGATAAGCTTTGCGTTTCCCAAGCCTATTATGGATAACGCCTTAAATACGGTTGAATGAGCTTCTTCACCTACAACTACCTTTATCTGGGGAGCATTGAAGAGCCCTTCTTTGGTGACATCATATCCCAGATTACCAAGCAGATAATTCCTCCCTGCCAACAAGCCGCAAATAGTGGCTGTGGAGCTTCCGCTGACAAAGCCTGCAACTGTATCATCGGGTAATTTTAAAAGCTGCTTTAACCAGTTCTCACATACCTCTTCAAGCTTTGAAGCAATAGGAGACAGGACGAACAAGGCTGAATTCTGGTCCCAGGCATCAGAAAGCCACTTTGAGCATAATGCCGAGGGAAGGATGCCGCCGCATACAAATCCGAAGTACCTCCCCCCCGTCTGTGCGACTGTTGCAGGAGAACCGTACTTTCCCAACATATTCAATATATTTTTGGTATCCTCCGGTTCCTCAGGAAAAGCTTCCTCAAACACTGACAGATTGCTTAAAGTCTCTTTATCAGGGAAAGCCCTCATGTCATTGACCTGCTTCACATAGCTTAAGGCAAGGCCATGGGCTAATGCCATATCCTCCTCCAAGGTTTGCTTTCTAATTCTGTCCAAAATCGGACTGACATAATTTTTTTCTTTCATATGACGGGTGCCTCCTTATTATTTTTAGTGTATATACACACTTTTGCCAAAAAAATATTACTCTATGAGCTGCTCTAATATCTCCGACAGCTGCTCCAGCTTTTCTTTTCCTACTTTTTGCTCCAGCTCTGTCTGTGCCTTTATCCAGAGCAATTCCCCCTGATTAAGGATCTGCTGCCCTGCTTCCGTAACCTTTAGCTGACGGCTGCGCCGGCCCTTTTCGGAAACGTCTTCAATATATCCCAGCTTAAAAAGCGGTTTCAGTGAGCGTACAAGGGTTGTTCGTTCAAGCCCGACATAGATTGCCAGATCGCTGACGCTGCAAACCTTCAGCCTGTTGATATTTTTTAAAAGGGAATATTGGCTGGCTGTAAGCCCTATAGGCTGAAAAGTCCTGTCATATAAGTCCGTTACGGCATTTGCAGCCCGTCTTAAGTTAATACAATAGCAAAGGCTCTTATGTCTTTTAATCATGAGTACAATATTCCTCCCGTTTATAGTGTATATACACTATATTAATACTCATTTACTGATTTGTCAATGTGGCTGCCCCAAACATTCAAAACTGATTAAATCTTACCTTGCTATGATATAATAATTGTAAGTAACTGAGCCTTTTAAGTGAGGTGCTTATTTTGAGCATTAAAGTGACTGGAATTTATAGGAGACTTGCCATGAAGAAAAAAATAGATTTTATGTTAGGGATGTTATTTTCAGTTGCTACTATAGTATTCATCGTATTATTCCTGACTAATGAAACGTTTTTTAATTGGGCATTTGAAAGACATCACAATATATTAAGCTGGTATATCAGACCCTTCTTTATTATACCAATTGTCATATTTGCATTTAAGAAAAGTTTTGCCGGCATATCCGCTTCAATATTTGCTTTGTTTACAAGTATGTTCTGGTTTCCAGTTCCGGCTTCCAACAGTCCTCAAGTTTTAGAATTTCTAGCTTTTGAAATGGACTACTTAAAAGGTACATGGACCGTTCCCAAAATAGTAATGAGTTTAGCCGTACCCTTATTTTTCCTTATACTTCTTATAGCAGCATGGAAAAGAAACTGGAAATGGCTTTTAGGCGTTATCATAGCTGCGGCTGTTCTAAAATTTGTTTGGAGTATTGCATTCAGCGGCGAAGCAGGCATGTCCATTCTAAAACCTGCATTAATAGGCTTGATTGTCTGTATCGGTGGGCTAAGTTATTTTATTAAGAAGCATAAGCGAGCGGATAAGAATTAGCCAAAACCAGTAATTGATTTAATGTACCGCCATTATAAAACGCTCCATCCTTGCATAATGTTCATTATAGTATTCTTCAGCACTGATTTCCATTGCCGTATTGTTTATTAGGTCTGAATGTCAATGAATTTCTTTACCACTTGACATCCAATTTGTTTACTAGTAATGATACTGAATTAGTTTGCCATTTTTAAGATTTTGACATTGAAAAAGTTT
>DAOLPD010000244.1:0-2904 GCA_035417425.1 Bacillota bacterium
CTTGCTGAACTAAACGTGAAAGTAAAGTAGATGGAGGGATAGAAATGGCAGTGAAACGTGCAGATGACTATGAAGTAAGAAGAAAGCACCTGGCAGAGCTTTCTGATGAAGAGCTGAAAAATAGATTTTGGGAGCTTGCTGAGAAAATAGTTGAGCCGATGCTGGAGCTTGGTTATAAGAACACAACTCCCGCAATAGAAAGAAGCGTACTTCTCAGGATGGGATTTTCGAGCCTTGAAGTAAAGCCGATAGTTGAAGGTGTAATGAAGAAGGGGCTAATGGGCAAGGGTGCCGGTAATGTAGTATGGAGGCTTTCAAAGAAGCTGGGAATCTCTGTGAGGGAAGCAGGAGTCGGACTTGCAGAAGGAAAATACTGGGATGAAGTCGACACATTGTTTTAAAGGAGGGGGAGCAAATGAAACTGGATCCGAATAAAAAGCTGGATATAAAGGAATTATTGCAGGACCTTGAAAGCTACAGGCCAAGAAGAAGAGGCTGGCATTGGAGAGAGGGCAGGAATGAAAAGAGGAAAATTGGGGATTTTGAATTCCATGAAACCTCTGAAGGGCTGAAGAACTACATTCCCCTGCCGGGAAGCCGTGGCTTCAATTACATTGATCCGCAGCCGGATTGCGTTATCACTACTGAAATTGCTTCCGGAAGGTTTGAAGATGATATAAGAAGAATGAGAATGGCGGCATGGCATGGGGCCGATCATATCATGGTAATAAGAACCATGGGGCAATCTCATATTGACTCTTTGATTGAAGGAACTACACAGGGAATAGGCGGTATAGCCGTTACAAGAAAGCAGTGCAGGGCAACAAGAAAAGCTCTCGATATGATAGAGGATGAGGTAGGAAGGCCGATTAATTTCCATTCATATATCTCCGGTGTTGCAGGGCCTGATATTGCCGTAATGTTTGCGGAAGAAGGAGTAAACGGCGCTCATCAGGATCCTCAATACAACGTATTGTACAGGAATGTAAACATGGTAAGAAGCTTCGTAGATGCCTGCGAGGCGAAAAAGGTCATGGCATGGGCGGATATTCTGCAGATAGACGGGGCCCATAATGCCAACGCAACTGCAATGAAAGCCTGGAAGGTAAGGCCTGAGCTTATGGTTCAGCATGCCATAAACAGTATATTCTCAAGGAAGGTTGGTATAAAACCGGAGAATATAGCACTTTCAACAGTACCGCCAACGGCGCCCCCGGCACCGCGTATGAGAATTGACCTGCCTTATGCCGTAGCGCTTAGGGATTTTTTCTCAGAGTACAAAATGAGGGCACAGCAGAACACAAAATATATGGAATCAGACATGAGGGAAGCAACGGTTACACATACCCTGGATCTTTTGATTTCAAGGCTTACCAGTGCCGATATACAGTCTACCATCACTCCCGATGAGGGAAGAAACGTACCGTGGCATTACAACAACATAGCAGCAATCAGCACAGCCAAGCAAGCTTTAAATGGTATGGACGGCCTTCGTGAAATGGTCAAACTGGACAGGGAAGGGCCTTTGGGTAAAGAGGTAAGAGAGCTTAAAGAGAGAGCAGTTCTCTTCATGGAAGAGATACTGGAGGTAGGCGGGTACTTCAAGGCTGTAGAAAACGGCTTCTTCATTGACAGCGGTAATTATCCGGAGAGGAACGGCGACGGTATTCCAAGACAGATCGACGGCGGTATCGGAGTGGGAATGATATTTGAAAGGGATAAAGACTATTTTGCCCCGGTATCCGTTCACTACGGATATAACAATATACCAGCAGAATTTAAGAAAGCATCTGATGCCATAGGCGGAGATACCTTCGAAGATCCTTCCAAAATAGTATATATCGATGAGCTTGACGAGTATGACAATGTAAATACAAGGCTTAAGGAGCTTGAAAAATACTATGATACGGATGTCGTGAAACCGGAGGTCGAATGGAGGGCAGACGGAGTTGTGGCAACTACCATATTCCTGCCCCTTGACGAAAGGACCGCAGAATTCGCAGCCATAAAATGCGGCGAGAAAATGGGGCTTGAAGATGTTACGGTAGTTCACAAACAGGCAATGCATCCCTCTGAAGGCACTATTGTTGAGATAAAAGGCAAAGTAAAGTTTGATATTAATGTTAACGAGCTTGTAATTCCCGAAAAGGCTCCTGTATTATCAGACGAGGAAATAAGAGAGGACATATCCCAAAAACCGATGTTTGTTGTAGCTGCCACGGTAGGAAATGATGAGCATTCGGTAGGAATGAAGGAAACCCTTGATATCAAGCATGGGGGAATAGAAAAGTACGGCATCAAGTATCTGTACCTTGGTACCTCCTGCCCTGTTGAAAAGCTGGTGGATGCAGCTATAGAGACAAATGCGGATGCAATACTTGCCAGCACGATAATTACCCATGACGATGTCCATACAAAGAATATGAGAAAAATCCACGAGCTTTGCGTTGAAAAGGGTATAAGAGATAAAGTAATGCTGGTTGTCGGAGGTACACAGGTTACCAATGAAATTGCAGTGGAAGCAGGCATGGATGCTGGCTTCGGCAGAGGTACCCATGGAAACGATGTAGCAAGCTTCCTCGTTAAGAGAAGAAGGGAAAAGCAGAAGAATGAAAACTAGTGTACTTGTTGCAGAAATTGGCAGTACCACTACAGTAGTCAATGCATTTGACAATATCATGAGCCCTTGCCCGAAATTCCTCGGGCAAGGGCAAGCTCCTACTTCGGTGCTGAATGGTGATGTTACTATAGGGCTTAAAGGTGCGGTGGATGACCTTAAGAGGAACCTTGGAACCGCTGAGCTTGAATGGGATGAATTCCTCGCAACCAGCAGTGCTGCAGGTGGCCTCAGAATGACGGTTCACGGGCTTGTTTATGATATGACGGTCAGAGCTGCAAAGGAAG
>DAOLPD010000245.1:0-2829 GCA_035417425.1 Bacillota bacterium
TCCAAACCTTTGCATTTTATTATATATTTCCTCGAGAAATAGCCCCCTGCCAAAGGTATTACCACAAACAATATAACCGACAGGAATAATGTATCATAAGGGACAGCGACATCACTGACACCAAGCAGAAAAGCCACTATGGGAGTAAAGGCGGCAAGCAGTATCAAATCATTAACTGCTACCTGTACCAGGGTATAAGCAGCATCTCCCTTTGTAAGATGGCTCCATACAAATACCATTGCCGTACAGGGGGCCGCACCCAAAAGTACTGCTCCAGCCAGGTATTCCTTGGCCAATTCAGCAGGAATCAGGGCTTTGAATACTACATAAAAGAAAAATGCAGCAATTGCATACATGGTAAACGGCTTGATAAGCCAATTTGTACCACAGGTAACAATCAGACCTTTTGGCTTTTTTGTTGCACTAACTATACTTGAAAAATCAATCTTAAGCATCATCGGGTATATCATCAGCCATATAAGTATCGCTACCGGTATTGATACATTTGCATATTCAAATTTGCTCAGGGTTTCCGGCACTATCGGCAGTACCTGACCCAGAATTACACCTGCAACTATACATATTGCAACCCACACTGTCAGATACTTGGCAAAAAAATTAAGGGCTTCATTATCCATTTTTATTGACTTTTGTTTATTGTTCATTTATTTTCCTCTCATTTGCATTCACATTCGGGTTTTTCTTTACAGATACAATCATCTGTATTTGTAATAATACTCATAAGAAATAATATAAGCTTATTGCAGTTTGTGCCATTTAATGAATAATAGTTCCACAGCCCTTCTTTTCTGCATTCCACAATACCGCACTCCATCAATACCTTCATATGATGTGAAAGCGTTGGCTGAGTAAGATCAAAATGTTCCAATATCTCACAGGCGCACTTTTCCCCGCAGGATAAAATGTCAACTATTTTAAGTCTGCTTGGATCTGAAAGTGCTTTGATAATTCTTGCATTAGCATTATAATCCTGATTCACTCTATCCCCCCTATATAGATATATATCTATTTATAATATATGATAATACCTCCATACCGTCAATATATATTACATAAATAAACGCCGCATTAATACTTATATTCGCAATCCTCTATATAGAACTAAATGCAATACAAAATAATTTATAGTTTCCTATTGACCTCATCGTAAATTTGCGATACAATACATCGTAGAAAAACGATGTCGGAGGTTAACTACATGAATATATCAAAAATCTGTAATGCTTTGGGAAACGAAGTCAGATACCAGATAGTCAAATCATTGAAAAACAGATCAATAGGCACTTGCTGTAACAGGATTGAATACTATGAAAACGGCATAAGCGTCGGTGATGTTGTAAATGCTACAGGGCTCGCTCAATCAACGGTATCACAGCATATAAAAGTGCTTCTGGATGCCGGAATCATTTACAAGGAGAAAAGGGGACAGTGGACCTGTTTCTTCTTAAACGAAGAAATAATCAATAAATTCATTAAAGAACTATCAGATGATTTGATCCAGACTGAATGCGACTGCAAAAAATAACAGGTAAAAATTTTTTAAATAAACATATCGTAAATTTACGATTAATTTTGGAGGAAGTATAATGCTTAATCTTTTGAAGGAAACCATCGGCTATGTTGCCGGCACATTGCTCCATAATGCTCCGGTCCTTGCCTTCGGCATACTCACAGCTGCAGCTGTGAAAGTGTATGCAGACCCGGAAAAACTAAGAAAAATACTTATGAAAAAAGCCGGTGTATCAATAACCGGAAGTGTCGCCTTCGGCGCATTCACCCCCTTCTGCGCTTGCGGAACCATGGCTGTTATAGTTTCAATGCTGACAGCAGCCCTGCCTTGGGGGCCGATAATGGCATTTCTCACATCATCCCCTTTAATGAGTCCGGATGGATTCATATTTATCTCCGGATTAGTAAGTGTAAAATTCGCCGCAGCACTTACTGCCTCTTCTTTGATTATTGGTATTGGTTCAGGCTATATCACACATTTCATTGAGGAAAATACAAGGCTTTTGGAAGGCCAAGCTAGATTCGCAGAAAGAAAAGAAGCCTCATCCTGTTGTGCTCCAAAGCCTGCAGAAGCATGCAGCTGTTCGCAGCCCAGGGTCATATTTCCTGTTTCTTCCTGCTGCTGCATCAGTACAGCCTCAGAGGCAGTATGTTGTTCGGCCGATAACATATATGAAAAAGCCGGGAGCTTTGCAGAAAAATATAAATTAAAGGAGCTTTTTAAAGTATTCTATGAGGTGGGTATAAAGCAAGTTCTATTATACTTTGCCATATTCGCCGCAATAGGTTTCCTGATAAACAGATTCGTACCGGCAGAAGTAATTACGAAATACCTGGGAACAGGCAACAAATTTGCAGTACCATTCATGGCTCTTGTAGGATTACCCCTATTTGTCAGCGGTTCATCCTCCATTCCCATAATAAATGCTCTTATAGCAGGAGGTGCCAGTCAAGGATCACTTCTGGCCTTCATGATAACAGGTCCCGGTACAAGCGCAGGTGTAATTGCAGGATTAGCCGTGATTATGAAAAAAAGAGCAATAGGATTATATATTGCTTACTTCCTGGTATTTGGAATACTGCTCGGATATTTGTACGATTTTCTCTTAATGCTCGGTATATGAAGAAAGCCGGCATTCTTGCCGGCATTACGGTTGGCGCAGCTTTCACTGTTCAAGCTGCCTGTTATTTTCATCATTTGCTTTATTATGTTCACAGCAGCTTCCATTTTTATGTCCTCTGAACATCATCGGCAGCATTGCAAGCATCATTTTTTTATTTTTCTTCATAAAATCTGCA
>DAOLPD010000246.1:0-2709 GCA_035417425.1 Bacillota bacterium
TGCCGGACTATTAATATCATCGGGCCTGATGGCACAGGAAAAGCAGGCTAAACCATGGGAAGTGCCGGCAGAATTCAAATCAATGAAAAATCCTGTTGCCAGTAATGAAGCAAGCATTAATGCAGGTAAGGCGCTGTACACAAAGCATTGTGCTTCATGCCATGGCAAGACGGGACTTGGTGATGGTGTCAAGGCCAGGATGCTTAAAGATTTTGCCGGAGATTTTTCAGGTGCTTACTACCAGAACCAGACTGACGGGGAACACTTTTACAAGACAAAGGTCGGAAGGGGTGAGATGCCGAAATATGAGGGTAAACTGACCGATGATGATATCTGGAACATGGTTAACTACATGCGTACCTTTAAAAAGTAATGCATACAGAATAAAAGGGTAAAAAAAAGAGGCTGTTCTTTTGTGGAACAGCCTCTTTTTCTATAAAATACCTAAAGAGCTTCTATTGAATTCTCGAGCAGTTTTTTGATGTAGGGATAATTATGTACTCCCATGCTTCCATCCCTTACCACAAGCTGGAAGTTAATAATTGCACCCATCTGTGCGTTGGTAAGAGCAGGTAAAGGCGGAGTACCGTTGGCCGGATTCCTCCAGTAGCCGGTAGGATTGGATCCTGAATCATAGATATCAAGATATCCGTGATTCTCCCCGTCTTCAGGGTCAGTCTGAAAGATATCATGGCCATCCCCGGCCGAGTTGATAAGGTCGGCAAGTTCCCCTAGAAGTGTTTCAATGTCTTCTCTCGCTTCTTCAAGCAAAGCGCTGGAAGAACTCATCCCGCTGTGGCAGCCTGTTGCATTGCAACCATTGTAGTTTCCGGCAGCCGAAAAGGAATGACCGCCTGCCAGTCCTGATGGTGTTGCCATATGACAGTCGACGCATGAAGCTCCGGCCGTGTGAGCCGAATTCTCATAACCGGTTCCGAACTCGATTCCCCCGGTCCCTGAAAACATTGCCGAGTGAGTCCCGTAATGAACTCCGGTCCTGTATGACAACTGCGACATGGTATAGGCAGCTTCGGGCTCCGATATCAGCCTCGAATAATCAATAAGCTGTCCGTTTCCTGCAGTTAACGGCCTGGGTTGATGGCATTTGGCGCATAGGTTCGAGCTCTGCTTGCTGAAGTTTATTGTTTTCGCTCCTCCCCACATGGTCATTGACACAGGCGCTGTGGTGGTAAGGGGCAGGAATTCTGTGGCTTCATAATCTGTGTGCAGCGAGCTGTGGCATGTAAAGCATGAAATGGGTCCTGGAAGAGCCAGGGCGGAGGCCGATGCAGTATAGTTGTTGGTATATCTCGGAGGATCTCCGGTGCCTGCAGTAAAGGTAGCCGGGGTATTGTTCTTTACAACATCAAGAAAACCCTGATGCGAATGACAGGGGGCGCAGGCATTCCTGGTGCCTTCTTCATAAGCCTCACCCCTTGAATGAAGCGAGTACTCATACTGAAGGGCTGTTGCGTCGACCACACTGCTATTATGGCAAAGCTTGCATGTCTCGTTGGCATCGGCACCGTCAGCTCCGTCGGCACCGTCAGCTCCCGATGGTCCCATCGGACCTTCGCAAGCCCAAAGGAGAGAAACGGCAGCCAGTATCATGAAAAGAAATTTGAATGAATCTTTCATTTTTCGGGCTTTTTAGAATTTTATCCACGCAATTTAATAATACATATTGTTATATGAATAACATTATCTATTTATTTTACAATGTTTAAAATTGATTATATCAGACAAAGGGAATGATATATGTCAATAAAAATAATGATATTTGTAAAGAGAAAATGAAAATGCATAGGGTAGAATTATTCAATAATTATATCAGATATGATGTCAGAGACATACCATGGCGGCTGCGCTGACTGTCCGGTGATCTGGAAGAATTTCAGGCATCTTTCAGAATCAGAGCTGAGACTTATAGACGAGAACAGGTATGAGGCTGCGTTTAAACCTGGCGAAATTCTTGTAAAACAAGGGACACCTGCCTCCAATGCGCTTTTCCTTGCGTCAGGAATAGCGAAGAAGTACCTCGAGGGTATTAACGGCAGGAACTTCATTTCCGGAATACTTATTCCAGGTTCACCTCTTATGGGTCCGGGCGCTTACACGGGAGCAAGATACACATGCTCGGTTTCGGCACTGACCCAGGTAAAAGCCTGTTTTGTGAGCTTTGATGTTTTCCGTAAGCTGGTAAGGGAGAACAGCCTTTTCGCAGAAAGCCTTATAGAGGATCTTACCTTACAACTTGGCAATACCGGCCAGAGGATGGTAAGCCTGACCCAGAAAAAAATGGCAGGACGTCTTGCCGAATTGCTGCTGCACCTGGCCGACGATATTTTTGGAGCGGAAGAGTTCGGGATGGTTCTTTCACGCCAGGAAATAGGAGATATGACAAACATGGTGAAGGAGAGCGTGGTGAGAATTCTGAATTCGATGGAGAAGGATGGGCTGATACGCATTTCAGCTTCACGGATTGCAATTATCGACAGGGAAAAGCTCCTTTTTATCTCGGAAAACGGTTAGCTCACATACCTCCAAAACAACCTGAATGAAGTACTCTTTCCCCTGCAGCAATGTGAAAAAGATCAGACAGCATTTCTTTCTCAGGCAAAGCATAAAACCAAAATTAAGTTATAATCCAGGATAATGAAAATAGTCAAATTCCTCTTTTCCCCGGTATTCATGGGGATGCTGTTCATA
>DAOLPD010000247.1:0-2698 GCA_035417425.1 Bacillota bacterium
GTAAAGCTGAGTTGATGCCATTAGCTGCCTTTGATATCAAAGGTGCCTTTACCTTCATCAAGCGCTTTATTTCAAGAAAAGGTTTCTTATAAAGCTCCGCAGAGAACATTTCTCTTGCACGGTCCACAAGATTGTGGGCTTCATCTATCAGCAGCACATAATTGCTTTCTGTTTCCGTGAAAAACCTTCTGAGGTTTACCCTGGGGTCAAAGACATAATTGTAGTCGCATATTATGCAGTCCGTCCAATAGGATAAGTCCAATGAAAGCTCAAAGGGGCACACCGTGTGCCTTTTGGCGTACTCCTCCACCAGCTCCCTTGTAATTATGTCCTCCCTTTCAAAAATCTCCTTCAGAACAGCATTCACCTTATCGTAATATCCCTTTGCATATTCGCAGTACTCGGGGTTGCAGTCGGATTCCTCCTTGAAGCATATCTTATCCTTAGCAGTCAGCACAATGGCTTTGATTCTGAGTCCCTTACACTTCATTTTACTGATTGTATCCAAAGCTGCCTGCCTGGTTATAGTTTTTGCAGTCAGATAGAATATCTTATCCGTATTGCCTTCTCCCAATGCCTTAACTGCAGGAAAAAGTGCCGAGATTGTCTTTCCCGTTCCCGTAGGAGCCTGTATGAAAATCCTCTTCGAAGCAGTTATTGTCTTATATACCGCAACCGCAAGCTTTCTCTGATTCTTCCGGTATTTGTCATATGGGAATCCCAGATCCCTTATGGTGCTGTTTCTCAATGCAATCCATTCACAGGCTGCAAAAGCCCAGCCATAATACTTCTCCACCGCTTCGGTAAAATGTCTTTCCAGTTCCCCTATACCGGCCCTCCTGGTAAAAACCTTCTGCTCACCGCTGTCGGCGTTATAATAGGTCAGGCGTATATTGACCGTTTTTTGGGCTTGCTCCGATGCATACATGTAAGCATAGCACATTACCTGTGCCCAATGCACCGGGTAAGTGTCTTCACTTATGTTCTCCAAAGGACTGGAGGTAGTCTTTATTTCCTCCAGGGTAATGCCTTCACTGCTTTGCAGCAGTCCGTCAATTCTTCCGGAAATAATAAAGGTAATATCCCTGAAGCATACCCTCATGGAAACGCTTATTTCCTTGAGGTAGATTTCTCCGCTGCCTGCCGCCTCATCTTTTCTCAGACCCTGTATTTTCTGGTGCAGCCTGGTTCCTTCAATGGCCTTTCCCATTCCTGCAAACCTCGAATCCAGATCCCCTGAGCGGTAAACAAACTCCACCAGATCCCTTACCGATATTCTTATTTCGTTTCCCATAGTCATGCAACATCAGCCTTTTCAAATTAATCAGCAGCTGCACTATTGGCATTAGCCCATTGGGCATAATTCTGCTTCACTTTCAGGTTGTCCTCAAGCACAGCCCAGATGTCCTCCGATTCAAAACCCTTTCTCCAGGACGCAGCCCCCGCCAGGTCATACTTGTGGATTAGAGATGATTTGAGATTTATTGACTTATCATCCTCTATCCAAATCTTATATGTGACCTTGCCTTCCTTATACTCGGCATAGTGCTGGCCGCTTTTTTCATCCCATATCACTTCCGGCTTCTTTTCAGACAGTATTTGTTCCACCTTTCCCATGGATACTGCTGTTGACGATACCTTAATCTTACCATCAACCCTTTCTTCCTTCCATACCCTTGTATAGAAGGGAAGTCCCAGAAGCAGCTTTTCCCCCGAAACCTCTTCAAGAATTCTTTCAAGGCCCTTTTCAACCCATCCAAGCTCTGCAACGGAGCCTGCCACCGGACTTGAAGCCCAATGCTGATCATATGCCATTACTGCGACATAATCAACCGCCTGGGACAGGGCTTTTCTGTCATAACACAGGGACCAATTCTCACTGGAAGACCTGAAGGTGACGTCAATTGACACCACCAGCCCCTGTTCCCTTAATAAAGGTGCCAGCTCTCTCATGAATTGAGTAAGCATATCCCTGTCTTTCATATATATGTTTTCAAAATCAATGTTAATCCCGTCAAGCTTATATAGCTTGGCATATATCAACAGCTGCTGATATATTTTTTCCCTTGTATCGGTATTGTTCAAAAAATCATGAGTAATATCCGGGTCTGATCCGTTTCCTACAAGGGCCCACACTTTATGGCCGTTTCTGTGCGCCCAGTTCACATAGCCTATATCAGCCTTATTTGCTACCGTTCCCTGCTTGTCCACAATATAGAACCAGGTGGGAGAAACCACATCAAGGCCGCTGATGCTTTTCAGCTGTGATACATCCGGATTCCTGTTCCCTACATATTCCCACGTCATATTTATCTTTCCCCGCTCCGGTTTCCAGGCAGTGTTGCCGGCGGATTCAGTCACATCCGTCCCTGAGGCAATAAGATCGGTTTTGACATATTTCTTCTGTATATACCCTATAAACCCGTTCTTGCTTCTTACCTTGTACCACTTTTCATCCCCGCCGAATACTCTTAGTACTTCACCCTTATCAATATTTTTTCTGACCGCCGGGGACCACAAGGCAGGCTTTGCCTTCATGATTCTGTTGTTCTTCTGAACCACTGCAATCTGAACGGTATTTTTTGCATAATCAAGCACTGCTACATTATTTTCCTGAATCCACTGGACTTCTATTCCAAACATTGTGTCCAGCATCTGTATGGGAATATACGGTTTGTTGTCCACAAGCTTTACAGGT
>DAOLPD010000248.1:0-2687 GCA_035417425.1 Bacillota bacterium
ATGTTTTTTTGCATATTCAAAAAGATCAAGAAGCCTTGCCATCGTTCCGTCATCCTTCATTATCTCACATATAACCCCTGCCGGATAAAAACCTGCCATTCTGGCAAGATCCACAGCAGCCTCTGTATGTCCGGCTCTTTTAAGTACTCCTCCCTTTCTTGCTTTTAAAGGAAATATGTGCCCGGGCTTGGCTAAATCCTCCGGCTTTGTATCAGGATTCACTAATGCCCTTACCGTATCAGCCCTCTCATATGCGGATATTCCGGTAGCAGCACTTCTGATATCAACTGAAACTGTAAATGCTGTTTCTCTTAAGTCGGTGCTGTTTCCTGTCATTTGTTCTATTTTCAGCTTCTCAAGCCTCTCTTCGGTCATAGGGACGCAAATAAGCCCCCTTCCATGCATAGCCATGAAGTTTATTGCTTCCGGGGTCACCTTTTCAGCTGCCATGAGAAGATCTCCTTCGTTTTCCCTGTCCTCATCATCCACAACAATTATCATATTGCCCTTCTTTAATTCATCCAAAGCTTCTTCTATTCTGCAGAACATGTCCATTCCTCCTAAAAACCGTTTTCCAGCAGGTACTCCAGAGAAATACCGCCCTTATTTTCCTTTTCCGTGTAATTCATCAACTTCTCTATATATTTGCCTATTATGTCACATTCAATATTCACGCAGTATCCTACCTTTCTGCCCGGCAGTGTGGTGTAATCCCGGGTATGCGGTATCAATGCTATTTTGAACACCCTCTCGTCAGCATATTGTACCGTAAGGCTTATGCCATCCACCGCAACTGAACCTTTGTGTATCACGTATTTAAGTATTTCGTTCCTTGCAGAAATGGTAACCCATATTGCATTATCCTCTCTTTTTATTCCCTGTATTGTTCCTGTTCCGTCAACGTGCCCCGACACTATGTGTCCCCCGAACCTTCCGGTGGGTGAAAGCGCCCTTTCAAGGTTGACTGAATCCCCGGGCTTTAGATATTTTAAATTCGTTGCTCTCACTGTTTCCGGCATCACATCAGCTTCAAAGCTGTTTGCAGACATATCCGTGACAGTCAGGCAAACGCCGTTTACACTAATGCTGTCGCCCTTCATAGTTCCTTCAAGAATATTTTTGCATTCGACAATAAGGCTTTCAGATTTTTCCCCCTTTCTTATGCTCCGTATTCTTCCTATTTCCTCGATAATTCCCGTAAACAATTCAATTCACCTCTCCCAGGGTACATTTATATATCCTTCAATAAGGACATCCTGACCAAAAACACTGATACTCCTGTGTTTAAGCTTATAACCCTTTTCAATAAGGCTGACCCCTTTCCCCATCACCGGTGTCGGTGCAGTTTTCCCCCCTATTACTACCGGGGCAATGAAAAAAGCCACCTTGTCTATTAAACCTTCCTCCAGGAATGCGGCTGCCACTGTACCGCCCCCTTCAATCATGAGGCTGTCGATACCTCTACTTCCAAGTTCCTTTAAAAGCTGCCTTATATCCACCTTTCCATTTCTTTTATCAGTGGTTATTATTTCCGCACCCTTGCTCTCCAATTGTTTGCGCTTTTCTTCCGTCATATCCCCAGTAGCTGCAATTATCGTCCTCCTGCTTTCATCTATGTTCAATACATTTGCGTCAATCGGTATTCTTCCTCCTGAATCCATTATTATCCTTACAGGATTTCTTGTTTGAACTCCCTCAATCCTTGATGTAAGTTCAGGATTATCCCTTATGACTGTATTGACACCTACCAGTATGGATGAATACCTGTTCCTCAAGCTGTGGACATATGCCCTTGAAAGCTCACCGCTTATCCATTTGGAGTCTCCCGTCCTTGAAGCGGCCTTTCCGTCAAGAGTCATTGCTGTCTTAAGAAGCACAAAGGGTGCCTTTGCTGTTATATGTTTTATGAAAATATCATTCAATTTCAAGGCTTCAATACTCAGAATTCCCACATCAACCTGAATTCCGCTTTCCCTGAGAAGCTTTATGCCCCGTCCCGCCACTAAAGGATTGGGATCTTCCATTGCCGTAACCACACGTTTGAACTTCCTTCTCACAAGTTCCTCAGCGCAGGGAGGTGTCTTTCCGAAGTGGGAGCAAGGTTCCAAATTCACATATATTGTAGCTCCTTCAACAGATTCTCTTGAATTCATAATGGCATTTATCTCTGCATGGGGCTCCCCCGCCCTTTCATGCCATCCTTCTCCGATAATTCTTCCGTTTTTTACAATGACAGCACCTACAAGCGGATTCGGGCTGGTTCTTCCGCTGCCTCTGACAGCCAATTCAAGAGCCCTTTTCATATAAGAGGCATCTTCCACTGCAATCACTCCCCTTTTTTTACTACTGGTTATTATTCCATATTTTGAACGAAAAAAACTAAGCCCTGAAGCAAAATAACTTCAGGGCTCAAAAATATGCACAGATATATAAAGATTGCACCTTCTTCCATCCAGACTTTACTGTCGGCCTCGGAGTCTCACCGAATCTGCTGATGATGCACTAAGCACCACCGGCTCGCGGGCTTTACCGCCGGTAGGGAATTCCACCCATCCCTGAAGATTATATATTATTCATTTCTTTTATAATTATAACCGCAGTTGGTATATTTGTCAAAACTCTAATTGCTGTTCGGCAGTGTCAATTTGTTCTCGGTTTTTAAAAAGCAGACTCACCCTTTATGTCTA
>DAOLPD010000249.1:0-2678 GCA_035417425.1 Bacillota bacterium
TTCTTCCGTTACCAGTCTGTCAAAAATCTCATTTATTGAAACAAGCTCCTTCTCGACTACATCACCTATGCTTCTGGCAATATCATGCCTTCTTTTTGGGATAAGGCCTTGTATTGTTATATTCAACAGCGGAATTTTAAAAGGCCTTATAGGCCTGAAAAGCATTTTTATAGCAAGTACATTTGTAAGCCAGCCAATAACTGCTCCGACAGCTATCAGAAAAAGTGCCTCGTACATTTGTTCGCCCCCGATTGTCCTTTGTTCTTAATTCTGCATCAGATTCAAAAGAACATACATTCCCGTGCAATAAAAAAAAGCGGTATAATATGCTCTTACGCTTATTATACCACAGTTCTCAATCACAGGCTATATTTGTTTGTTTCGCTGCTTTCCTGCAGACTGCCGCACAAATCGCAGCTGCTGCATAAGGTTATTCTTTCTGCAAATACATTGGATATGGTTTGAACCAGTTCTTTATTCTTAAATTCCTCTATATCATGTATCAATATTCTGTTTGGCGAAATCGTAATCAGCGTGCTTATCAACAGATCATCATAATTTATTGTGTCGTCCAGTATTTCCGAACGAAGCTCGTCAAAGTATTCGCTGCTTATGCTGTTCTTTTTATCATCGTACAACAGATATCTGCCATCCCCGGATTGAAGCAAATGAACGGTATCTATCTTGCATTCCTGAATTTCAACAAAATATCTCAGCAGTTTGATGAACTCATTATATTCCTTTTCTGCGACAAAAATCTCCAATGCCCTTTCAACTGTTTCATTCAGCTCATTCATATACATGCTAAGACGGAAATTAATAAATCCTTCTATATTCAGTTCTTTTTCCGTATCCAGGTATTTAAGTATTTCCCTCATGATAATACTTTTTCTGGCGGCTTTATAAAATCCTCCCGGCTGAACCTGATTTTCCTCTCCAAGGAGCTTGCATGCATTTTCGATAACAACTGCCTGTTCTTTTCCATTCAGATAAAAAAAGTTCTCTTTTACAATTTTCCTGATAAGCTTTGATTCATAATACCTGATTATCACTCCTGCAAGAATATTTGAAAGAATGTATTTGAATTCCTCATGACATTTTTTATCGTCTGCTCCGCCAGCAAGTTCTTCTTTTATGCCGCAGCTTATGAAAAGTGTACTGTCAAGCTGATAATCCTCGTAAACTGCATCAATACCTTCCAGTCTCGCATTGTCAAACTGTCTGTATATTTCAGATTTAATTGTTTCATAATCGACACTGGAACCAATTGCTACAAGAAACATTTGTTCTACTCCCTCCTTGCCGGATACTGCAATACATTAATTGGACAGAGAGTATCCAAAAAAATTTCAGGAACCATTAAATCGTCTTTCAATGATTAGTATTTGCCTAAATATTTCTTGTATTCAAAGCCAGGCGACGGGTTAATTTTTACAAAACGCTGCCGCACTTCATTTTCATGAGTTTTGCGTACTATCATTATACTTGGTCTGTAAATGTTTCAATTAACGGCATTTCAAAGGCAGAATAGAACCATAATCCATGAGTCTTCCCTTTGATAATTGCACAATTTCAAAGTCTTTTCCATTTATATAATCAATAAGCCTGCTATTGTCTTCAAGAGTATTAAGACTTCCTGAAAATGCTATTTTCTTTTTAGATACCAAACCGCTGGCGCCTCCAATAAAGCCGTAATTCAAGCCTTTAAGATCGATTCCTCCGGGTTTTATCAAAAAGCTTTCTATTCCGTTTTTTTCTGCAATTTCCGAAATCTTTTCGTCGGAAGTGATGATTGTTTTATCATCTAAAATACATACTGAGCATTTCGTATAACCCTGATTCACATTCATCATTTTCACATTTTCCTTTTCCAGGGCTTTTATTATTTCCGGATCAGTATGCCGGATATTATGAAATGCTATTTCCCCAACTCTTAATACATTATATGCGATATTGCCCGGATAGTTTCTAACCAGCCAAGTTGCACCCTTTGTCACTGCAAATCCTTTTTTCTCAAGCATTGGTGCCATTTTTTCATAGGCATTGGGAGCCAGGACTATTCTGTTTCCTCCTATATGGAACATCAGCATGTCCGGGTGTCCGTCCACCGCATCATACAGGTCAGGACATCTGACTGTTTTTATGCATTCTATTCCTACTTTATTTAGGTTTTCTTCAATGTCGGGCCTTATCCTGTAATCCACCATTGCAAGACTTACGTCGGAATCGGGTATAAATGAAGTTTCCAAGAATTTCATACGAAACCAGCTCTTTTCTTTTTAATTGCTCCGCCTTTTCTTGAATAAAATATAACACATTTAAACTTATACAAAAAACAAAAAAACTTATTGCATTCAATAAGTTGAAGGAAAATGGAGGCGACACCCGGACTTGAACCGGGGGTAAAGGATTTGCAGTCCTCTGCCTTACCACTTGGCTATGTCGCCATAAAATTTGGAGCGGGTTACGAGATTCGAACTCGCGACTTTCACCTTGGCAAGGTGACACTCTACCACTGAGTTAAACCCGCATTGTATGGTGCCTTGGGGCGGAATCGAACCACCGACACGAGGATTTTCAGTCCTCTGCTCTACCGACTGAGCTACCAAGGCGAATATTAAAGATGGCGACCCAGAACGGGCTCGAACCGTCGACCTCCAGCGTGACAGGCTGGCATT
>DAOLPD010000250.1:0-2660 GCA_035417425.1 Bacillota bacterium
AGAGTATTAAAGGAGCAAGATTGAGAGTAAGTACAAATATATATGTCGTGAAAAAGATTTATCAACGTAAAACGTTTAGTGTAAAACATATTGTGATTGAGATAATATATGAAGGATGATATTAATATAATAAGAAGAGGTAAGAATTCTGATTTTTTTATGAGGTGAAATTGATGATAAATAAAAGGGCAGCAATTTTCTGGGCAATAATACTGGTAATAGTCACGGCCTTTGGTACTTTTGTCGTTACGAACACAATTGCTATCAGCCTGGGGAACAAGGTGGTAATAGCACAGAAGGATTTTGAAGCGATTAAGAGCATGGATAAGCTCATGGGACTTAAAGAATATATCAAGAGCAATTATGTGGAAGGTGCAGAGGACAATAAGCTTATAGAGGGTGCAATAAAAGGCATGTTTGAGTCTTTGGGGGACCCCTATTCTGTTTATATGACCAAGGAGGAGTTCAAGAATTTCAATGAATCGACCAAAGGCTCCTATGGAGGCATCGGAGTCATTGTCAGCAGAAGCGAGGACGGCTATGTGACGGTTGTGGCTCCCATAGAGGATACCCCCGGAGAAAAAGCAGGGCTCAAAACCAATGATAAAATTATTAAAGTAGACGATAAAGACATAGTCGGCATAGACCTGGAAGAGGCAGTTGCTCTTATGAAGGGCAAAAAAGGCACTAAGGTCACATTGACCGTTATGAGGGATAATGTCCGGGAGCCCAAGGTATTCGTAATAACCAGGGAAGAAATTATTCTCAAGACAGTGAAAAGCAATATCATGGAGAATAATATAGGTTATATAAGAATAAGCATGTTTGATGAGGATACCGGAAGTGAATTTAAGAAAGCCTTGAAAGAACTTACTTCAAAAAATATGAAGGGTTTGATATTGGATCTGAGACAAAACCCCGGAGGTTTCATAAATCAGTGCGTTGATGTAGCCGATGAGCTTCTGGATGAGGGGCTTGTAGTATATACCGAAGATAAGGAGAAGAAACGGGAAGACTACAAATCCGGCAAGGGTAAACTTGAAGTGCCCTTTGTAGTGTTGATAGACGAAGGCAGCGCCAGTGCTTCTGAAATAGTTTCAGGTGCGGTAAAAGACAGAAAAGCAGGGCTTCTTATCGGTGTGAAAACCTTCGGCAAAGGACTGGTGCAATCCATTGAGCAGCTCAAAGACGGTTCCGGCATAAAGCTTACCACCCAGAAGTACTATACACCCAATGGCATAAGCATAAACAAGGTAGGCATACAGCCGGATATTGAGGTTAAAGCCCTGGAGCCGGAAGAGGGACAGAAGCCTGAGGATGTGAAGGATGTACAGCTGGAAAGGGCTGTAGAGGAACTGCTTAAGCAAATAAAGTAGTTTGTGGGGTGCTTTATGCTTACAGTGCTTAAGATAATGGGGCTGATATTTGAACAATTTAGCAACTTACTGACGGATGAATTCTTCTGGATCATACTGCTGGTAGTGATAGCGGTTTACAGGAAGAATTCGGATATAGAAGCGAAGATGCTTGGCAGCAGCTATGAACTGCATTACAAAGTGGCGGGCTCTTTATTCGTAGGAATGGCAGCGGGCCTTATAGGAAGCCTTATTGTAATGCTTATGGGTATCTGCATAGAGGATTATACCAGGTCGGGAGGAGGCTCCCTGATAGAAGGCATTACTTATATATGGGTGGTTGCTATCCTGCTTTCTCTGATCAATCCCAGATACCTGTGCTTTTCCTATGCCGGAGGAATTATTGCCCTGATGAGCCTGGTGTTCGGGTTTCCGTCGGTAAATGTCCCGGGCCTGATGGCACTCATTGGCGTACTCCACCTGGTTGAAAGCCTTCTTATATGGATGGACGGCAGCAGCTATTCCGTCCCTTTATTTTTAAGGAGGAAAGACGGAAAGACCATCGGCGGTTATATGATGAATAAAATATGGCCTATTCCTCTGGTGGCTTTTGCTGTCATACTTGGAAATGAGACAGGCGGAGTGAGCATTGGGGGTGTGATTGATATGCCCGGATGGTGGCCCTTCCTGAAGCATACTGCTGCGGGGAGCAGTCAGGGACTGGCATATCTGCCCCTTGTAGTGCCTGTAGTTCTGGGTTATGGGGATATGGCCGTAACAAGAACTCCTCAGCAAAAATGCAGAAGCTCTGCTTTAAGGCTTGCAGGCTACAGCCTGGTGCTTATCATATTGTCGGTAATTGCTTCAAAGCTCAGGCTTTTTGCATTTGCAGCCGCAATATTCGCTCCTGCTGCCCATGAAATGCTCATTCAATACGGGGTAAAGGAGGAAGAAGAGGGCAAACCTTATTTTACAAACAAAGAGACAGGCCTGAGAGTACTTTATGTCGAAAAGGATTCCATTGCAGGCAAAATGGGAATAGTGCCCGGAGATACAATATTAAGTATCAATGGAATGGCCCTGCTCAGCGGGAAACAGTTGGCTGAGTTTTTAGCCGCCCGTCCTGTTTTTATATGGGTGGAGTTTGAGAAGTACGAAGGCAAAGCGGTTACTGCCGAATACTCGGACTACAGGAACAGAATTGGAGATTTGGGGATATTGGTTGTCCCTCATAATGCGGAATTGTATTATGAGATAAACAGGGGCAGCTCCCTTGCCAAGAGGCTTATTAAAAGGTTTTATTCG
>DAOLPD010000251.1:0-2614 GCA_035417425.1 Bacillota bacterium
GGGTACTTCGGAAGTGCTTTATACTTTATATTCATATTGCACTGTCTCAATATCTCTTCAAAATTAAGCTCAGCAATATAAACCCTTACCGGGATATCATACTTGTCAAGCACTTCAGGATGTACTTCTCCCAGGCAGCCTATCCTCCGGTTGTTTATAAGAAGCTCTGCAGTCCTTCCCGGATGCATGCTGTCATTATTTGAGGACAATATCCTGTATCTGTCTATATGCAATTCATCCATCAGATTTTCAATAACACCCTTCAGGTCAAAGAAGTCCACATCTCCGTACATACCTATGGTAAGGGTCTCTCTTTCCTCAGCAAGCTTTTCTACGGTCAAGTCATCCGCCAGGTACACCTTTGATAGCTCAAAGAACTGCCCCTCACTTACTTTCATATTGTAGTTCCTTGATATCACCTCCAGCATGTTGGGTATCATTGTTGTCCTCATTATGCTCTGGTCTTCTCCGAGAGGATTCAACAGTTTTATTGCATTTCTGAGGGGATTTTCCGCTTTGAGGTTTATTTTGTTGTATACCGCCGGGCTGACAAAGGTATAAGTCACTACCTCAAAAAGCCCCTGGGCAGCCATGTTGGACTTTGCCATATCCCTTATTACCTGCCTGTTGTTTTTTCCACCCTGTGTAAAGGTAGTGTCCATCAGTTTGACAGGGATTTTGTCATAGCCGTAAAGCCTTGAAATTTCTTCTATTAAATCAGCTTCACCCTCAACATCATCTCTGAAGGTCGGTACCGTTATCTCCAGGCCTCCATCGGTCATCTCCACTTTGAATTCCAAAGCTTCCAAATACTTGACCACCATTTCCTTCGTAATATCCTGAACCCCGATGAAATCATTCACCTTCCCGATATCCAGGCTCAATTTTCTGACCTTTACCGGAGCAGGATAAATATCAATACAACCGCCTACAATCTCACCGGCACCCAACTGGCAAACAAGGCTGCATGCCCTGTTCAGCGCCTTTTCGGCAAGCTCCGGGTCAATTCCCTTTTCATATCTTGAGGAAGCTTCAGTCCTGAGCCCCAGTTTTTTTGAAGTCAATCTTATATTCACAGGATTAAAGTTCGCACTTTCGAATATAATTGCTGTTGTGTCATTTTTTATCTCACTGCCGTAACCACCCATAACTCCTGCAATTCCGGTAGGTTTTTTCCCGTCGGCTATAACAAGCATTGACTCATCCAGCTTCCGCTCCGTTTCGTCAAGGGTCAATATTTTCTCTCCCGGCATTGCATTCCTTACTATGATTTTCTTGTCCTCCAAATCTCTGTAGTCAAAGGCATGCATGGGATGTCCATACTCCAGCATAACAAAATTGGTTATATCAACTATGTTATTTATAGGCCTTACACCTGCTTTTATAAGCCTTTCCTGCATCCATGCCGGAGAGTCCTTAATTACTATATTCTTAACCATCCGGGCCATGTACCTTGGACAAAGCTCGCTGTTCTTTACTTCAATATCAATATAATCTTTTATATTATCAGCATTTTCTTTAAAACCGGTATCCGGGTATTTCATAGCAACCCCAAAGGTTGCAGCTGCTTCCCTGGCTATCCCCAAAATACTTAAGCAGTCAGGCCTGTTGTTCGTTATTTCAAATTCAACGACGGCGTCATTAAGTCCGAGGATAACCTTTATATCCGCGCCAAGAGGGTATTCTCCATCCAATATATATATTCCGTCCAGCATATCGGCGGGCACTTTGTCAAGATCCAGGGCCAGCTCCTGGGCAGAGCACATCATTCCGTTTGATTCTATGCCCCTGAGCTTTCCCTTCTTGATTTTTACACCGCCGGGAAGCGTTGAACCGTGTTTGGCAATGGGTATATAATCCCCTTCCTTTATATTGTCCGCCCCTGTGACAATCTGAATCACCTCAGTCCCTACATCACACTGGGCTACAGTCAGCTTATCGGCGTCCGGATGCTTCTCGGTCTTTAAAATCTTCCCCACGACGACATTTTCAATTTCCTTTCCGAGCTCTTCTATCCCTTCAACCTTTGACCCCGACATGGTCATTGCTTCGGCAAAACCTTTTGAGTCAAACTTAATATCCACATAATCCTTTAACCATTTAACAGGTACAAGCATGTTTAATCTCCTTTCTTCCTTAATTACTATATTAAAACTGCGACAGGAACCTCTTGTCATTCTCGAAGAAAAGCCTGAGGTCCTCCACATCATATTTCAGCAGTGTAATCCTGTCAAGGCCCATGCCGAAGGCAAAGCCCGTATATATCTCGGGGTCAATACCGCAGTTTCTGAGCACATTGGGATGTACCATACCGGCACCCAGTATCTCAATCCATCCTTCATATTTGCATACCCTGCAGCCTGCTCCTTTGCAAGCGGAACAAGTACAGTCCATTTCGGCGCTTGGCTCAGTGAATGGGAAGTGGTGGGGCCTGAATCTTGTCCTGGTGTCCTCTCCATACAGCCTCTTTGCAAAGACATCCAGTGTTCCCTTCAAGTTCGCCATAGTAATACCCTTATCAACAACCAAGCCTTCTATCTGGTGGAACATAGGCGAATGTGTGGCATCTATTTCATCCCTCCTGTATACCTTTCCCGGTACCAGCACCCTTATC
>DAOLPD010000252.1:0-2601 GCA_035417425.1 Bacillota bacterium
GATTAAATTCTATAGTTTGCTAAGTAAGGGTAGAACTTACTTTTGCAATTTACGTCAGATATAAATTGTCAAAAAATTTCGTAAAGGCTCTTGCTAAAGAAGAAGATATATGGTAATATTATGAACAGGAAAATAATTATCAATAAATAATAAATATTTATGGAGGGATTTATATGAAAAAGTATGTATGTACAATTTGCGGGTATGTTCATGAGGGACCGGAGGCACCTGAGGCCTGCCCTCAGTGCAAGGCACCGAAAGCAAAGTTCATTTTGAAAGAAGAAGGAGCAAGGCAGTGGGCTGATGAACACAGAATCGGCGTGGCAAAGGATGTAGATCCTGAAGTATACGAAGGACTTAAAATGAATTTTATGGGAGAGTGCACGGAAGTCGGAATGTATCTGGCAATGAGCCGTCAGGCAGACCGTGAGGGCTATCCTGAAATTGCCGAAGCATTTAAGAAATATGCTTTTGAAGAAGCGGAACATGCCGCAAAGTTTGCTGAGCTTCTTGGAGAGGTTTTGGCCGCAGATACGAAGAAGAACCTGGAGATGAGGGTAGAAGCAGAGTTTGGAGCCTGCGAAGGCAAGAAGATGATTGCAACAAAGGCAAAGCAGCTTAACTATGATGCAATCCATGATACGGTGCATGAAATGTGCAAGGACGAAGCAAGACACGGGGCAGGCTTTGAAGGATTGCTGAAGAGATATTTCGGTAAATAAGAATATAAAACATTTTACCATGTTAGTATAGGGAGTGACGCATAACTGCTTGATAAGCAGTCAGCGGCACTCCTTTTCATGTTTGATTGTAAAAAATACCATACAGGTTTATAATGAATACATATAACGAGAAGATGAAATCATTGAATGGAGGTATATATATGAATAATACAGGCCTGAAAAGAACAGCTATTCTCATGCTGTCAGTGGTTTTGGTATTTTCCATGGCAGTACCTGTTAATGCGGATGTGGTTGCAGTTGTACCGGCATATCAATACGGTTTGAATTCAGTGGTGGATGATCAGGCTCAGGCGAAACAGATGTTATTGACCGAATGGGAAGCATGGAAAGACAAATATGTTTCAAAAAGCGGGCACAGAAGGGTCCTTTTTGACGGACCCGATACAGTATCGGAAGCTATGGGCTATGGTATGCTGATGGCTGTGTATTTTAACGAACAGACACTGTTTGATGAATTTTTTGACTATGTTGAATACTGCAGTGATCCCAATGGGCTGATGCACTGGAAAACCAACAACGGAGTAGTAGTTGGTGCAAATTCGGTTACCTCTGCCGAAGAAGACATTGCTCTGACACTAATATTTGCAGACAAGGTTTGGGGATCTGAAGGCAGTATTGATTATGAAGCTAAGGCAAAAGACCGGCTGCTTAGAATCAGACTGTATGAGTGCAATTCAATGGGACAGCTTTTGCCGGGGGACACCTTCTCTTCACCGGCAAACCCTTCATATTTTGCACCGGGATGGTATGAAATATTTTCGAATTACGAGGGAAATGACCTGTGGAATAGAATAAGCCATGAATCATACTCAGTAATTAAGAAAGCTGCCAATCCGACAACAGGACTGGTACCGGACTGGTGCAGCTGGACAGGGTCTCCGGCTGCTTATTACAGCGCCGAATTCGGATATGATGCGGTCCGCGTGCTGTGGAGAATGGCAGTTTCATACAGCTGGTACGGACATTCAGATGCAAAGAGTATATGCAGCAAGCCGATGAACTTCTTCAGCAATATCGGAGCCGCAAATATAGTTGACGGATATGAGCTTGACGGCACGCCCACAGGAGCATTCCATTCAGCCCCATATGTAGCATGCGCAGCAGCCGGAACTATGACAGGAACCGACAGGCAGCTGGCAAAGGCATTTTATGATGAATGCCTTGCAACGGGGGCTAATAATTATTATGGGAGTACGTTACGCTTGCTGGTACTGATGTACATGACGGGGAACTTTCAGAATCTTTACCAAAACGGAAAACAGATAGTATCATCAGCAGCCTCAGCACCGAGCGGCACGACACCGGATGCCGCAGCACCGGATAGCACAACACAGCCGGAGTTTACCCAGGGAGGGCTTATTGATTCAGCTGTGGTAAAGGGGAAGACCGTACTTAATATAAGCAACATGCCTATTGGTGCTATCCTGGAAGAAATGGGCGGAACATATGAATGGAACGCTGCAGAGCAGAAGGCAACCATCCATTGGAATGGAATGACTGTGGAATTGTGGAACGGGCAGAAATCGATAAAAGTGAACGGCGTGGAAAAGGAAGTGGAAATAGCTCCCAATGTAGGTACAACTTCAAGTGTAATGATGCCTTCCGGTTTTGCAGCGAATGAACCTGACAGGATTCTTTCCTGGGAAGAGGGCAGCATACAGATATGGAATGCAGTTCAAAAGGATATGCAAAACCCTTCCAATAAAAAAATTGAGCAGGGCCTTCAAAAAATAAGAACAGCCCCATAGGAAAATGGGGCGGGATATATAAGAACGGAAGAAGAATGCGTCTATGACGCATTCTTTTCAGTTTGCAGACAAACACGATTTCCACCAGTGGCGGAAACCGTGTTTTTTCA
>DAOLPD010000253.1:0-2581 GCA_035417425.1 Bacillota bacterium
GAAATATATAATAAAATGCAAAGGTTTGGACTACTTTAACAACGTATTTTTAAAGATGTTTGACAATACCACCGTAATAGGGTTATTGCTTACATTAATAATCATTTTCTCTTTCCAGGGAGAAATCATATTGAATAATCCGCTGCATATAGCACTTATAGCCGTGCCGTTGACATTACAAACCTTCCTTATATTCTTCCTGGCATACGGCTGGGCAAAGGCATGGAAGCTTAAACATGATATAGCAGCTCCGGCCGGGATGATAGGGGCAAGCAATTTCTTTGAGCTTGCAGTTGCAGTGGCAATTTCATTGTTCGGGCTTGAATCAGGTGCGGCATTGGCTACTGTTGTAGGGGTACTAGTTGAGGTTCCGGTTATGCTGGCATTGGTAAAAATTGCAAACGGCACAAGGCATTGGTTCACTGAAGCTCAACATGTATCTCAGCCTGTGCAGGAAGCACTGCGGGAGGCAGCCATGACTGGCAAAAGTAAAAAAAAGAATAGAAAGAAAAGGTGTGAATAGTAGTGATAGCTGATATGCACAGTAATCTGAAAAAGGCTGGAGTATCTCCCTGGCTATATGACTATATCAGGCAAAGAGGGGATTCTATGAACGTAACCTTGAGATTGTCTATGCACGGGTGATGAGTGGCTTATGAAGAACCATCTGGATTGATGGGAAAACCTGAAAACTTAGAGAAATTTACTGCATTTTTGGTTCGAGATATTGTATTATACATTGATAATGATGTTCTGAAAGAACACCTGGATAAGAATAAGATGCTCATAAATATTGAGGGCTATGGGCGTCAGCTTTTTGAGATTAAGGAGGAGTCTTGAATGAATAATAGGGGAGTTATGAGTGGTGGATGCTGCTCATGCGGATCAGGCTGCTGCAGTGGAGAAGCACCAAAGCAGGCTGGCAACAGGCGTGTGGTTATAGATTTTTTATACCTTGATTTGAGTGTCTGCAAATGGTGCCAGGGTACAGATAAAAGCCTCGAGGAAGCTTTGAATGATATTTCCAATGTACTGCAGGCATCCGGTATTGAGGTTGTTGTTAACAAAATCAATGTTACCAGCCAAGAACTGGCAATAAAGCATAAATTCATCAGTTCCCCTACAATCCGTGTAAACGGCAGGGATATTCAAATGGAGGTCAGGGAGAAGCTGTGTGATTCCTGCGGTGATCTTTGCGGCGACAATGTAGATTGTCGTGTATGGGTATACAATGGAGAAGAGTATACAATACCGCCAAAAGCCCTGATAATAGAAGGTATTCTGAAAGCAGTGTATGGCGGAGAAACAGCATATGATAGTACTGAGTACAAACTTCCGGAAAACCTGAAGAAGTTTTATAAATCGATGAATCAGAAAAACAAAATCAATGGTAATAATAAAAAAAGTTTATTCTGCGGAAGTGGAGAAAATAAATGCTGCTAAAGCTATAAATCCTTTGCAGTGCTGGGATTTGTATTTCTATTGGGGGAGGTGAGATCAATGAGCTATATTGCTCAGATATTTAGCTGGTTAAATGCTCAGCTGCTTAAAATGACGTGGCTGTCGGAGCTGGTTGAAGCTCTGGTGGAGAAGGTATTTGGCCTATCCGTCGAAACAAGGCTTGGAGGAAGCATTCACTTCTTTATATATGATGTAATTAAGATATTTATACTTCTGTCTGTACTCATATTTGCAATATCCTATATACAGAGCTATTTTCCGCCTGAGAAGACCAAGAAAATGCTTGGCGGCTTCAAAGGTATCAAGGGGAACATTTTAGGAGCATTGTTAGGTACTATAACACCCTTCTGAAGTTGCTCAAGTATACCGATATTTATCGGTTTTACCTCGGCCGGGCTGCCGTTGGGTGTAACATTCTCGTTTTTAATATCATCACCATTGGTTGATTTAGCTTCAATGCTGATACTGATGTCATTCTTTGGAACCAAGATTGCAATTGCTTATGTTGTTGTCGGACTGATACTTGCAGTTGCAGGTGGTACGGTCATTGACAAGCTGGGACTGGAAAAATATGTTGAGAGCTATGTAAGAGATATAGAAAATGTCGACCTGGATATGTTAGAAATGACACGTCATGAAAGGAGTTCTTATTCAAAACAGCAGGTAAAGGATATTATTAAAAAAGTCTGGCTGTATATATTGATTGGCGTTGGAATAGGAGCCGCAATCCATAATTGGATTCCTCAAAGCATAGTGGAAAATGTCATAGGAGAAAACAATCCATTTGCAGTTTTATTGGCAACTGCTATAGGAGTCCCGATGTATGCTGACATATTCGGCACTATTCCCATTGCAGAAGCGCTGTTTGCCAAAGGTGTGGGAGTGGGTACCGTTCTTTCCTTCATGATGGCTGTTACAGCGTTGTCCTTGCCTTCAATGATATTGCTGAGCAAGGTTGTCAAGCCGAAGCTTTTGGTAATATTTGTTGCAATAGTATCTATCGGTATTCTGATAATAGGGTATTTGTTCAATGCAATTTCCTTTATTTTAATATAATAGAAATATTTTAAGGAGCATTCCTGTAAAGAAAAACAATGAACTTTGAAAAAGTAGACGCCTG
>DAOLPD010000254.1:0-2566 GCA_035417425.1 Bacillota bacterium
GACACGGGGACGTTTAATCTGTCCCGCTGAAAGCAGGACAGATTAAACGTCCCCGCGTCCCTGGTCCCCATGTCCCTCAGATGCGTCGCATTCTTCATATATTATGCATCAGTCTATTTATAAATTTGTTTCCAAAATTTGAACAGTGATATATAATAACCTATATGTACATATTTAAAACGTTGTAAACAATAATAAGAACAGTACAGCTGACTCTAAGGAGAGGATATAATGCTGGATAGGACGATAGCTGCAATAGCTACTGCTCCGGGTGAAGCCGGGATAGGGATTGTGAGAATAAGCGGCGAGAAATCCACAGAAATATTAAAAAAAGTTTTCAAGCCAAAGAGGGTTATGGATATAGATGATATACCTTCAAGAACGGTGGTATATGGCCATGCTGTTGACAGCAAGGGTGCGATTATTGATGAAGTGCTTGTGATTATTATGAGAAAGCCTTATTCATATACTACGGAAGACGTTGTTGAGCTGCACTGTCATGGAGGAATTGTACCCATCAGAAGGATAATGGAAGAAGTTCTGAGAAACGGTGCCGATATTGCTGAGCCGGGGGAATTTACAAAGCGTGCTTTTCTTAATGGAAGAATAGACTTGGCTCAGGCGGAGGCAGTTATTGATGTTATTACAGCGAAGACAGAAACCGGGCTGAATGCTGCACTTAACCAACTGGAAGGGGAGCTGTCGAAAGAGATAAAGAAGATTATGGAAAAGTTACTTTCTATGCTTGCCCACATTGAAGCTTCGATAGATTTCCCCGAGCATGATGTGGAAGAGATTACGGCTGCTAACATAAAGAATATGCTTCTGGAAGCAAAGGCTTCAGTTCTGGAGCTTGCAGAGTCCTTCGACGAGGGTAAAATTGTCAGGGATGGCTTAAGCACGGCAATTATAGGGCGCCCAAATGTCGGGAAGTCGTCTCTTCTGAACGTTCTTCTGAAAGAGAACCGTGCCATAGTAACAGAGATACCGGGAACAACAAGGGATATAATCGAAGAATACCTTAATATAGGGGGAGTATTGGTAAGGCTTATTGATACGGCAGGTATCAGAGAGTCTGAGGATATAGTTGAGCGTATCGGAGTGGAGAGGACAAAAGGCGCCATCAGTAATTCAGATCTGATTATCTTGGTGCTGGACGCATCCGATGAGCTGCGCCAGGAAGATAATGAGATTATCGATTTAATAATAGATAAAAAAGTAATAGCTGTATTGAATAAAACAGACTTGGGACTTGTTATTGATGAGGAGTATTTGAAAGGCCTTTTCGGAGAGGACAATATCATAAGAATGTCGGTAAAGAACCGGATCGGGATAGATAAACTGGAGGAAAGGATAAAGGGCTTGGTATATCATGGGAAGCTGAGTGTAAGTAAAAACAGCATGGTTACAAATATCAGGCACAAGAACCTTCTGGACAGAGCTCTTGAGAATATTAAAAGAGCAATATTATCAATAGAGGAGAATATTCCTATAGACTTGATATCGGTTGATATAAGGGAAGCATGGAACAGTCTTGGAGCGATAACAGGCGATACCGTTGAAGAAGATATCGTTAAAGAGATATTCAGTAAATTCTGTATAGGTAAATAGAGGTGTGGATATGGAATATACAGCAGGTAAATATGATGTTGTAGTCATAGGAGCAGGACATGCCGGCAGTGAGGCTGCTCTGGCATGTGCAAGACTGGGATTTAAGACCCTGGTTACGGCAATAAATCTCGACAGTATAGCAATGCTGGCATGTAATCCTTCCATTGGAGGCCCTGCAAAAGGCAACCTTGTTAGGGAGATAGATGCATTGGGTGGTGAAATGGGTATAAATGCCGACAGAACAATGCTTCAGATAAGAATGCTGAATACCAGGAAGGGACCTGCAGTAAGAGCATTGAGAGCACAGATTGATAAAAAGCTGTATCAGGATAGAATGAAAAGAGTGATGGAGAATCAAGAAAATCTTCAGATTAAACAGACGGAAATTACAAGGATTATTGTGGAAAATGACAGGGTCAAAGGTGTTGTGACAAGTCTTGGAGCAATATTTGAATGCCGGTCTGTGATTTTGGCTACGGGGGTATATCTTAAGGGAAAAGTTGTGATTGGAGAGATAAGCTATGATGGAGGTCCCAACGGGCTTTTTCCGGCGGCAAAGCTCTCTGACTGCCTTGAGGATCTGGGAATAAAGCTGATGCGGTTCAAAACGGGAACTCCGGCCAGAATAGACGGTAAGACGGTGGATTTCGGGAAGATGACTGAACAGCCGGGAGACAGGGATATAAATACGTTTTCCTTTATGACCGGGGACATGGAAATAGATCAATTATCGTGCTATCTTACATATACAAACAAAGGGACTCATGATATTATTAGGAAAAACCTCCACAGATCTCCGCTTTATACAGGAGACATTGTCGGAGTGGGACCCCGCTACTGTCCTTCAATAGAGACAAAGATAGTATCCTTCCCTGACAGGGAGGAGCATCAGATATTTATAGAGCCTGAAGGGCTTAATACCAGAGAGATGTATGTACAGGGGATGTCCTCCAGC
>DAOLPD010000255.1:0-1773 GCA_035417425.1 Bacillota bacterium
GTAGTTGAAAGCTCCCAATTTGACGGAAACCTGAAGGTATTTATCGGTACATTGTCCGTATGTCCTTCAACTCTGATATTTTTGTCGTTCTGCCTGATTATCTCAGCCACTTTATTGATAATATCCCTTGCGCTGGGTGTTAAGTCCGCCTTGCCCGAGTCGAAAAGAACATCATCCATAAACCTGACCAGAAGCCCCCGTTCATCCAGGCGCAGAGTAATACTCGCTTCCAGATTGTTTTCTTTTATATACTCACTCATCTCTTCATACAGTTTCTGGAATTCTTCCGTTTCTTCCGTGGGAGAATCAGCCGGAAAGGAATTTACAAGGGGTTCCATACTCAAGGTCATTCCTGAATCCAAAACACCGAGTGAGCCGCTCATGGATTGTGCTATAGCCTCAAACTTCTGTACATCCAGGGTTGCAAAAGAAAATAATAATACAAAAAAGCACAAAAGAAGGGTTACCATATCCCCGTAAGTAGACATCCATGCGGGTGCTCCTGCCGGAGGCTCATCCACAGGCCTCTTCCTAGCCATAACTATTCCTCTCCTTCTTTAGGTTCCTTTGTAGTGTTAAGCATATTCCTAAGCTTCGGCGACATGAAAGCCTTCAGCTTTTCTTCTATTATTCTTGGATTTTCACCCGCTTGTATCGAAAGCATACCCTCAAGCATAACTTCTTTCATAAGAGATTCCTGAGAGCTTCTTATTTTTAATTTATTGATTACAGGATTACAAAATACATTTGCGATAATTGAACCGTAAAATGTAGTTACTATCGCGACAGCCATATTCGGGCCTACTGTTGACGGATCTGAAAGGTTTGCCAGCATGTTTATAAGTCCTATGAGAGTTCCGAGCATACCAAAACCGGGTCCTATAGCAGCCATAAATTCATAAACTCCTTGGCTGCTCTTATGCCTCTCCTCAATAAAATTAAGCTCTGTTTCCAATATGTTTCTAACCAGCTCCGGATCAGTGCCGTCTACTATCAGCAATATTCCCTTCTGCAGGAAATCATCTTTAAGCTGTTGTGCAGCCTCCTCCAAAGCAAGCAGGCCTTCTTTCCGTGCAGTATTCGCCAAGTCAATTATTGATTTTATCACATACTCGGCGTTGGTCTCCGAGTAAAAGAAAACGTGCTTTAGGGCACTAAACCCCTCTTTGAGCTTATTTGCGGGAAATGCCATAACTGTCATTGCTAAAGTGCCTCCAAATGTACATATGATTGATGGTATGTCAATATAACCCATCAAATCTCCACTAATAAAGATAGTTATTGCTATTACAACAATTCCCGAAATTAACCCAATAACTGACGAGAAATCCAATTATTTGCACCTCACTTTAGAAGTTATCTTTATTAATTAGCGATGAAAGGTCAAAAATCCTCTTTTTATATTCGATAATTTTTTCAATTATTTCCTCCGGAGTTTCAGAAACCAACAATTTTTTACCGTCCCTTAAGGTAATAACAGTATCAGGGGTGTTTTCTATTGTTTCAATGTGTTCGCAATTCAAATAATAAACAATTCCATTGAGTCTTGTAACCTTTATCATAAGACCGCGTCCTTTCAATATTTTACAAATCCCCGGGCACAAGGCCCAGGGATTTGCAATTAAAACTATCTCTTCAAGTTAACAAGTTCCTGCAGCATTTCATCCGAGGTTGTTATTATTCTTGAATTAGCCTGGAAGCCTCTTTGAGTGCTGATCATCTCGGCAAATTCATTGGATATATCTACATTCGACATTTCCAGGGTGCCTGAGT
>DAOLPD010000255.1:1783-2515 GCA_035417425.1 Bacillota bacterium
CCGCTGGAGCCGGGAAGCCCTATAATAGGATCTCCTGAGTTGGGTGTTACCTGGAACATGTTCTCCGCTGTCTTCTCAAGGCCTGCCGGATTCTTGAACACCGCCAGTGCAATCTGCCCGATTATTTTGCTCATGCCGTTTGTGAATATTCCGTTTATCTCTCCCGTAGGACCTATGCTGAAGGTGTCCAAGGAGCCCTGCGGGTATCCGTCGGAACTGGTTACAGCCGCATTGGATTCATTGGCGAATTGGGTAAGCTTGGTGAAATCAATATCTATTCCTGCAATATCGCCTGAACCATTTTTGCCTGGAACAGTCAGCTTCACTTTGCCTCCATTTTCGCTGTCTGTTGTACTCAATAATCCATCCGGACCAAATTTCAGATGAAAAGCGAAATCCTGTACGGCATCAACCCCTGTTGTAGTCGTTGTATCCATTGATGTTTTGCCTGTGCCTGAACTTCTGTAGTATGCTTTTGCATCCTGATCATATATAAATACACACCAGTCACTATCTTCAGCTGCATCTATAGTACCATTTTCGTCAAGCCCCCTGACAAATGTGTATTTAAGGGTATGCTTCCCGCCCAGGCTGTCATAAACTGTTGTGGTGGTCTCCCAGTACTTGGTTCCGGAAGGTATGGTTATTGTACCGCCGCCAAAAGTCGGTACTGTTGTTGCTGTTAATTTCTCTATGCTGTTGTCAAGGTTTCCTTCAAAATTAGCATATGAA
>DAOLPD010000256.1:0-2491 GCA_035417425.1 Bacillota bacterium
TTTACCTCACGTAAATCCCACGGATTTTACTTCGTATCTTCTCTCGATTCTGTTGCCCAAAGCCAATAAGTGCTCGCTGATATACAAGGCCAGTGCTCTTGGAGTAGACTACATGCTAATAACTACGTCGCATTATGCTTCTATTGTGTTATTTTACTTCCACCATCCAGCCTTCAGGCGCCTTTACATCTCCGAATTGGATTCCGACAAGTGTATCATATAGTTTACTTGTTACAGGCCCTACCTCAGTCAGACTGTGGAATACATGTTTTTTGCCCTTGTAGGTAATGCTTCCTATCGGCGAAATAACTGCGGCTGTTCCGCATGCCCCTGCTTCAGCAAGCTCATCAAGCTTGTCGATATATATGTCTCTTTCTTCCGTTTTAAGCCCCAAATATTCCTTTGCCACATGCAGAAGGGAATATTTTGTTATACTTGGCAAAATGGAATCTGATTTAGGAGTAACAAAGCTGTTGTCTTTTGTTATGCCGAAGAAATTCGCTGCACCTACTTCCTCGATTTTTGTATGGGTTGTCGGATCAAGATATATGCAATCGGCATAACCTTCTTCCCTTGCATGTTCATGAGGAAGCAGGCTTGCGGCATAATTGCCTCCAACCTTGGCCGCACCGGTTCCCTGAGGTGCTGCCCTGTCATAGTCCGAAACCGAGAAATTCAAAGGAGTCAATCCGCCTTTGAAATATGGACCTACCGGCATGCAGAATACGGTAAATATATATTCGCTGGCGGGTCTCACGCCGATATTGTCTCCGACACCAATGACAAGGGGCCTGAGGTAAAGGGTAGCCCCCGTTCCGTAAGGGGGAACCCAGGCTTCATTGGCTTTGACTACCTGTATACAGGCATCAATGAATTTTTCTTCGGGTACTTCCGGCATGAAAAGTCTTTTACAGCTCTTTAGCATACGTTTTGCATTCTGATCGGGCCTGAAAAGCTGTATTTTTCCTTCCTTTGTGGCATAAGCCTTCAAACCTTCAAAGCACTGCTGCCCGTAATGAAGGCAGGGTGATCCTTCACTGATTGTCAGGGTATTGTCGGAAGTAAGCTTCCCATTGTCCCAGGAGCCTTCTTTCCAGTACGAAATATAGCGATAATCCGTTTTAATATAGGAGAATCCCAGCTTACTCCATTCGATATTAACAGGATTTTTCATTAATACATTCCTCCAAGTAAATAATTCTAATAAACGATTATATTAATATCATAAGATAATAGTTTTTCTTTGTAAATAGTTTACAGGTATAAGGCAATAATAAGTTTCCATATAATAAATACTGTTCGCCATGAAAAAACATACAAATTCAGGTTTATTATCTCATTTGATGCGTTTTGTTAATTATTCAAATATTGCAGGGCAATTTTATTTATGATAGTATTGTAGGCATAAATGGTAATATGCCTTATGCAGAGCATATGGCTTGGAAAGGGAATTATGGGAGAAGATAAATATTTATTAAGTTCGGTAAATAATACACTGGAAATATTGGACCTATTAAGTATGCATGATGCCCTTGGGGTTGCAGAAATCAGCAAAATACTGAAAATGGGCAAATCAAGTGTATTTAAAATGCTTTATACTCTTGAGAAAAAAGAGTATGTTCAGAAGACGCCTGATGCGAAATATATGCTTGGAATTAAATTTGCACATTACGGTTCAATAGTTCTTGACCGTCAAAATGAATTTTCATTCATAAAGCCTTATTTGCGGAAATTACGGGACAGGCACAATGAAACAGCTCATTTATCAGTATTGGACAGGGATTATAACATTATATTTATCGATAAGGAGGCTCCCAGTGCCGCTATGCAGATGTCATCCAGGAGAGGAGCAAAACTGCCGGCATATTGCGCCGCCATGGGAAAGGTGCTTTTGGCGGGAATAAAGGAAGGCGAACTGGAAAAGGTCTTGAGATCCCTTGAGTTGAAAAAGAAAACGGAAAATACTATCACTGATCCCGATTTATTAATTAAAGAGCTTGAGAAGGTGAGGATGCAGGGGTATGCAATTGATGCGGAGGAAAGTGAAATAGGGCTTGTATGCTATGCTGCGCCCATAATTGACATCCACCATAATACCGTTGCAGCCATAAGCATATCAGGCCCCTCGGGAAGAATGAAACAGAACAGTGAATATTTTATAGATTCGGTTAGAGAAACTGCTTTGGAAATTTCCAAAGCAATGGGATATATCGAATAGAGATTATTATATACTTTGATTCTTATATGAATCAGAGTTTTTTTATTTACAAAACCAGTATTATATTATATAATTTATAGAGAAACGATGTTTACTATAAAGAAACGACATATCACAAGGAGGATAAAAATGAAAGAAATAAGACTGCACGGAAGAGGCGGGCAGGGTGTAGTTAAGGCAGCTCAGATTCTTGTAAAAACAGTTATTGATAAATCAGGATTTGCCCACTTCATACCTTTTTTCGGAGTAGAAAGAAAGGGGTCTCCGGTATTC
>DAOLPD010000257.1:0-2423 GCA_035417425.1 Bacillota bacterium
TTAGAGCTATTTTACGAAACATTGTGCTAATCTTTCATGTTAACTTTACAGAGTCTTATTTTAAAAAATAAAAATAGGAATAGCTGACTATTCCTATAGTACTTTCAAAACTTCCGTATTTGAACTTGATTCAAAAACATCCACTTCAATCTTAAGCTCAATGAATTTATTCTTTAAAAATTCAGTAATATACTTCATCATTATCTTCTCAGTGCTGAAATGACCGGCATCAATTACACATAAGCCCATTTCCAGAGCTTCGAGAATGCCATGATACTGCAGGTCTCCGGTTATCAGCACATCTGCTCCGGCAAGCCTTGCAGAATTTATGAATTTGCTTCCCGAGCCGTTCAGAAGCGCAACCTTCCTGATACTCCTGTTCGGATCTCCTGCATACCTGATGTTCTCAGCATTCAGCAAGGTTTTTACATTTCCGGCAAACATAGAAAGAGTCGTTTCCCTTTCCAGTTCGGCTATTCTCCCAAGCCCCATTACACGGCCTTCATTTTTTGTTTCATATATATCATAGGCTGCTTCCTCATAGGGATGAACCTTCAACATCTCTCCGACCGCTTTATTCAAAAGCTTCTCGGGAACTATTGTCTCCACTCTGAATTCCTCAACCCTCTCAAGGCTTCCTATGCTGCCGAGAAAAGGTTTTGCCCCCTCTTGAGGCTCAAAGGTACCAATCCCTTTGCTTCTGAAGGTACACCCGCTGTATTTGCCTATATAGCCCGCGCCTGCACGGCACATCGCATCGGCTACACTGTCCTCGTGCCCGGCAGGCACATAGACAACCAGTTTGAAAAGCTTTTCCCTGTATGTCTCTTCAATAATTGTCCAGTGCGAAAATCCGAGCTCTTTTGCAAAAATATCGTTCAGCCCCCCTGACACAATATCAAAATTAGTATGTAGGCAATACAGGGATATATCATTCTTAACAAGGCTTATAAGCTTCCTGCCTATGGCGGTATCCGTATTAACTTTTTTTATTCCGCCGAATATCATGGGATGATGGGATATTATCATATCAACATTGTTATCTACAGCTTCTTCTATTACCCATTCCGTAACATCAAGGCAAACCATGACACGGCTGACACGCTTTCTTCCATCTCCCACAAGCAGGCCTACGTTATCCCAGCTTTCAGCAAGGCTTCTGGGTGCCAGCTCATCCAGCATTCCCGCAATAGTCTGACATTTTATCGTGCCCATTCTGCCACCTCCCTGTAATAATCCAGCATTGCCCTGCATTCTTCGGCCCTCTCCCTGCAATTATCCGAATCCGTATCCTCCAGGGCAGCCATTACTTTCTCCAGCTCTTTTATTTTTCTGTAAATAAATTCCCCCAAAAGAGGATGCTTTTTTTCAATAATCTTTTCTCCTATAAGCAATGGCTCCTTTACTTCCCTTGCTCCCTCTCCGGGCTGCGACCATATGACCTCGTATATTCTGTCCTGATCTTTTACCAGTTCCTCATCGATTATGTCAAAACCATGTTCAAGAAGCCATTTCCTTACCTTTTCCGAATCCCTCATCGGCTGAATAATCAAAAGCCTGGCACTTTTTGCCGCATCTATGCCTTTATCCAAAATATTTCCAATGAGAATTCCTCCCATGCCCGCAATAACAATAACCTCCGCCTCTCCCGGATTTATCACTTGGAGACCGTTACCTTTGCGCACGCTTACCTTCTGCTCCAGTCCATGATTCTTGATCCTTTCCCTGGATATCTCTGCCGGGCCGCTGTTCACATCTGTGGCAACAGCGCTTTTTACCCTTCCGTTCTTAACTAAGTATATAGGAAGATATGCGTGATCCGAACCAATATCCGCCAATGTCTCAAAGCCTTGTATGCTGTCTGCTATGATTTTCAGTCTGGGAGTAAGATTCAATATCATCATCCTTACATTATTACTCTATAATCGGCCGCATGCTTCAACACCCTGCTCAATTCCCGTGTTTCGCATCTTAATATTTATTATACTACATTTATAAATTTTTTTATTAATAAATGAGAAAAATACAATAAAGGAAGTGAAAAAAATGAGCAAAAAGCTTCGTATCAAGCCGGAGGTAATTCAGAAATTCAGTTGGGGAGGAACAACAAAGCAATGGGAGGAGGAGGCTGACAAACTGTCCAACCAGCTTGAAACCATGGAAGCAATCAATAGTATTATTGAGAAGCAGGATTGCGGAAGCGAAATAAAAAAGCCTCCCGGCGGGGGAAACAAGTAGGTGGATAGTAAAAAACCTGATACTTTCGTATCAGGTTTATTATCGTAATAAATGGTGGGCCTTCAGGGACTCGAACCCCGGACCAACCGGTTATGAGCCGGTTGCTCTAACCAACTGAGCTAAAGGCCCGAAAATGGCTCCCCAAGTTGGACTCGAACCAACGACCCTGCGGTTAACAGCCGCAT
>DAOLPD010000258.1:0-2208 GCA_035417425.1 Bacillota bacterium
ATGAAAAAACACGGTTTCCGCCACTGGTGGAAATCGTGTTTGTCTGCAAACTGAGGTCGCCATACATGGCGACCTTTGTTTTGTATTCTTCTTTTTACATTACCTCATTTTTTTCTTTAGCCGTACGAATTATATAAAATGTCGATATTAGATGTCAAATGAATTCCAAAAAAGTTGAAGTCCGGTATTTAAAATGTTAAACTAAAACATAAGGAATTCACGTATTGCTGACATATGCAGAAGTTAATAATAAAAGGAGATGAGCGTATTGAGGAGAGAAAGCGGCAGAAGCGGGTGGATAATGCTTCTGATGGTTGTATGCGGATTGGTCGTGGGCGGTTTTTTGGGTGAACTGCTGGGCAAATATTTTCCGATACTTAAGTATGGATACAACTTGGGAGTTTCCGCTCATGAGTGGAATTTCCACGTACTTAGACTTACCTTTGGTTTTGACTTCAATATAAATATGTTCAGCATATTAGGAATTGTGATTGCAATTTACATATACAGAAGACTTTAGTATGAAACATATAGTACGGGTGAGATAAATGAGAATAATACTGGCTTCAAATTCCCCAAGACGGAAAGAACTCCTGTCTCAGACAGGCATTAAGTTTGAGGTCATACCATCAAGCTTTGAAGAAAGTTTAACTGAATTGCCGGCTTCAAAACTGGTTGAACATTTCGCTTATATGAAAGCAAAGGATGTGGCGGAGTCTATAGAAGGAGATGCATTGGTAATCGGTTCAGACACAATTGTATATTGTGATGAAATAATGGGAAAACCAAGAAACAGGGAAGATGCTTTCTGCATGCTGGCAAAGCTTAGCGGGAAGCAGCACCTTGTGATATCAGGCATCAGCATTATAAATACCGCAACGGGAGAAAGCCTGACTGAGCATGAGAGTACCAGGGTAAAAATCAAGGAATTGAGCAATGCTGAGATAACAGCATACATAAACACCGGTGAACCTGAAGACAAAGCAGGAGCATATGCTATACAGGGATTGGGTTCACTATTTGTTGAAGGAATTCAGGGGGATTATTTCAATATAGTAGGGCTTCCGATATTCCGGCTGAGAAAGATGCTGGAGCACTTCGGAGTAAAGCTTATTTAGAAACCTGCCTGCATGATTTGATAATACCCTGGAGGATTTGATTATGCCTTGGAGTATTTAATAATGCCCTGGAGGAGTAAAGGATGCGGAAAGGCCATGCCACAATAAAAGATCTCCCGGAAGAGGAAAGACCCAGAGAGCGCCTCACAAGATACGGTGCTTCAGTACTTTCCAATGCAGAGCTTCTGGCCATATTGCTCCGGACCGGGACCAAAGAGGAAAGTGCAATATCTTTAGCCCATAGAATTCTGGTACAGGAACAAGGGCTGAGATACCTGGCAGACATTAATGTGGAACAGCTGAGTGCTATCAATGGAATCGGGAAAGCAAAAGCTGCCCAGATTAAGGCAGCGATAGAACTGGGCAAACGCCTGGCTGCTTTTGAGCCCGGAGCGGACAAGCCGCTGAAATGTCCTCAGGATGTTGCAGCCTTGCTTATGGAAGAGATGAGATATCTTAAGAAGGAACACATGAAGCTTGTATTGCTTAATGTGAAATGCAATCTGATATCTGTGGAGGAAATCTCAGTAGGAAGCCTGAATGCTTCCATTGTGCATCCGCGGGAGGTTTTTAACCCGGCAATAAGGAAATCAAGCGCCAGTATAATCATGGTGCACAATCATCCCAGCGGTGACCCGTCACCCAGCAGCGAAGACGTGTCAATAACCGCAAGAATTGCTGAAGCCGGTAAGCTAATCGGTATTGAACTGGTTGACCATATTATCATAGGGGACGGCAAATATATCAGCATGAAAGAAAAAGGACTATTCTAGTGTTTTTTCGGGTGTTAAAAGTGAATAACTTGTTTTCCATTTGTAAATCATATATAAAAGGTTTATATAACTATTTTTGCCTTTATACAGCAAAAGATAATGTACAATTGATGTGTGTATTTTGTTAAGGAGGACATATATTATGGGTCTGTTTAATTTTTTGTCAAAGGATATTGGTATAGATTTGGGCACCGCGAATACACTGGTGTATGTACGAGGTAAAGGGATTGTTGTAAGAGAACCGTCTGTTGTTGCAATGAAGCTTGATACCAATGCTGTAATGGCTGTAGGAGACGAAGCAAAAAAAATGATTGGCA
>DAOLPD010000259.1:0-2176 GCA_035417425.1 Bacillota bacterium
GGGATTAATTGTTTCCCTTATGATTTCTTCCCAGTCAATTTCATCCATTTTCAGAGCTTTTACCAAAGCACCTAAAAGCACTATATTCTGAGTCTTGATGTTTCCCAGTTCCTCTGCTATTTTCCCCGCATCAATTACAACTGTTTTAAATGAAGCCTGCAATGCTTCTATTAGTCCTTGCGGGTATTCTTCCTTGCCGCTTGCAATCGGCATCGAAGGAATCTCATAGTTGTTGACCACGACAACTCCATCCGGTTTGAGATACTCAATCCATCTTACAGCTTCCATCTTCTCAAAGGATACGAGTATGTCAGCCTGGCCTCTGCCAATTATAGGGGAGTAAACCTTTTTGCCGTACCTTACTTGTGTAGTAACACTTCCGCCCCTCTGAGCCATGCCGTGCACTTCGGACATTTTCACGTCATAACCGGCTTTTATAAGCCCTGCAGTCAATATCCTGCTGACAAGTATTGTTCCCTGCCCGCCGACGCCAACCAATAATATGTTCTTAACATCACTCATATTATTCACCAACCTTCTCTATAGCATCGAATTTGCAAACCTGCATACAAACTTCGCAGCCTACACACATTGACTGTTCAATATATGAAGCGCCGTCTTTGAAGAATACGGCAGGGCATCCTACCTTGAGGCACATTTTGCACTTCTTGCATTTATCCCTATCGACCTTGCATTTTGTCTTGAAAGGCGGTAAACCTTTAATCAGCACACAAGGCCTCTTGGTTACAATTGCATAAGGTTCTTCACTGTTTGCAGCTTCTGTGACCACCTCATCCATAGCCTTCAAATCACATGGGTCTACTGTCTTAACCGTCTTATAGCCTATTGCCTTCAATACTTCAACCGGATCTATCTGTATCGCATCTTCACCCATCAAAGTCTTTCCTGTTCCCGGATTCTCCTGATGTCCGGTCATTCCCGTAATTCTGTTGTCAAGCACTACAGGCACCATTTTACCTTTATTGTATACTATGTCTATTGCTCCTGTAATTCCTGAATGGAAGAAGGTTGAATCACCTACAACACCAAACACCTTGTTGTCCCGTCCGGATACCTCAAAGGCCTTGGCCATACCCATGCCTGCGCTGAAGCCTGCTCCCATGCATATGCAGGTATCTATCGCTCCAAGTGGTGGTGATCCGCCTAATGTATAGCAGCCGATATCCCCTGTAACAACCGTATTTTTCTTCTTGGACATTGTATAGAAGAATCCTCTGTGAGGACAGCCGGGGCAGAGCACCGGAGGCCTTCCTACTACTTTGGCATCAACTTTCTTTGTCTCGTTTTCCTTATTCAAAAGGGCTTTCGCAACTATATCGGGGTTAAGCTCATACATTGGAGGAATCAGCTCTTTGCCTATGCACTTAACTCCTGCAGCCTTTATCTGTTCTTCCATAAAGGGATCCAGTTCTTCAACAACATAAACGGTTTCAAACTTAGAAGCAAATTCTTTTATCAGCTTCATCGGCAGCGGGAATGTAAAACCAAGCTTTAAATATGAAGCATTGTCCCCAAATACTTCCTTAACATACTGATAGGATATTCCCGCAGTTATTATACCTATTTTTGTGTCCTTATTATATTCAACCTTGTTAAGAGGCGAGCTGCATGCATACTCTTCAAGAGATTTCATTCTTTCTTCAACTTTCATGCGGGCAATCTTCGCATTAGCAGGCGCCGCTACGTACTTGGCTGCATTTCTCTCATATTTCCTTGGCTCAACTTCTATTCTCTCTCCAAACTCTACCATACTCTTGCTGTGGCATATCCTGGTTGTCACCCTGTACAGCACAGGAGTATCAAACTGCTCGCTGATTTTAAATGCCTCCGCCATAAAGTCCTTGGATTCCTGGCTGTCGCTGGGCTCAACCATCGGAATCTTTGCAAATTTTGCATAATACCTGTTGTCCTGCTCATTCTGTGAGCTGTGCATACTTGGGTCATCAGCAGTAATAAGTACATACCCTGCATTCACTCCCAGGTATGCATATGTGAATATCGGGTCGGCTGCTACGTTTAGTCCGACATGCTTCATTGCAGATATGCTTCTCACTCCCGCAATAGATGCACCAATCGCAACTTCTGTTGCCACCTTTTCGTTAGGTGCCCATTCACAATAAATATCATCCTTGTATTCTACGATGTTTTCCAAAAT
>DAOLPD010000260.1:0-2170 GCA_035417425.1 Bacillota bacterium
CTTATATTGACAATGCTGTTGAAGAAGGTGTTGGCGGGAATCCTTCTACAGTAATATTCCTTACGGCTGACGCTACCGGAGTGCTGCCTCCTATCTCCAAGCTTACAAAAGAACAGGCGATGTACCATTTCATGTCCGGATACACAAGCAAGCTGGCAGGAACGGAAAGAGGAATAATAGAACCTACCGCTACATTCTCCACTTGCTTCGGAGCACCCTTTATGCCGATGCCCCCGCAGGTTTATGCAGAGCTCCTTGGTAAGAAAATCGACAAGAACAATGCAAAAGTATTCCTTGTCAATACCGGCTGGAGCGGAGGCTCATACGGAGTAGGGAAGCGTATGAAGCTGTCCTACACCAGGGCAATGGTAAATGCTGCAATAAGCGGAGAACTGAATAATGTCAGCTACGATATTGATCCGATATTTGGATTGGCTGTGCCTGTCGAATGCCCCGGGGTTCCGGCTGAGGTTCTGAAGCCGGTGAATGTATGGCAGGATAAGGCGGAATATGAAAAGACAGCGCTGAAGCTTGCTGCGGATTTCAATGCGAATTTCCGGAAATTCAGGGGTGTATCTGAAGATATAGTCAACGCCGGACCGAAGGTATGATATGTATATCGTTACCGCAGCGGCCATAATCAGGGATGGGAAGGTGCTGATTGCACAGCGGCAGCCAGGCTCTCACATGGAATACAGGTGGGAATTTCCCGGGGGAAAGCTGGAGCCCGATGAAACTCCCGAAGAGTGCATCATAAGAGAAATAAAGGAAGAAATGGATATAGATATTGAAGTCATCGATATCTATAAGGTTGTGAAGTTCAAATATGAGGAAAAAGACATACTGCTTCTGTGCTACCTTTGCAGGATACTAAAAGGTGATGGAAAAGCGATTGAATGCAATGACTTTAAATGGGTGACGAAGGATGAACTTCCGGGATTTGATTTTGTACCGGCAGATCTGCCCATAGTGGAAAAGCTTATAAATGACAAGAGGCTCTAACGAGCCTCTTGTATTAATGATGCGACTAATTCCGCGGTTTTCTCCATATCGCTAATTGTAATGTATTCTGAAGTGGTATGCGCATTTGTCATTCCTATTCCCAAAGTTACAGCCTGTATGCCTTTGCCGCTCATTATATTTGTGTCACTGCCGCCTCCGGTTGATTCCAGACGGGTTTCAAGGCCAATTCTCTTTATTGCCGAGTCAACAAGCTTTATTACTTCCGCATCCTTCGGAATGTTAATCTCCGGATAGCTCAGCTGCTGTGTTGTTTCATGTTCTGCACCGAATTCCCTGCAGGCATTATCTATGCACTCCAGCATATGCTTTGCCTGGGCTTCAACTTTACTCCTTACTAAGCTTCTTGCTTCCATTTCCATTTCAATTTTATCACATACAATGTTGGTAGCACCGCCGCCGTTTATCCTGCCTATATTTGCGGTTGTCTCCCCGTCGATTCGGAGAAGCTTCATATTGTTAACAGCTCTTGCAGCTACTTGTATTGCGCTGATGCCTTTTTCCGGAGCTAATCCGGCATGTGCAGCTTTTCCCTTTATTACCGAAAAAGTCTTAATCTGTGCCGGTGCCTGCATAATTACAGACCCTACGGCTCCGCTGCTGTCAAGAACAAAGGCAAATTCAGACCTGAGCCGGCTGTAGTCAAGATTCTTAGCACCGAGTAACCCGTTTTCTTCCGCGATGGTGAATGCAACCTCAATATCACCGTGGGGTATGTTATTCTCCTTTATGTATCTTACTGCTTCCAATATCGCAGCAATTCCCGCCTTATCATCGCCCCCAAGAATTGTGGTGCCGTCGCTGTAAATAATACCATCGCGTATTATGGGTTTTATATTCTCTCCCGGAACCACCGTATCCATATGGGCACAAAAGAGTATCGGCTTTGCGTCAAGGGTTCCTTTTAATCTTCCCAGTACATTTCCGGTATCTCCTCCTGCCAGCTCACCTGCCTTGTCAATATATACCTCGAAACCCAGACCCCTGAGCTTTTCTGCCAATAGTGAAGCAAATCTGCCTTCTTTCAGCGACAGGCCGCTTACCTTGACCATTTCAATAAATTCCCTGACCATTCTGTCAGTATTCATTCTAACCCCTCCCTTAATATACTCTCATTTTCTTTAAATATCTTCATGTTTCGTAGATTTTC
>DAOLPD010000261.1:0-2163 GCA_035417425.1 Bacillota bacterium
CAAAATAGTCTCTTGCCTCTACCGTAAGGTACTCCCAATTTGCCCATTCATAGTGGATATACTTGAAATCCTTATCCCCGGCTCTTCTCATCCATATCTCTGTACGCAGGGAGCCGGAGGCCATTGAATTCAGATCCTGGACTTCCCCCGGGACCTTATCCAGCCTTACCTCGAAATACGGCTCTCCGCTGGGTGAGAGTTTCACTTCTGCCGACAAGAGAGTGGGGGCATGATTTATGAGCTTATTGTAATCAGCCTTTGTATTTGCAGTAAGGGTGAATTCCTTGGACCAGGGTGACAATACAGTGGTCTCTCCATAATCAAAGGATTCTGCAAAACGCGCCCTGAAGGTTATGGAATGGCTTTTCAGATAGTCCCAGCCACCCTCGTAGAAAGCCTTCAGCTCCTCATCCTCCTGGAATAAGGATGACATGCTCCATCTTTCACTGCTGATATATTTTTGGCCATTGATAAAGGTCATGTACATATCATCCAGTCCGTCAGGAACTGTCTTGCGTGAATCCCAGGCTGATGTATGATGCCAGCTTCCGTTGTCAATCCTGTAGTCTACCTGGAAATGCAGTAATAGGCTCTGCTTGTTTTCCGGATCATTCGCTGCCCGTTTTTCTATATAGCTGCGGATATCCTGCGGAAGGCTGAAGGTGAAATATACGAAATCATTGTAGTAATGTCCTAAACCGAAGTGCTCCGGTGCACCGAGAGTCACGGGCGGATCTATGTCCGCCGATGCTGTAATGGGTAATCCACAAATAATAATTGTGAAAGCCAGTAAAACTGCCAGTAATTTACTTGACAATATTATTCCTCCCCATGTTTTATTTCTTTTTCCATGCGGGGCTGCAGCTTAATTTATACAAGCAAATCAGATTTACTTGTTCAAGATTATCCCTGCCGGGATTGCCAGCTTGATTGGCGCAGATGCCTGGGGAACCGCCGTGGCTGACAGCAGCGGATTATTCATGGCGAATACCGGAGTAATGAGCATTATAATTGTCATAGCAAAACAAAACAAACACTTAAATCTTTTCATCGGAATCTCTCCTTGTCGGTGTTATTAAGCATTGTATTAATATTGGCCACGGGTATACTCAGTATCGTCGATTTTTAACTTACCATTATCCATCCTGCTGATTTCGTACTCTGTATCCTCAAAGGGAACATCCTTAGTCTCATAGCTATCCATCTTCAAGTACCAGATTTTATGCAGACTAAAATCATGACTGTTTGCAGGCCCTGTGCTTTTCAACTGGTCAAAAAGGATCAGTTTATTCCCTGATATCCTATATTTGCCTTTGAACTCAGTGCCGTTGCGCAATGCCATTACCGATGTTGTTACAATTTTATAAAAAGTACCGTCCGCCTTAAATTCATACATTGCATCATAGTTCACAGTACCATTGGAGTCACTGTATCCCCACAAACCTATCAGCCATTCATCCAGTTTATTGGAGCCTGAGGCTTTTGCCTCAGACTCTGGTACCGTTGTATTCATCTTATACTTCAAAGCGTTTTCCTTATCAACCAGGGGAGGTACTGCACCTTCCTGTCCAAGCAGCAGATACTTCCCTGAGTCATCTGTTCCCGCGGTGAAATACGCGGAGGTGTCAGGCAGCGCTTCCTTTGCTCCCCAAGTCTTGCCGCCGTCATTGCTCTCCTCAACAGATCTGTCTGTGAGCGTAAGCACTCCGTCCTTTACGCTGTATTTGCCCGTGAAATACATAGCATTTGACCAGATTACCAATGCTGTATAGGTTCCGTCCTCCCTAAATGTATATATTTGCCCAAGGCCTGATGCACCGCCTTCATACTTTCCTGTAGCTGCGTTGAATTGTCCCCCTGAAAGATCACCGAGAACCCATGACCCTACGACGGAAGCTGAAGCAGCCGGAGCCGCAGCTGCCGGGGCAGGGGTTACCGCCGGTGCCGACTGAGCCCCGGATCCCTTGCTGGCTTTTATGGTATCCATCTGCCCATAAGTCCTCACGCTCATCAGTATTGCAGCCTCCCTGGTGGCCATGCCGTAACCGGCTGCTTCCTGTGCAGTTGTCGTCGCTTTGGGCATAAAATATCCCTTGGCATCACCTTTTACTATACCCAGCTTTGACATGTATTTTGCCGCCTCAACCGCATAGTTGGCTATAT
>DAOLPD010000262.1:0-2143 GCA_035417425.1 Bacillota bacterium
CTTTAGTATCTCCTGCCACATATACCCCGGGTATATTGGTCTCACAGGCAGGACTGACCTTTGGAAAGCCCTTTGCATCCAGTTCTATTCCGTTTTTGCCAAGCAATGTGCTGTCAACCTGCTCACCTACAGCAACAATTACCGTATCAGCATCAAGGATCATTGTCTTTCCTGTTGGTACGGGGCTTCTCCTGCCGGAGGAATCCCTTTCCCCCAGGGCCATTACTTCACATACAAGCTTTCCTTCTTTATATGCAGCCGGCGAAAGCAGCTCCCTGAATATTACTCCTTCAGAAGCAGCCAGGCTGATTTCCTCATGGTCTGCCGGCATGAGTGCTCTTGTCCTCCTGTATACTATGGTTACCGATTCTACTCCGGGAACCCTCTTTGCTGCTCTTGCCGCATCCATAGCCACATTTCCTCCGCCTATGACGCATACATGGCTTCCTAATTTCACATTTCCCTTCTGTGCTTTGTAATTCTCAAGGAAGGATGTTGCATTTACCGTCTTTTCTGCCCCCTCCTCAAGGGATATCTGTCCCGGCTTACAAGCGCCTATTGCCAACACAACATAATCATAGTCCTTCTTCAAAGCATCGACACTGAGATCTTCATTAATGCCAAGCTTGAATTCCACTCCGTTCCTTTTGACCAGCTCAAGATCCTTCCTGACCATATCAGAGGATATCCTGAACTCAGGAATCACATATTCAATTACACCATAAGGCTTTTCCCTCTTATCCATTACAACAGCTTCCATTCCGTTTCTCCTTAGGAACAGGGCAGTTGCAAGTCCCGCAGCTCCTGCGCCGACTATAGCCGCTTTCTTATTGCTTCTGATTTCTGCCGGCCTGATACCGGCGGCATATTTATCCTGCGCCTTGATGGCTGCTGTTTTCTTCATTTCCCTGATTAGAACCGACTCGTCATAATCCAGGCGGGTACACTTGTACTGGCATTGATGGTCGCAGATTGAGCCGGTGATTGCCGGAGAAGCATTATCATTCACTATTACTTCAAAAGCTTCATCATATTTGCCTTCCCCCACCAGAGCAACATACTGAGGTATCTGCTGGTTAATGGGGCAGCCCATTGCACAGGGTGATACGGCACAGTCATATAAAGGAAGCTCTGAGGTCAGTTTCCTGCTCTTAACCGGTCTCAACTCTTTAAGGTGATGCTTATCTGTTAACGCGTTCTCCGCAAGGCAGCTTATTTTTGCGATGTCAATACCAATAGATGCTCCCTTCTGCAGCCCTTCCACCTTACGGGCCATCTGGCTTATTCTTTCATAGCCTCCAGGCTTCAATATCGTGGTTGCAAAGGTTATCGGCCTTACTCCGGCCTCCATTACCTTGTCGATATTAAAGAAATCAATTCCGCCGGAATAGGATATATGCAAATCTCCATTGAATTCCTTTGCCAGCTTGCTTGCGAGAGAAATTGAAAGAGCATACAGGGATCTTCCCGACATATACATTTCTTCTCCCGGCAGCTCCTGATTGAGAATCTTAACCGGCAGGGTATTTGTCAGTTTCACTCCTATCTCCAGCTTCAGTTCTTTGGCAAGGGCTTTCAGGCGTTTCAGCATTGCCACGGCATCCGGGAACTGCAGATCATGAATGAAGTGGTGCCCGTTCAGGGTTATATACCCATATCCCATTGCATCCAGGGTATCCCTGACAAACCTTTCACCAAGAAGTGTCGGATTCATCTTTACAAAAGTATGCAGCTTCTTTTCCTTCAGGAAATAGTTTGCTATTCTTTCGATTTCCTGAGGCGGGCATCCATGCAGCGTAGAAAGTGTAATGGAAGGGCAGACCACCGGTGAAATCATATCCAGGTCTTCCCTGGTGAAATGAGTAAATTGATTCATGCGGGAAAGCAGCACTTCCCTGCATTCCTTCCATATATCCGTATTGGCTGCATTGCGCATCCCTTCTATATATGCATCCATTTTAGGGGACTTAATACCCTCCAGATCATAGCCTACACTCATGTTGAACATGAAGTCCCTTTTTTCGCTTAATCCAAGCTCCTTCATAAGAACATGCAGCAGGAACCAGGCCTTGATATACTCGTTATATGCATCAGGAACCCTTAATTCAGTAGACCATTCTACGTTGTAGCACTCATCCTGGGC
>DAOLPD010000263.1:0-2093 GCA_035417425.1 Bacillota bacterium
GTACAGCCTGCCAATAATGCAATAATAACCGCAAATACTAATACAATGACTTTCCCTTTCATCGGAAATCCTCCTTGCAAATTTTATATTTACTTCAAATTACATTATTGCCTGAATTATAGAATTTAATGTATCATATGTTTTTACAGACTGTCGCCGAAATCCTTACGGAATTTTTCAACAAGGTTTTCCTGCCAATTTGATACGGGCTTCAGCCTTCCGAAGAAAAATCTCAGAATTCTTGGTTCTTCCACAAAGGAAAGCCCTTCGATTAAGTTACGGTTTTCATAGAGCCATACTAAACGGTCAATTGCATATTTTACCTGGGAAAGGGTATACACACGGCGAGGCACTGCAAGCCTTAGAAGCTCCATATTAGAAAACACTTCGCTTCCATCAGGGTTTCTCTGCTCTGATAAGGTACCACGCTCCATACCGCGAACACCGCTTGCAATATAAAGGGCAGATGCAAGAGCCCCTGCGGGGTATTCGTCCTGAGGTATATGCCTAAGGAACTCCATTGCATTTATATGACAGCCGAGCCCTCCTGCGGGGGTGATAACAGGCACACCCTTTTTAACAAGCTCATCAACCATAAAAGCAATGAATTGAGGGCCTTGATTTATAATATCCTCGTCCATTGTTTCGTCCAGCCCTACAGTCAGGGCTTCCATCTCGCGTACAGACATCCCGCCGTAGGTGAGGAAGCCTTCATACAGCGGCACCAGTTCACGCATTTTTTCAAAGAGTTCGGTACTGCTTGTGCATATTCCGCCTCCCCGGGCACATCCGAGCTTTCGGGCGGAGAAGTATATGACATCGCAGAGAGAAGCTATCTTAAGGGTTATTTCCCTTATGCTCATGTGTATATATTGCTCTTCACGGCACTTGATGAAGTATATATTATCGGCTAACAGGCTTGCATCAAGGACAAGGATTATTCCATGCTTATCACATACGCTGCGTACTTTTTCAAGATTCTTCAAAGAGAAGGGTTGGCCTCCAATAAGATTGGTGCCTGCTTCCATACGTACAAAGGCGATTTTATCCGCACCATGCTCTTCTATTAAAGCATTAAGCCTGGTTATATCCAGATTTCCTTTAAAAGGATTGGTGCTTATCGGTTCAAGTCCGGCATCCGTTATTATCTCTTCAACTATTCCACCGTTCAGCACTATATGAGATTTTGTTGTGGTAAAGTGATAATTCATAGGCACAATCATTCCGGGTCTGACCAATGTCTGGGAGATAATATTTTCGCAGGCCCTTCCCTGATGTGCAGGCAGGAAGAATTTCATGCCGAATATCTCTTTCAGCTTGCTTTCAAGCCTGTAGAAGGTTTCACTCCCTGCATAGCTGTCATCTGCCGTCAGCATGGCTGCCTGCTGTCTGTCACTCATAGCATTTACACCGCTGTCTGTCAGCATATCCATGAATACATCCCTATTTTTGAGCAGGAAAGTATTGTTGCCGGCTTCAGTTATAGCTTCAAGGCGGTGTTCAACAGGAGGGAGCTCAAGCTTCTGTACAATTCTTACCTTGTGCATTTCGAGGGGTATATGCTCATTACTAAAAAAGTTTACATTTGCCATTTTAACTACTCCTTCATTTTTAAAATTTGTTTTACATGAACATTTACTACTTTTGTAATAATAGTCAGGATCCATAAAACCACCTCCCTCGGTCAGCACAAAATAAAAATTCCGTCCTCTGAATCTCAAAGGACGGAATATATATCCGTGTTACCACCTTATTTTATCGGCACCTCACGATACCAACCTTATCAAGTACTTGCGGGTTACGCAGTTATACTTTAGCACTGTAACGGGTGCAGGCTTCCGGCATCAGTCTACTTGGGACAAACCCTTTCAATGAGCAGCTCTTGAGATGTATTCAGAATGCTTTCCCTTGCTCCTTTCACCAACCGGCAGCTCTCTGTAAGGTACACACTATTCTTACTTCTTCTCAGTCATAGCTTTTTGATATTATTCACATTATAATTGCATGCCGGATATATGTCAATATAAATATTAATATTTTGTGATTATCGTGTGATAATGTCACCTTGTAAACTATCGTGATAAAATGTCACT
>DAOLPD010000264.1:0-1859 GCA_035417425.1 Bacillota bacterium
TTGCCCAAAGCCAATAAGTGCTCGCTGATATACAAGGCTAGTGCTCTTGGAGTATGACCGCAAACTTATGTTATGTCGCATTTTTCTTCGGGACACGCGAAACGTCCCCATGTCTACATGTCTCACAAAACATATAGTCAAAAATTATTGGAATATATGATATAATAGTGTGGAAAATGAAATATAGCTGTGAAGTTGAAAGGAGGCGGCATTATGGATAGCAAAAATAAAATAAGGCTTACTCAAATGACCAAAAGCTCGGGCTGAGCTGCCAAAATAGGTCCGGAGACCCTGGCGCAGGTACTGTGCCAGCTGCCAAAGTTTTACGATGAAAACTTAATAGTAGGTATCGATACCTCCGATGATGCTGCCGTATATAAGATAGATGAAGATAAAGCAGTGATTCTGACTATGGATTTCTTTACTCCTATTGTAGATGACCCATATACCTTTGGACAGATTGCAGCAGCAAACTCCTTAAGTGACATATATGCTATGGGCGGAAGGCCTGTTACTGCAATGAATATATTATGCTTTCCCACTTGTCTGCCTATTGACATTATGAAAGAAATCCTTAAGGGTGGAGCGGATAAGGTCAAAGAAGCCGGTGCAATAGTTGTCGGAGGGCATTCCGTAGAAGATGATGAACCGAAGTTCGGCCTTTCTGTTATGGGAATGGTACATCCCGGGAAAGTAACCGCCAATTCCGGGGCAAAGCCCGGGGATATGCTTATACTTACAAAGCCCTTGGGCATCGGTATATTGAATACTGCAATAAAAGCAGATGCTGCTGATGAAGAGGTATATAAAAAGGCAGTGGATGTTATGTCATACCTTAATAAGGATGCGTGTGAAGCAATGATGAAGGTTGGCATAAACGGCTGTACTGATGTAACGGGCTTCGGCCTTTTGGGGCATAGCTACGAAATGGCTGAAGCAAGCAATGTTTCCCTGGAAATATGGCCGGATTATATTCCCATTATTAAGGAAAGCATTGAACTTGCAAAAATGGGGATAATTCCTGCAGGTGCATACAATAATGAGGGATATATAGGAGAGCATGTCCGATTTGATAAAAGCATAAAGCAGGAAATCAGGGATATCATGTACGATCCTCAGACCTCGGGCGGACTTTTGATATCAGTGCCCGAAGAAAACAGTGAGAAACTGATGGAGGAACTTCGAAAAAACAATAAAACAGATTTCAACATAATTGGGAAGGTAAGGACAAAAGGTGAATACTCAATAGAAGTAATATAGATATGAGGTTATGGAGGTAAAAATATGATTGATAAAAAGAGCATATTGAGCAGCATTCCCTCCGTTGACGAACTAATGAAGGATAAGGAGCTTGAAAGGCTGGCCGTACTGTATTCAAGAACTGCTGTGGTAGAAGGTATAAGGGAATACTTGGGGGAATACAGAAAGCATGTCATGTCTGCAAAAAAAGACGAAGAATTGGATTTAGTAAATGGCTCCGATATTATGAAGGGTATAATAGAAAAAATCCATAATATGATGAGGAATAATCTTGTCAATGTTGTCAATGCAACAGGGGTTGTGCTTCATACAAATTTGGGAAGATCACCCCTCAGCAGCAGGCTGAAGGATACCCTATGGAGTATCGCTTCAAGGTATTCCAACCTTGAGATGGACCTGGAAGCGGGAGAGAGGGGCTCGAGATACTCTCATGTGGAAGAACTGATATGCAAGCTGACAGGAACGCAGGCAGCAATGGTGGTAAATAACAATGCCGCAGCGGTAATGCTTGTTCTGAGCACTATGGCCAAAGGCCGGGAGGTAGTGGTGTCCAGGGGGCAGCTTGTTGAAATAGGAGGCTCTTTCAGGGTACCTGATGT
>DAOLPD010000265.1:0-1757 GCA_035417425.1 Bacillota bacterium
GCACCTCGGTTGCATCAGTAGAAAGAAGAAATATGGTGATAGATAAGGTAATATGTGCGATAGAGCAAGGATACAGCCCCGTTGTGGTAGTATCAGCAATGGGAAGGAAAGGGGATCCCTATGCCACCGACAGCCTCTTATCGCTGATAAACGGTAAAGGTTGCAATGTGGATAAACGGGAGGCCGATCTGCTGATGTCCTGCGGTGAAATCATATCTGCAGTTGTTATGGCAGAGGCTTTTGCTGAAAGAGGATATAAGACGAGAGTTCTTACAGGGGGAAATGCAGGAATTATAACAGACGACAATTTTGGCAATGCCGGTGTAATAAATGTTGAAGCCGAAAAGGTCTTAAAGGTTCTTGAACAGGGATTGATACCTATTGTAACAGGATTCCAGGGCATGACGGAGGATGGAGACTTTACTACTCTTGGAAGAGGGGGTAGTGATGTGACGGGAGCCCTGCTGGGAAAAGCGTTAAATGCGGAATATGTGGAAATCTATACCGACGTAGACGGTATTATGACTGCTGATCCCAATATTGTGCCCAATGCAAAGATAATAGACAGAATGGACTATAGAGAGGTTTTTGAGCTGGCGCATCAAGGGGCGAAGGTTATCCACCCCCGTGCTGTGGAATACGCTTTGGAAGACAATATACCTTTGATCGTAAAAAATACTTTCTCCGATACTCCCGGTACAGTAATTACCAATCTAGTGGAATACGAAGACAACCTATTTACGGGGGTCACAAGTATGGCAAACAAGGCCATGGTAATTGTCAATCCAAATGAAGTGCCTGAAGGCGGGGCCGAAGCTGTTTTCAAACTGCTGGAAAAGAGAAAAATAAGCATTGATATTATAAGTGAATCTCAGGATCAGAAGGTTTTCATCGTGGACAGCGATGCAGCAGCAGAGGTTGAGGATATCTTGAAACAGCTGTGTGCGGAGTACAGGATCATCAATAATTGCAGCGAGATTTTCCTTTTAGGGAATAAAGCAAGCGGTATGGAGGAGATAATGTCAAAGTTGGCAGAAACATTGGAGGTCAGCAATGTAAACGTATTGCAGATAGCAACTTCGCATAATGCCATTTGCTGCCTGGTTGGAGAGGCAGACAATAAAAAAGCCTTGAATGAGCTGCATAGGGCATTTTTCTGTGCCGTCTGATAATATACAGGATATTTGAAAGGAATGAAGCAAAGATGGGAAAGGTTAGGATAGCATTATTAGGGCTTGGAACTGTAGGACAAGGAGTATGGAGCATATTAAGCACCAATAAGGATGAGATTCTGAGGAAATGCGGCTGTGAAATAGAGGTTGCCAAAATACTTGTGAGAAATCCTGATAAATCCAGAGGGGTCAAAGTGCCGGAAGGGATAATTACTACCGATGTTAATGATATTTTAGATGACAGCAGCATAAAAATCGTAATTGAGCTTATGGGCGGAACTGAGCCGGCAAAAGATTACATGCTTAGGGCAATGAGGCGCAAAAAGCATGTGGTAACTGCAAACAAGCTGCTGCTGGCAACACAGGGTGAAGAGCTCTTCAATACAGCAGAACAGGAGAGAGTGCTCTTCTATTATGAAGCAAGTGTGGGAGGCGGTATCCCGATAATCAGAGAAATAAATGAGAGCCTGACTGCCAATAGAATTGACAAGCTTGTAGGCATAATTAACGGAACGACCAACTATATTCTGACTAAAATGACCCGGGAGGGCATGGATTTCAACGAAGCTTTGAAGGAAGCGCAGG
>DAOLPD010000266.1:0-1742 GCA_035417425.1 Bacillota bacterium
CAATATATCCCAGTATTTCATAGATATGCTGCCGTACCTGGTGACAATTACCGTGCTTGTGGTGGTATCCATGAGGAAGTCAAGGGAAAAGGCAGGGCCAAAGGCATGCGGGATTCCATATTTCAGGGAAGAACGCTGAAAGGAACAATTTACATATACAGCACCCCATTCTATAGACGAATGGGGTGCTGTCTATTTTTTGGAAATAAAATATTCTTGCAAAATTATTATAAAAATGCAACTATATTAATATATATACCGATTTTCTTCGACAAATCCAATAATATATGCAGTAAAATATGATAAAGGGAGTGCAGCTGTAATGGGAGGATTGTTTGGCGTTGTTTCAAGAGAAGATTGTGTGATGGATGTATTTTTCGGCACCGATTACCATTCACACTTGGGAACCAGCAGGGGAGGAATGGCAATCTGGAGCGGAAGCTGCTTCAGCAGATCCATTCATAATATAGAAAGCACACAGTTTAGAGCAAAATTTGAGGCTGAGCTGTCAAAAAAAAGCGGCAATATGGGTATAGGCTGCATAAGCGATACCGACCCTCAGCCTTTGACAGTGAGATCACATCTGGGTCAGTATGCAATAAGTACTGTAGGAAAAATTAATAATTTGGATGAAATTGCGAATAAGGCATTCTCAAACCGAAATATTCATTTTTTGGAAACCAATAAGGGGGTAATAAGTCCTACAGAGCTTGTGTCTGTAATCATTGATCATGAAAACTCCTTTAAAGAGGGTTTATTAAAGGCTCAGGAATTGATTCAAGGCTCATGTTCCATTTTGCTTTTAACGCCTTCTGGGATTTATGCCTCCAGGGACAAGCTTGGCAGAACTCCTTTAATGGTCGGCAGCAAAGAGGGTGCCTATTGTGTATCTTCTGAATCCTGCACTTTTGCAAATTTGGGATATATGTTTGATTTTGAACTTGGCCCGGGAGAAATAGTTCTTTTGACACCGGAGGGGGTTGAACAGATTTCACCTCCGGGGGATAAAATGAAAGTATGTGCTTTCCTTTGGGTTTATTATGGATATCCGTCCTCAACTTATGAGGGAATGAATGTCGAGGTCATGCGGTACAGAAACGGTGCAGCCATGGCCAAAAATGACGATTTGGAAATTGATATGGTTTCCGGGATACCCGATTCGGGGCTAGGACATGCTATAGGCTACTCAAATCAATCCAAGGTACCCTATGGAAGGCCTTTTATAAAGTATACCCCGACCTGGTCCAGGAGCTTTATGCCCCAGGATCAGAATATAAGAAATCTTATAGCAAGAATGAAGCTGATGCCCATTCCTGAACTTGTGGCTGACAAACGATTGCTATTCTGTGATGATTCAATTGTTCGAGGCACACAGCTGAGAGAAACGGTAGACCTGCTGTATAAATGCAGCGCCAAAGAGGTCCATATTCGGTCGGCTTGCCCGCCTATTTTGTTCGGATGCAAGTACCTGAACTTTTCAACCTCCCGGTCTGAAATGGACCTGGCAGCAAGGAAGAGTATCATCCGGCTTGAGGGAAAGGAACCTGATTCATTTGATGAATATTGTAACCCGACAACCGATAAGTATCATAATATGGTGGATCTAATTTGCAGGAAGCTCAATTTTTCTTCACTGAAGTACCAGAACATCCATGATATGATTGAAGCAATAGGGATTTGCAAGGATAAAGTCTGTACGTACTGCTGGAACGGAAAGGAATAAAAGCAGCGGGGATTTCCCC
>DAOLPD010000267.1:0-1728 GCA_035417425.1 Bacillota bacterium
CTTACCTTCACTATATCACCTACCTGCACTACATCAAGAGGCCTTCTGACGAACCTGTCAGCCAGCTCTGATATATGCACAAGTCCGTCCTGGTGTACTCCGATATCCACAAAAGCACCGAAGTCAATAACATTCCTTACAGTCCCCGTGAGAATCATATCAGGTTTCAAGTCCTTAATATCCAGTACATCCGACATCAATACAGGCTTCGGCATTTCGTCCCTTGGGTCTCTTCCGGGCTTTTTAAGCTCATTAATTATATCCCTCAATGTCGGGACTCCCACCCCCAGCTCAGCCGCCAGCTCATTTACATCCATGGCTGAAAGCCTATCCACCGCAGCGGATATGTCCTTGCCTGCTTTCTCAAGAAGCTTCCCTGCAACGTCATAGGATTCGGGATGCACTGAGGTGTTATCCAATATGTTTTCACTTTCAGGTATTCTTAAAAAACCTGCCGCCTGTTCAAAGGCCTTATCTCCAAGCTTTTTAACCTTAAGCAGCTCTCTTCTGCTCCTGAACTTGCCGTTTTCTTCCCTGTAGGATACTATATTCCTTGCAATAGCTGAGTTTATTCCGGATATATGCTGCAGCAGAGACGGTGATGCGGTGTTGAGATCCACCCCGACGCTGTTCACACAATCTTCCACAACCCCATTCAAAGAATCCGACAGCTTCTTCTGTGCAACGTCATGCTGATATTGCCCCACCCCGATGGACTTGGGATCTATTTTCACCAATTCGGCCAGGGGGTCCTGCAGTCTCCTTGCTATTGAAATCGCCCCTCTCAGGGATACATTTATGTCAGGGTATTCCTGTGATGCCAGCTCGGATGCCGAATATACCGATGCTCCTGCTTCATTGACTATTACATAGTGCAGAGGTATATCAATTTCTCTGATTATTTCCGCACATACCCTTTCAGACTCCCTTGACGCAGTCCCGTTACCCAGGGATATTACTTCAACATTATGCTTTTTAATCAAATTCTTAATTATCATCTTGGCTTCCGCCGCCTGATTCTGGGGCGGAGTGGGATATACTGTGGCGGTTTCCAGAAGCTTTCCGGTATCATCTACCACTGCGATTTTACAGCCGGTCCTGTAAGCCGGGTCAAAGCCCATAACCACCTTACCTTTAATGGGAGCCTGCAAGAGAAGATTCCTGAGGTTCGCGGCAAACACCTTGATCGCCTGTTCTTCTGCCACATCGGTGAGGGTATTTCTGATCTCCCTTTCTATGGATGGGGCAATAAGCCTGCTATATGCATCTTTTACTGTTTCCTCAAGTATATTTTTATACGGAGAGTTTTCTTTTAGTATGTTGTTGTTCAAATAGTTCAATATCCTGTCTGTCGGTGCTTCCACCTTGACATTCAAAAATTCTTCCTTTTCCCCTCTGTTAACAGCCAGTATCCTGTGGGGAGCAATCTTTTTGACAGGTTCGCTGAAATCATAATACATCTGATACTCTGATTTTTCTTCCTTGGTGCCTTTTACAACAATGGTGCCGTTCCTGAAGGTCAGCTCTCTTATTTCCTTTCTGAATTCCGCATTGTCGGATATTACCTCCGCAATTATATCCAAAGCGCCGTTTATGGCATCCTGTGCCGTCAGAACACCAAGCTCAGCATTAATGAATGTCTCTGCAATTTCCTCCAGGGCTTTTGATTGGCGTTCCTGGCTGAATATTATATCCGCCAAAGGCTCCAGGCCTTTTTCCCTGGCTATG
>DAOLPD010000268.1:0-1359 GCA_035417425.1 Bacillota bacterium
TTATTCTTATAGGAAGCTCCTATGTGTATCAAACCCTTTACACCTATGACGAGGACTTCAGGAAGCTTTTTAAAATCAAGGCGGATTTTGACACAGACATGGGCAGCAACAAGGAAAACTGCATGAAATATGCAAGCTTTATAAGATCACACTGTGAGAAAAACGGGCTTATGCACTTTGACAGAACCGCCGTGGCAGCTGTAATCGAATACAGCAGGAGGCTGGCGGAGCATAAACACAAGCTTTCTACACGATTCAACGATATAATTGAAGTATTATATGAGGCTGATGCCTGGGCAAGAATAGCCGGAGAACAAATAGTAACAGGCAGTAACGTAAAAAAAGCAATTGAGCAGAAGTGGTACCGTTCAAGCAGGATAGAAGAAAAGATGCAGGAGCTGATTGATACGGGGGTAGTGCTTATTTCCACGGAAGAGAAGGTCGTTGGGCAGGTCAACGGACTCTCGGTCATGAACTTCGGCGATTACACCTTTGGGAAGCCCAGCAGGATAACAGCAGCCACCTATGCCGGAGAGAAAGGCATAGTCAATATTGAGAGGGAAGTTGAAATGAGCGGAAGCATCCACGATAAGGGGGTGCTGATACTTACCGGATACCTGGGAGACAAGTTTGCGCAGGAGTTTCCCCTTACAATTTCAGCAAGCATATGCTTTGAGCAGCTTTATGACGGCGTTGAGGGGGACAGCGCATCCAGCACCGAGTTGTATGCCCTGCTGTCAAGCCTGTCCGAGCTGCCCATAAAGCAATATATCGCTGTTACCGGATCGGTTAACCAGAAAGGGGAGATACAGCCCATAGGCGGTGTCAATGAAAAGATAGAAGGCTTTTTCCAGACCTGCAAAACCAGAGGCCTTAAAGGGAATGAAGGAGTCATGATACCCTGGCAGAATGTTGACAATCTTATGTTGAAGGATGAGGTTATAGAAGCCGTCAGAGAAGGCAAATTCCATATATATCCTGTGAAGACAATTGATGAGGGCATAGAAATTCTTACCGGCACAGCTTCCGGAACCAGGGATGAAAGTGGAAACTATCCTGAAAATACGGTATTCTATTTAGTACAAAAAAAGATAGAAAAGTTTGCAAGAATTGCCGAGGAGTTCGACGATTGTGAGCAGGAGCGCAAGGCGTAGATACGGGCACGGGGTATGAGCTGCGAGGTGCGAGATAGGGAGGTAAAAGGATGAGAAAGAGTATAATCAGAGATATCAGCATGGCTGAATCAGGCCATAGGAAAATTGAATGGGTAAAAGGCTATATGCCTGTACTCTCCGCTATAGAGAAGGAGTTTATAGAAGAGCAGCCCTTTGCAGGTAAGAAAATAGTTATGTCGATACA
>DAOLPD010000269.1:0-1358 GCA_035417425.1 Bacillota bacterium
TTGAAGCCTATTGCACTCAGTTGTTCCTCATCCAGGCCTGCATATGGGCAGATATCCATCTCCCTTGTCTCTCCGCAGCCTTTGCATATTATATGGTGATGGTGTGTTCTGCCGCAAAGCTCATAATGGCTGATGCCGCTTTCATCATACAGCTTGCTGATGATTTCTAGAGTGCTCAGAAGCTCAAGGTTCCTGTATATGGTGGAAAAGTTTATTCCCTTCCGCTTGCTCTTTACCAGTTCAAATATCTTTTGAGCAGTATGATGCCCGGGGTTTTCATTAAAAACCTCAATAATGAACCTTCTCTGCTCCGTAAGCTTATAGCCCTTCTCCTTCAATTCGGTTTCAAGCTTTTCAATATCCTTCATTTCTGCACTTCCTTGATCAGCTCTGCAGAATCACTGCATCCTGAATATTCTTTTAACAATTATTATAGCAATAAGTATGAATACTGAGGTCAGTACAATGGAACCTCCCGGCGCCAGGTCGAACCAATAGGATGAAAAAAGCCCGATAATTACAGAAATCAACGCAAATAGCACCGACAAAACGATCGTATTCTTAAAGCTTTTTGATATCAATAAACTGCAGGCTACCGGGACTACCATCAGTGAGGATACCATCATCATGCCGACAACCCTCATGGAGACAACAATAGTCATGGCCGTCAAAACCGTAAAATACATATTAAGGCTTGATACCGGCATTCCCGCCAATTCTGCGCCCTCCTCATCAAAGGCCATGTAGAAGAATTCCTTGTAGAAAAGCCCTACCGATACCAGTATGATTATGCTTAAGCCAAGAATTATGTATATATCAAGTGCATTCACTGCTATTATGCTTCCGAACAGATAACTCATAAGATCCGCATTGAAGGAATTGGCAAGGCTGATAAGTACAACAGCCAGTCCTATACTTGCCGAAAGCACTATGGATATCGAAAGCTCCGCATATTGCGGAAAGCTCTTTCTCAATTTTTCGATTCCTATTGCAGCAGATAAAGAAAAAATCAGCGCACCCCATAAGGGATAAAGCCCTCCAAGCATGCCGGCGGCAATCCCCGCCAGTGAAGCATGGGAGAGGGTGTCACCGATCATGGACAATCTTCTCATTACAACAAAAGTACCTATAAGGGGGCAGATCACAGCCACCAGCAGTCCTGCAGCAAAAGCCCTCTGCATGAATTCATAATTGAATAATTCAAACATAAGTCATACTCCTTCGTCATTATCTAGTGCCTGTGTATTATCGGCGAACTATCGCGCATTCCATATGCTTCCTTGAATATATCTGAAGCCCGGCTCACCGCACAGTCATGTTCGTAAAGCTTTCCGCCGGATAAACACAATACTCTGTTT
>DAOLPD010000270.1:0-1211 GCA_035417425.1 Bacillota bacterium
CAGATATCGGAGCCTGAAACAGAAAAAAGGATACGGGGCACCAAGGAGGGTTTCGTAGAGGATATATGGGTAAATATAGGGATGTTAAGAGAATTTATCAAGGACCCGATGCTTAAAATTGAAATGCTCAAGATAGGGCAGAGATCCCAGACTGATGTGGCAATTGCATATATAAACGGATTGGCGGATTCCAAAATAGTGGATGAGGTGAAAAAGAGGATAAAGAAAATAAATATAGATGCCATACTTTCAAGCGGTTATATTGAACAGTATATTGAAGACAACCCATGGTCTGTTTTTCCCCAGCTTATGGGAACGGAAAAACCGGACAGGGCAGCGGCAAACCTCCTGGAGGGAAAGCTTCTTATAATAACCGACAGGTCACCCTTTGTATTCGCAGCTCCGGCAATATTTGTCGAGTTCTTCCAGGCAACCGAAGACTACTATGAGAAGTTTCAAGCGGGAACATTTTCACGTATTATCCGATTGATTGCCTTTCTGATTGCAGTTTTGGGCACATCAATATATATAGCTCTCACCAGCTTTCATCCGGAGCTTATACCTTCGGAACTGCTTATAAGCTTTGCCCGGTTGAGGAAAAAGGTTCCTTTTCCGCCTGTAATAGAAGCATTGATTATGGAGTTTACGGTTGAAGTGCTGAGGGAAGCCGGCATACGGCTTCCTACGTCCGTAGCAGGGACTCTTGGTATAGTCGGGGGGATAATTCTGGGAGACGCCGCCATAAGGTCCAATCTTGTGAGCCCTGCCATGATAGTAGTGATAGCAATCACTACGGTATGCAATTTCGTGCTGCCCAACTACAGCATGACATTATCCATACGGCTGCTGAAGGTTTTTCTTATAATACTGTCAGCAACCTTCGGAGCCTATGGAATAGCTCTGGGGCTCCTCGTAATAGTGATACACCTTACTAAGCTGGAGAGCTTCAGTGTGCCATACCTTTCTCCATACGCACCCTCCAGGTTCAGAGACATGAAGGATGCCCTGCTTAGAATGCCTTTGTGGATGAATGTCAAAAGGCCCGTGTCAATCCCGCATACGGATGATACGAGGGCGGTAAACAACAGAGAGAAGAGTGGTACCGGTGAAAACTGAAATGAGCTATACAATAACAAGCAAGCAGCTTATTTTCACACTTATAAGCTGTATGCTGGGGGCGGGGATTCTAAGCCTCCCCAGGGTCACGGCAG
>DAOLPD010000271.1:0-1174 GCA_035417425.1 Bacillota bacterium
GCCGACCTGATAAAATACAGAAGCCGTGAGGAGAAACTGGTATACAAAGCCGCAGATGCTTTGTTGCCTACTAAATATGGGGAATTCAGGGTAATGGCTTATGAGAGCAAAATAAGCGGTGAGCATCATATAGCTCTTGTCAAGGGAGATGTGGATACTGAGGAGCCTGTGACAGTAAGGGTTCATTCGGAGTGCCTGACGGGTGATGCTTTAGGTTCCGTAAGGTGCGACTGTGGTGAGCAGCTGGCAGAAGCAGCGGCAATGATTGAAAGAGAAGGCAGAGGGGTATTGCTGTACATGAGGCAGGAAGGCAGGGGAATAGGGCTTGTTAACAAGATAAAGGCCTATGAGCTTCAGGATACGGGAATTGATACTGTTGAGGCAAATGAGCTTCTGGGTTTTCCCGCAGACTTAAGGGACTATGGTATAGGCGCCCAAATTCTTAAGGATCTCGGAATAAAAAAGATAAGGCTGATTACAAACAATCCAAAGAAGATAAAAGGATTAGCAGGATATGGACTTGAAGTTGTGGAGCGGGTTCCTATTGAGATGAATGCGAACATAAGGAATGAGAAATACCTGCTTACCAAAAAGGAAAAAATGGGGCACATGCTCCATAATATATGAGAGGAGGAAAAAAGTTGAGAGTATACGAAGGTAATCTGACAGCAGGGGATAGAAGGTTTGCTGTTATTGTAGGAAGGTTCAACGAATTCATAAGCAGCAAGCTGCTTGGGGGTTGTATAGACGGGCTTAAAAGACACGGCTGCCCCGAGTCTAATATTGAGATAAGCTGGGTTCCGGGTGCTTTTGAGATACCGCTGGCCGCACAAAAACTTGCAAGAACCGGAAGGTATGATGCGGTGATTTGTCTCGGAGCGGTAATCAGAGGTTCCACACCTCACTTTGATTATGTATGCAGCGAAGTGTCCAAAGGGATAGCCAAGGTAATGCTGGATACAGGATTGCCGATAATTTTTGGAGTTCTTACAACTGAAAGCATTGAACAGGCTGTTGAAAGGGCAGGAACAAAATCGGGGAACAAGGGATTTGATGCGGCAATGACGGCTATTGAAATGACAAATCTGCTGAATGCCATTGGATAAGAAGAATAATGCGACATATCTGAAGTTTGCATAACCCTCCGCAAGAGACAGTATAGTATATCGAGGCA
>DAOLPD010000272.1:0-1143 GCA_035417425.1 Bacillota bacterium
GCCGGCATGGAGGCCGGCTTAGGTGTCTCGGGCCATGGAGGGCCTTTTGACACCGTCAGAACTTTTCCAAGGGCATATCAGTATAGGCCTGTCAAAATCATAATCCGTGTGCCTCGATATACTATACTGTCTCTTGCGGAGGATTATGCAAACTTCAGATACGACGCATCATTTTTATTATGCTCAACTTACCGTAGCCCTATAAAATAATAAAGGCTCATTTTCCGAGCCTTATTTTATAGTAATACTCCCATTCTTAGTTTCAAGCTCTATCTTGTATTGCCCCGTTCCCAGCCTTCCCTGCGCGACGGTGTCCTGACCTTCCTTTTTAATCTGCAGGGGCTTATCGCAATCAATGCTTCCGAATTTTGTACTGGCATATATATCTCCGTTATCTGCACTTGCCGATTTGTAATAAATATCCCCAAAGGCGTTTTTTATCTGTGCATTTCCGGCTACATCCTCTGCTTCAATCCTTCCGTTCTTGTTTTCCACTGTAATGCCGCCGTCGACCCTGTTTATGCCTATATCTCCAAAAGCATTAACCAGGTCAGCTTTACCTCTCACTTCTTTGACGTATATCCTTCCGTTGTTGTTTACTACCTTCAAATCTCCGCCGACTCTTTCCGCTTCAATATCCCCAAAATGATTCTCAATTACAGCAGAACCGCCAATATTATCTGCTGATATCTCCCCATTATTATTGGATATATCCGCCTTTCCTCCGATGTTGTTCACTTCGATATCTCCGAAGGAATTGTCAATGTCCGCATCTCCGCTTATGTTTGAAGCTATTATTTCACCATTCTTGTTCTCAATTCTGCATTCTCCCTCTATTCCTTCTGCTCTTATATCTCCAAAGCTCCCGCGGGCTTCCAGGCTTATTCCCTTGGGCACATATACCACAAAGTCAATCTGGGCCCTTGCATGATCACCTTTGACCCAGTTGTACGGGGTTTTGGGATAAAGCTCCGTTACTTCTCCCTCAATTATCTCAACGGAATTTCTTGCATATTCCCTTGCCTTGCTCTCATCATTGCACTTAACTGTTATATCTGCTTCCAGCCTGATGGTATTTCCATCGGAAGGCAGAACCTTTATTTCGCCGAAATCATTGGTTACTTTTAGGGTCTTAACATTATA